>JAJYQJ010000107.1 GCA_021794655.1 Actinomycetes bacterium | reverse complement strand
CTCCGACGTCGCCGGTACGAAACCAACCGTCTTCGTCGATTAAAGATTCGTTGAGACTCGGGTCGGTGTACCCGACGAAACGATCTGGTCCTCTCGTGAGGATCTCCCCCGGCTCCCCCACGGCTGCGTCACAGCCGTCCTCTCTCACAGTGCGCACCTCGACGAAGGAGAGAGGACGCCCGTCGGTGTGGACCCGCTTGTCGACGTCGTCGCGGTGTCGGCACCCCGTCACCGAAGGATGCTCGGTGCAGCCATATGCGCGGGTGAGCGAGATGCCGAGCCGCCGGGCCCTCTCTGCGACCGCGTCCGGGATCGGAGAGCCTCCGAGCGAGACCATCTTCATCCGTTGTAGGTGTTCGTCGCGAAAGGCCGGGCTGTCGAGCAGGCTCGTGAAGAAGTAGGTCGAACCGTTTCCCGCCGAAATGTTCTCCTCGATCATCGCGTCGAGGACCGCAGGTGGATCCCACCCGTCGATCAAGTAGATCGGCTTTGCGCCGTAGAGCGGGACGAGAAGGCCGGCGAGCATACCGATCGCGTGTCCAACTGGAGCACCGATCAGGTTCGGTAGCTCACGTTCGTCTTGGTGGTCGCTCAGCTGGCGCACCTCGAAGCCGAGGGTCTGATGCGTGTGTATAACACCCTTCGGGTCAGCTGTCGTACCCGAGGTGTAACCGACGAGCGCCGGTGAGGCGGGGTCCACCTCTAGGCTTGCGTCAATTGGACTAGCCGTGACGAGGTCTTCAAAGAGCCGATCGTTTCTTCGGGGCGAGTACTTCGTATCGGGATGTGACTTACCTACGACGACGACATGTTCGAGCTCGGGCAGGTCACTACGGAGCGGGTCTAAGTCAGCGAGGTAGTCACGGGCCCCGATCTGGGCGACCTGTATCAGCACGCGTGCACCGGACTGCTTTAGAATGAAGCGAACTTCCTTGGGTCCGTAGAAGTGCACTATCGGCACGATCACGACACCGAGCATTGCGCATGCGTAGAAGGTGACGGCCGCCTCGAACCAGTTGGGAAGCTGGAACGCTACGACGTCGCCTGGTTCGACGCCGATACTCTGTAAACCTGCGGCGAGTCGCCTCGCGTTTTCGTAACCGTCTTCAACCGTTCCGACGTATGGATTAGTAGGCGACCATATCCGCAGCCGTCTCCGGCGGTCCACCTGCAGCGAGTCTGTCAGGAAGCGCCCGAGTGTCCGATCGTCCCATGCGCCTGAACCCACGTAGTCACGTGCGAGCCCAGAAGGTAACGGCTGCAGCTTCCATTGGGCCATCAAGTCACATCCTCGCTCCTACTTGCAACTGGGTCTACGCAGACTCAACGAGCATGCGTGCCAGACGGTGCCGTTCATGAGAGATCCCACCCATAAGCACCTCGTTCTGCTTCGCCCTCTTGAAGAGAAAGTGTGCGTCGTTGTCCCACGTAAATCCGACCCCACCATGGATCTGGATGTCGTCACCGGTCACCCTCACACCGGCTTCTGACGCGTAGCTCGCCGCCATCGCACAGGCACGTTCACGCTCCGGTGCGTCGGTGTCCGACGCCCACGCCGCGAACTGTGCTCCAACCCTCGCCATCTCCAGTGCGTGGAACATGTCGACGATCCGGTGCTTCACGGCTTGAAACGACGCGATAGGCCGATCGAAGACGACTCTCACCTTCGAGTACTCGACCGCCTCAGACAGCGCACGGTCAGCTACGCCGACGGTCTCGGAGGCGAGCGCGACGCAAACGTCGTCGAGCACGCGCCTCCACAGCGCCGCCTGGTCGCCGCTCGGACCAATTGGGATGGCAGGCTCGTCTTCTAAGACCATCCGGGCAGCCTTGCGGGTCGGATCGAGTGTCGGCACGACCTCTGCAGTTGGATGCTCTATTAGAAACGATCTAACCCCTTCTTCACTCCTTGCGACGACGATCACCCAGTCCGCGCTGTGCGCGTCGAGGACCAACGGCTTGAGTCCGCTCAACACCCACCGAGCGCCCTTGCGCCTCGCGCGGGTCCTCACCGTCTCGAGCGGGTTGCCGTAACCCATCTCCTGGAGGGCGACTGCTCCCCTGCTTACGCCACTCGCCAACCCAGCCAAGAGGTCGACGGCGCCGAGAGAGCGCGCGGCCAACGTCGCGTATAGCGCGGATGAGAAGAACGGCCCGGGCAACGGCACACGGCCCATCTCTTCCAACACGATGCACATCTCGAGCAACCCGGCGCCAGAGCCACCGAACTCCTCGGGGATCAGTAGACCGCTCCAGCCGAGGTCGACGAGCGCGTGCCACAGCTCGTCGTCGAAACCAGTGTCGCCATCAGCCAATTCCCGCAGCTTTACTGGATCGACTGCACGCTCCAAGGCCTGGCGGGCGACATCTCGCAAGGCCACCTGTTCTTCACTAAACGTAAAATCCACAAACTCCCCTCTCGTGCATGCTCGCTGGACACAACGGTGCAGATCCCGTTGGATCTGTGGCCAGGAGAACGCATCATATTCCAGACTGGAGTACCGAGTGTATCCGACTTTCAGCTACGATCTCTGCCGTGGACTTTGCCCTTGCACCAGAAGATCAGGCTTTCGGCGACGAGCTGCGCGCCTGGCTCGACAGTCACCTTCCGGCCTTCTTGGAGAAAGAGGCGATAGATGACGACGCACAACTTTCCGGAGAGCGATCCCAAAAACGTCGGCAGGCGTGGCAACGGCTCTTGAACGAAGGAAAGTGGGCCGCGATCCACTGGCCAAAGGAGTACAACGGTAGGGCAGCTACCGCGATGCAGCGAGTCATCTACTCCGAAGTGATGGCGGAGTACCGGACACCTGGAATGTTCAACGCGAACGGCATCTGGCAGATCGGGCCGATGATCATCGCGTGGGGTACCGACGATCAAAAGAGACGTTGGCTACCGAGCATCCTCGAGGCTCGCGACCACTGGTGCCAAGGGTTCTCAGAGCCGAACGCCGGAAACGACCTCGCAAACTTGCGGACGACCGCGATTCTCGACGGTGACCACTACGTCGTCAACGGACAGAAAATTTGGATATCGACGGCCCACCTCGCGAAGTGGGGGCTTTTCCTCCTCAGAACCGACCCGACCGCGATCGAACGCGGGGCCAAGCACGAAGGGATCACCGCGTTCATCATCGATCTAGAGACTGAAGGGATCATAAGGCGCCCTATCCGCGACATGGCGGGAGAGGAGATGTTCAACGAGGTCTTCTTCACCGACGCGCACATACCAGTCGACTGCCGCCTCGGAGGTGAGGGAGAAGGTTGGATGGTCGCGATGGGGACCCTCGGCCACGAGAGGGTTGGAATCGCCGGTCAAGTCTCGATCCTCTCGGCCGACTTGAGAGCGATGATCGAGGCGGCACGCACTCTTAACCCTGACGCACTCCGTGATCCTTTGATGGCGGATCGACTCGCAAAGGCGTGGACGGAGATCGAGCTCGCACGACTTCTCTCCCTGCGGGCGTTGAGCCGCGTGATCAAGGGTGAGAAACCCTGGCCCGAAGTTCAGTTCGCAAAGCTCCAGTGGTCCTATCTCGCCCAGAGTCTGGCTGAGCTCGCCGTCGACCTACTCGGGACGTCAGGCGTTCTCGCTCGCGGGGGCCCCGACACGGTCGACCGCGGGAAGTGGACCCGCCTGTACTCGTTCCAGCGATACTCCACGATTGGCGGAGGATCCACCGAAGTTCAAAAGAACATAATCGCGGACCGGGCGATCAAGCTTCCCGGACAGGCCCGCTTGTCGTAGCGCTATGGCGATCGATCCACACGCGCCGTGCATCATCGGGGTCGCGAGGCACACCTGGCGCCCCGGCGACGTCGGGCCGGCGGGTGCGCCCGAGCCACTCGACCAGTGGGAGCAAGTAGCTAGGGACGCTGCCTCCGACGTTGGAATGCCAGGAGTGCTCAGTTCCCTTGAAAGTATCCAAGTCGTCAACTGCCTTTCGTGGCAGTACGACGATCCAGTAATGCGCTTGGCCGACAGGCTTCAAGCGAGACCACGCCACCGTGTATACACGGGTCTGGGCGGCACGGTTCCCCAGGTGATCGTAGCCGACGCGGCTAGAGAGATCTTGAACGGCCACCTTGATCTATCGCTGGTGGTCGGTGGAGAAGCGCTCGCAACACTTAGGCGCTATCGCAGGGACAACCAGAAGCCAACGTGGTCTCACCCGCCCAAGGAGCGTCCGCCCTTTCCCTCCGACCTCGTTTTCCATCCCGCTGAGATCACCCACTCGATTTACGAAGCGTTCCTCACGTTCGCAATCTTTGACAACGCGAGACGATCGGCCATAGGGCGAGGTCTGATCGAACACAGGGAGACTCTCGGCGAGACGCTCTCGAAGTTGACGAAGTGTGCAGCTTCGTCTCCGCAGCACGCCTGGTTCCCGACGTCGCGAACTGTTCAAGAGATCATTACGCCAACTCCTGAGAATAGGATGGTCGCCTACCCCTACACCAAGCTGATGGTTGCGATCATGGACGTAGACATGGCGGCCGCACTCGTCGTCTCGAGCCACCAAAAAGCCGATCAGTTGGGCGTACCGATCGACCAGAGGGTCTACCTAAACGGATACGGTTACGCCCAAGATCCAGATCACGTAGCAGAGCGTCGCGATCTTTCAAAGTCACTAGCGATGGCCGCGGCGAGCGAGCGAGCGTTTCGAAGCGCTCAAATAGGGGTAGACGACGTCGCCCACTTCGATCTTTACTCATGCTTCGCGTCCTCCCTCGCGTTCGCGACCGACGCCCTCGGTATCTCTGACCACGCAGACAGCCGTTCACTCACCGTCACGGGCGGGCTTCCCTACCACGGCGGCCCGGGGAACAACTACATGACCCATTCGATCGCCGCGATGGTCGAGAAGCTGAGGTCCGACCCTGACAGTTACGGTCTCGTGAGCGGAGTCGGGATGCACATGGCAAAGCACGCGTATGGGATCTGGTCGACGAACCCGCCGGACGTCTCGTTGCTGAGAGAAGCACTCGACGCCTCGAGCCAACACGCCTCGAGCCAACCCCCACAGAGCCAACTCCCACAGGCCTCGCCGCTCCCGATAACGTCGACCTACAAAGGAGACGCGACCGTCGCAGCCTACTCCGTCCTCCACGGCAGGGACGGTTCTGCGCAGTGGGGCGCGGTCGTCTGCGACCTGCCTGACGGGTCGCGCTGTTACAGCCGTTTGGAGCACCCAGACGACCTCGAGCGCGCGGAGCGTGAGGAGATCGTAGGCTCAGCTGCCCGTCTGACCCCCGACGAAAACGGCGTCAACCGAGCGAAGCTCTGATCTAAACTCCCGGCTCGACTGCCGTCTCAACTACCGTCTCGACTGCCGTCTCGACTGCCGGATCGACTGCCGTCTCGACTGCCGGTCGATCCGCGCTTACCAACTTCTTATCTAATATCCACCCTCGTGGCGCTCTTGTGGTCGGCACTCTCGCTAAGGTCCAAAGTGATGATCTACGACCGTAACGGCGGTGCCCGCCTCCGCCCGCCGATCACGCTCCAACAGCTCGGCTCTTTAGAGCGAGGCGAACCGTGATCGTAGCGGACGGGCTGAGTAAGAGTTTTGGCGACAACGTTGCCGTCGACAACCTCAGCTTTGAGATCCACCCCGGGCAAGTAACGGGGTTCCTCGGGCCAAACGGAGCGGGCAAGTCCACGACGATGAGAATGATCATGGGGCTAGACCATCCAAAGTCGGGAACAGTCACCGTCAACGGACGCCCTTACCACTCGTTGCCTTGGCCTCTTCGAGAGGTCGGCGCCCTCCTGGAGGCGAGCGCTATCCACCCTGGACGCAGCGCGTACAACCACCTCTTGACCATGGCCCAGACGAACGCGATTCCAAAGGCTCGTGTCAACGAAGTATTAGAGCTCGTCGGCCTCAGTCATGTCGCTCGAAGGCGAGTCGGAAAGTTCTCTCTCGGCATGGGACAGCGCCTCGGAATAGCAGTTGCGCTCCTCGGAGACCCCGGCGTGATGCTCTTTGACGAGCCGGTAAACGGCCTCGATCCTGAAGGAATTCGCTGGGTTAGGAACCTGCTTAGGAGTTTCGCCGCCGAAGGTCGTACGGTGTTCGTCTCGAGCCACTTGATGAGCGAGATGGCACTCACCGCGGACCACCTGCTCGTGATCGGGAAAGGAAAGCTGATCGCCGACACACCTGTCGCCGATTTCATCGCCCAGAGCTCACGCCAGTTCGTTAGGGTACGAACCCCCGATCCGCTCTCGCTCACACGGTCGATCGAGAGAGCCGGCGGGACCGTGATCGAAGAAAGCGACGGAGCGTTGGCGGTAACAGGACTAGAAGCGGCCGAGATCGGAGATATCGCCGCCAGCCAACAAGTAGCACTTCACGAGCTCTCGCTACAGAGTGCCTCCCTTGAAGAGGCGTTCATGGAGATAACCGGCAGTAGCGTCGAGTTCCGCGCCGAGACCGGCGCCGAGACGGGCGCCAGATGACTCCCGCCTCCTCACCAGTCGACCGCGTCCCCCCCGGCCACTACGGCTTCCTCGGAGCGCTCAAATCGGAGTGGACCAAGCTTCGCAGTCTGCGCTCGACCGCGCTAAGTATCGCCACGATGTTCGTCTTGACGATCGGCATCGGAGCGCTCGTATCGGCCGCTAGAGCCTCCAGGTACGCCAATCACGGTTTCAAGTCCGGATTCGACCCGACGAGAGTCAGCCTCACCGGCTTGTTGTTTGGCCAACTCGCAATCGGTGTTCTCGGCGTCCTCGTGATCACCGCAGAGCACAGCACGGGAACGATCCGCTCGACTCTCTCCGCTATTCCGAGGCGACCAGTCGTACTCGCGGCAAAGGTCGTCACCCTCGGCTTCGTAGCTCTCGTCGTAAGTGAAGCCGTCTGCTTCGTCGCGTTCTTCGTCGGGCAAGCGATCATCGCCGCGTCAGCGCCGCACGCGACCCTCTCGACGCCGGGAGCACTTCGCTCGATCGTCGGCGGTGGGCTCTACCTGACCGTTCTCGCGCTCCTCGCGTTAGGCCTCGGCACGCTCATCCGCCACACCGCAGGAGCCATCACGGCTTTCGTCGGCATACTCTTGATCCTCCCTCTCATCCTCCAGTCCCTACCGTCCTCCTATATCGCCGCGATCGGCAAGTACCTTCCCGCGAACATCGGAATCGCGATGATGTCTCCCTCCACTCTCCCTGACTCCTTCTCTGCGTGGACGGGATTCGCACTACTCTCAGCGTACGCGGCCGTCGCGCTGCTAGTTGGAGGCTGGACGATGGTAAAGCGCGACGCCTGAGTACTGCGCCTGAGCGCGATTCGCTCCACCGCCCGAGTCGGAACTAACCTTTGAGCCGATGTCCATCGGTTACGAAACGGCAGTTGTCGGAGTCGGAAATACGAAGTTTGGCAAGGTTGCCGGAGTTAGCGCTTGGCGCCACCAAGTCGAAGCGGTTCAACTGGCGCTCGCCGACGCAGGACTGTCAAAGGCCGATCTGGACGGGCTCTTTACCGAGTCACAGTTCACAGAGCCGCTACTCCTCCACGGTCACGTCCTCGGCCAGATGCTCGGGATAAAACCGGCCTACCTCTCGACGTGCTCGATCGGCGGCGCGACCGCGATCTCCTTGGTCCAGCAGGCCGCGATGGCTATTCACCACGGCCTGTGCAACGTCGCCGTCTGTGTCTACGGCGACAATCCAAAGACTGGATTCCCCGCCCTTTTCGGTAAGGTCCAGATGGGTCGCGGGCAGGCGGACAGCCTCGCGTTCGGGATGGCGGGGGGTCCGGTGATGGAGGCGAGGAGCGCGATGCGCTACAAGCACGACTACGGTGTAACTGACGAGATGTTCGGGGCGGTCCCGATTGCATTCCGCGAGCACGCGTCGCGCAACCCCAACGCTCAGTACCGCGACCTGCTCAGTATGCAAGACTATCTCGGCTCACGGATGATATCGGATCCGTTGCGGATGCTCGACTGCTGCATCGGCGCCTCCGACGGCGCGGTCGCCGTCGTCGTGACGAGTGAGCAGCGATCGGCCGACTGTCGAAAACGACCGGTCTACATTGCCGGGTTCGGCGCGGCGAACAACCTCGACGGGTTGAGTGACCCGACTCACTACACAAGCTTTGCCGGCAAGCGCTCCAGTTCCACCGCCTACGAGATGGCGGGGCTTGGACCCGACGACGTCCGCGTCGCCCAGTGGTACGACTGCTTCACCTCGACCGTGTTGATCACTATCGAAGACTACGGATTCACAGGAAAGGGCGAGGCGGGTCCTTTCGCCCTCGAAGGCAACCTTACTCTTCGCGGCCGGCTGCCGAGCAACACGAGCGGTGGCATGCTATCCGAGGCCAACCTGACCGGGTGGAACGCGCTCGCTGAAGGCGTCAGACAGGTCAGAGGCGAGTCCACCTCACAGGTCGACAACGCCTCGGTCTGCGTCGTCTCCGGGCACGGCGGGTTCCAGGCGTCACATGCGACCCTTCTACTCACAGAGGCGACTGGTTAGGTCGTCATGGTTGATCTTTTGACCGAACTCGTGATGGGAACGACACCGATCGTGACCGAAGAGACGCGGCCGTTCTGGGACGCGACGGTGAACGAAGAGTTGCACGTGCAAGTGTGCGACGAATGCGGCGCCCGCCAGCTACCCGGCGGGCCGTGTTGCTCACGCTGCTGGTCGATGACGTTTCATTGGGAACGCGCTTCGGGGAGAGGACAGGTTTTTTCCTACACGATCGTGCGCCACGCGTTCCATCCCGCGTTCGCCGACGACGTTCCTTACGTCGTCGCAGACGTCGAGCTCGACGAAGGCCCGATCCTTACGACTAACGTCACCGACTGCCCGGTTCAAGCAGTTCGCATCGACATGGAAGTTGAGGTCCACTTCGCTCAAGAGGTGAACGACCCCTTTGGTTCACTCCTCCGGCTCCCGCTATTTCGCCCGATCGCCTAGCGGCCGAGAGTGAACGCGGGCCGGAGTCCGAGCCGAGCCCGAGGGTGAACCCGAACCCAAATCCGAGCCCGAGCCCCGAGCCCGAAGGGCTTTACGAGAAGCGGGTCTCTCCAACCGGTTGCCGTCGTGTTCGAACCGAGGTCAGCTCGCGACCAAGTCAGCGCGGACTACGTCGGCGAGCTCGCTCGTCGGGCCGACCGCCCAGACACGTCCCGAGCGCAGTGCGACGATCTGATCCGCGAGGCCAAGGGCCCTTTCGACCTGCTGTTCGATCAACAAGAGCGTGCTGCCGCGCTCGCAGACGGCCCGGAGCGCTTCGAAGACCTCGTCTGTGATCTCTGGGGCGAGACCGAGAGAGAGCTCGTCTGCTATGAGGAGCCGCGGAGGCGTAGCGAGGACTCGCGCGAGTGCGAGGATTCGCTGCTCTCCTCCCGAGAGAGTTCCGGCGAGCTGGCGCTTACGCCCCGCGAGGCGCGGGAACAGCTCCCAGGCGCGCTCGACTGCCTCACGCCTTCTTGCACGGTTTTTTTCGCTGCCGAGGGAGAGCTCGACGTTCTCTTCGACGCTCAAGCTTCCAAACACCGGACGGCCCTCTGGGATCAACGTGACACCCATTCGAGCGATCTTCCACGTTCGTGAGGACTGAACGGTCGCTCCCTGGATGGATACGGTGCCCGAGCTTGGATGGATCAGTCCGGAGGCGATTCGCGCGATCGTAGTCTTGCCGGCGCCGTTCGGGCCGAGGAGTGCGGTAACCGAGCCCGGTGGAACGTTGAAGGAGACGTCGAAAAGCGCACGGTAAGGACCGTAGCTGGCGTCGACGTGAGCGAACGAGAGGGCTGGTGGACCGCCGGTGTCGGTGCGAGGCACTGCGACCGGGCGATGAGGTCTGGCCTCCCCGGATCCAAGGTACGCTTCTCGCACGACGGGGTCGACGAGAACACTCCTCGTCTCACCGCTCGCGATCACCTTGCCGAAGTCGAGTACGACGAGGCGGTCGGCGAGCCTGGAAACGAGGTCGAGGTCGTGCTCGATGATCGCGACAGCGACGTTTCTCGAGCGGCACAGCCCACTCACGAGTTGAGCGAACGCCTCGACGTCACGGTTTCGCAACCCAGAGGACGGCTCGTCCAAGAGCAGGAGTCGTGGTTCTCCGACGATTGCCCTCGCGAGCTCTAGTAACCTGCTCCTACCGAGGTCGAGCGACTCTACCGGAGATTTCGCGTGATCCAAGAGTCCGACCGCCCCGAGCGCATCTGAAGCGGCCTCCTTTTCGTCGTCGGTCCAGCCCGAGAGCCCGAGCAGATCCTCGACGAGGGTGAGCCCAACCGGTCGAGAGGAGCGATAGGCGAGCAACACGTGGTCTTCGACGCTCAACCCTGGGAACAGCTCGACTTTTTGGAACGTCCGCCTGATCCCGAGCCGGCAGCGATCGTGGACCGCGAGGTGCTCGATCCGGCGCCCATCGAAGCTGACCTGGCCTTCGTCGGGCGGAAGCAGGCCGGAGATGCACTGGAGCAACGTTGTCTTTCCCGCGCCGTTGGGCCCGACCAGGCCGACGACCTCGCCGTGATCGACGTTGATCGATACGCTATCAAGAGCCGATATGCCACCGAAGTGTTTCGAGACTCCGTTGACTTCGAGCAGGGCCACCTAACTGCCTCCTTGAGTGAGTGCGGGGTCGACGACGGAGCTGTCATTGGGACCGAACCTGTCGAATCCGAGCCGGTTCAACAGACGCACGAGTCTCGTGAGCCAACGACGCTCTTGACTCTCGACGGCCCCCTGTGGGTGCCGCGCGTATCCGAGTGTACCGAGTGCGAACATAAGTGGCAGCACCGCGGCGTACCTTGCTGGAACGTTCGTGAGGAGTTGCTGGATAATCGCGTAAGCGAGCCCGGAGTAGAGCGCTCCGCGAATAGTGCGCACCCCGGTAGTGACGACGACGACGAAGAAGACGAGTGAGAGTTCGTAGACGAAGTCGCTCGGTGCGACCGCTCCTTGAACGGAACCATAGATCGCACCACCGAGCCCTGCTATTCCAGCGGCTAAAGAGAAGACCACTATCTTATTTCGGGTCACGTCGATTCCGATCGCGGATGCGCCGACCTCACTGCCACGGAGCGCACTCAGACCCCGCCCGATCGTTCCCTTCTGGACGTGGTGCACGACGGCGGCGGCGATCGCGAATATGACGGCGACGACAAGGAAGAACGCGCGGTCGCCACCTAGATTGAGGCCGCCGAGCATCGGACGGGGCAAGACGACACCGTTGGCTCCGTTACCACTCCAAGATGGGGGAAACCCGATATTGTCGGCGAGCAGTGCGAAGCACAGGGTCGCGAGAGCAAACGCGAGGGTGCCCATTCTAAGCGTCGGGAGTGCGAGAAACGCCCCGATGAGGGCGGCGAGAGCGGCGCCGGCCGCTGCACACAGCAGGACGGGAAGCCCGAAGTGGGCCACCAGTTGCCCGGCGGTGAAGGCGCCGATACCGGCGAATGTAGCTTGGCAGAGCGAGACCTGGCCACCGAGGCCGGTGATCACCGTGATCGAGAGGAATATGATCGCCATTGAGATACCCAGGGTAAGCGTGAATACCCAGTTCGACGGGGCTAAGAACATACCGACGACGAGTAACGCGACCCCGCCGAGAACTGCTCCACCTTGACCTGTCCATCGCAGGCCTTCGGGTAGGGCAGACACCGGCGGCGGCGGCGGCGGGGGATCACAGTCGGCAAGTGGGTCGCTCACCTCCTGACGGCTGCGCAGACGAGGGACCGTCACGAGCAAGACGACTAAGACGAGAAACGGAAGAGAGGGCTGCAGCCCGCTCGCGAGCACACTACCCGAGGGGAGATAGCCACCCAACACCTGCTCGACGACGCCGAGGCCGATCCCTCCGGCGAGGGTCAGCGGGAGGCTGGTGAAGCCTCCGAGTGCTGCAGCGGCAATGGCCGCGACGAGCAAGCCCGTGAAGTTCGATGAGGCGAGCTCGGCGTAGAAAGGTGCGACGAGCACTCCCGCGAGCCCGGCGACGAAGCTCGACAGGGCCCACGAACCGAGCGAGTCGCGACCCGACCTGATCCCGGCTAGCTCAGCCATCCTCGGGCTCTCCACGACCGCTCGCAGCCTGAGACCGATCCGTGTGAACCCGAGAACCACCGAGAGCACTACAAAGAGTGCAAGGGTAGCAACGACCGTGGAGAGCTCGGTGCCGTTAACCGGGACTCCAGCTACGTGGAAGTAGACGGTGCTCGGCACGAAAAAGAGGCTCGGAGGTGCGAGACGGGCCTGGTTCCCAAAGACGAGGTGGGCGAGCTCGGGTAGGCCGATCATGATTCCGAGCGCCGGCACGAGCTTGACGAGCATCGGCTCGGTCCTCACGTGGCGGAAGATGAACTGCTCGAACAACATGCCGAGTCCGGGCGAGACGATGACGACGGCGACGATGAACGCGGCCCATACCGGCCAGCCTGCGGCAGTCGTGACGTAGAAGACGAGCGCCGCGATGTAGGCCTGAGCGCCGAACGCGAGGTTGAACACCCCTGATGTCCGATACGTTATGACGAGACCAGAAGCCATGAGGGCAAAGACGCAACCGTAAGGGATCCCCGCCGCGACGTAGGTGAGTAGCTGGCTCAT
>JAJYQJ010000100.1 GCA_021794655.1 Actinomycetes bacterium | reverse complement strand
CAGGGCGAATTCATAGTCCCTAACGCACTGGGTTGACCTGGTCTGGCCCAACGGTACTGGCGCTTTGCATTCTCTTCTGGTACAAACTGTTAGGTGGAAGCCAGAGATTCGGGTAGCAAAGCGCGCCTTGTCGTACGTCTCGCGTTAAACGACGAGGTGCCTCGGTTTAACGCTTTGCTCGACGAGCACCACTTCTTAGGTCACCACCTGTTCGGGAGAGTGCTGCGCTACGTCGCAGAAGTAGACGACGAATGGGTTGGTCTAGTTGGCTTCGGCTCAGCTGCACTGTCGCTTAGACCCCGTGACCACTTCATCGGATGGGATGAGGCGACAAAGCTTCGCAGGCTTCGCTACGTCACGAACAACCAGCGCTACTGCATCTTGCCTAGCGAGAATCGAGCGAACCTAGCCTCAGCTGTGCTCGCCCGCACGCTTCGTCGTCTAAGTGCAGACATGGAGGCCGCCTATGGGCACCCTACGCTGCTCGTCGAGACCTTCACCGACCCAGCCCGCCATCGTGGCACCTGCTACAAAGCGGCCAACTTCTTAGCTGTAGGTGAGACCTCAGGATATGGCCGCAAGAACGGATCGTGGGTTTACCACGGCAACAAGAAGGTGTGCTGGCTCTACCCGCTGCAGCGTAACGCCTCTTCGATCCTCTCGGCCGACTTCGACCATCCACTGCTTTTTCGAGCGACTAAAGAAAGGATGCACATGGTTGACCTGAACACGGTGGTAATCGACGGCGCAAACGGCCTCTACCAGCGGCTCTGTGAGATCGCTGACCACCGCAAGAAAAGAGGTATCCGCCACGAGCTGGCCTCGATCTTGCTCATCTGTGCAGCAGCGATGCTCTCTGGATGCCACAACCCGACCGAGATCGCAGAGTGGGCCACCTCGTTGCCTGACGAGATGCGCCTACGCCTACACTGCCGCCGCAGCCCGAGCAGCAAAGAACTCGTTGTACCCTCGTTGTCCACCGTGCAACGAGCGCTAAAAGAAGTCGACAGCGAAGAGCTCGACCGGATCGTCTATGAGACGCTCGCTTGCCAGGTTCAAAAAGAGCGCTCCCGAACAAGTACAACGAACCCTAATAGAGAAAGCGATGAGGAAAGCAACGACAACCAGGAGACAGGCAACCCTTTGTTCCCCGGGATCTCTGTAGACGGCAAGTCGCTTCGAGGCGCTATCCAAGACGACGGGCGTTGTGTCCATCTACTCTCCGCACTTACCCAGGACGAAAGGGTGGTCATCTCTCAACGTGAGGTCGACCACAAGAAGAACGAGATCGTAGAGTTCCGCCCGCTTCTAGTAGACCTCGACTTGGAGGGGGCACTGATAACCGCAGACCCTCTGCATGCCCAGCGTGGTCATGCAGAGTTCCTAGTCGAAGAGAAGTCGGCTCGCTACCTGCTCGCCGTGTTGCGTAATCAGCCCAGCCTCTACGATGCAATCGAAGGATTGGACGAGAAGCGTTGGTCTGAGCCCTACGCTGAGACAAACAAGGGTCACGGTCGCATTGAGACCCGCACTATCTGGGTCGCTGACGCTGCAGGCCTCCACGACTTCCCACACCTAGCCCAGGTCGTGCGCATCTTACGTGAAGTCGACGATGCAAAGACAAACACCGCCCGCTACACCGAGACCGTCTATGCCGTCACAAGCGCTAAGAAGAGCGATGTTTCAGCTCAGGCATTGCTGCACGCGAGCAGAGGCCATTGGCAGATAGAAAACGGCCTGCACTGGGTGCGTGACGCAACCATGCGCGAAGACGCCTCCAAGGTGCGCTCAGGGTCTGCGCCACGAGTGCTCGCTACGATGAGGAACCTCGTGATCAGCGTGCTCCGCCTCGCTAGAGCTACCAACATCGCTAAGAGCTTGCGCTCGATCGCCCGAAAGCCTGAGGTCGCGCTCACGCTTCTTGGCTTGTAGCCGACTCTCGACCATCAAAGAGCGTCTGTAACCACCGACTCTGGATCAACGCGCCCAAAAGGCGACGTCGATCACAAGTTTCGAGCTCTTTAAGCCGGATCAGGATCGCACGAGGGCTATCACTGCCGAGCCGTGTCACCTCCATCGTCATGCGACTCGACTTTGACCGTTTCCCTGACCCATAGGTGGGGCAAGAGGGAACCTATCTTGTGACGGCGGCGCTCGTCGGCGCCGGTCCAACTGGCTCGAATGCGTCGTCGTAAACAGCACATCAGCAATAGACAGCCATGGCGGCTCACCTCACAGTGCACAACCCACGGCGCACCTGGCGTGGGCGCGCATCGAGCGGGTTCGCTACGGACTTTCCTGTGGCTGGATTCTGCACCCCGTTCGGTGCAACCTTCGTCCAGCCCCACCCGACCTACCGATGCTCCGTCCCATGCGCTTTATGACTGCGGATGTAGACGGCGTGCTCGATAGCAAATCGATAAGTTTCAGCCTGTGCTCGATGTTGCCTCACGTAGACCGTTACCAATCCCCATTGACGAACCCCAGGCTGTTCTGACGTCGAAGTTGGTGACATGGGCGTGCGTGCGTCAGACATTCTTCGCTGGAAGAACCGCTCATCGAACCTGCGATCGTTAAGTTTAATGGAACGTCGAGCGAGTCTGCGAAGACTTCCCGTTGGCGGCGGAAGCACTGCTCCGCTGTCAAGGTCGTCAAGCTTCTTGACCATGTTGCCGATACGAGTGCATCTCGTCAGGTGGTGCTGTCCGGACAGGGTGAGATGATATGGTGTCGGCAACGAAAGATCGAGCGTCCCTCTTGTAAGTAGCCTTGGCGTTACACCAGGGTGAGCTGGGTGATGAAGATGGAGGTTTTTCCAAGTGCCTAAAGGGCCAACCCTCAGCATTTGCATCCCGAACTACAACATGAGGCAGTGGATCTGCGGTGCAGTCGACAGCGCGCTAGCCGTGATTCCGCACGAGAGTGTTGAAGTGGTAATAGCAGATAACTCCTCAACCGACGGCTCGCTGGATGTCCTTACGCGATATGCACCCGAGCAGCGGGTGCGTATTCTCGCATTCCAAGACCACGTTCCCATGGCCGAAAACTGGAACAGAGCTGTGATTGGATCTACTGGCGAGTGGTGCCTCCTCCTCAGCGCGGACGACGAAGTCCTTCCGGGATTCTTTACCAATCTACTAACTGGCCCCTTATTGGACCCAGCCATTGCCGCAGTAAGTCAAGGGGCAGAAGTAGTTGGATTGGAGAACGTCGGCTTCTCTCTCCTTGGAGATGCAGCTGATCACCGATACAGTCAACAACGGTCGCTCTCCGAGCTGATCCCTTGGAATCCTTTTCCCCTTTGCTCCACGGCATTTCGGCGCGAGGCATTCGACGAAGTGGGCGGTTTCATCTCTATTAACGAGTACTGTGACTATCACTTCTGGTTACGCTGTGTATTTGTGCTCAGCCGCGATATAGCGTCTATTGGCAAAATCGGCGCTCGATATTATGTCACGCGTGGTAACACAGGTATTTCGATCGTCCGGGAAGGAGAGGACCTAACGCGGATAATGGCACTGCTCGACGACATTGCTCCAGTCATCGGATCGAACCGGAGCCGTGAGATGGATCGCGCTCTTGTGTGGGGTACTATTCGCGGACTACACACCTTGACTCGCGTCAACGGACCCGTCTTAGCCATCCGGAACGCAACTTCCGTATTGCCTAGAGCTTCAAGAATCGAGCGTACCCTGATTCGCTTCTTTGTGTTTGTAATTTCATGTGGTGCCTGGCGTGTGATTTTCCCTCTCAAGAAACACCTCGCAGTTAGGACTCGCGTTCGCCGGGCTCTTCAAAGTGCCCGGGCACGCACCTGAAGCCGCTCGCGGAAAAGGAACCTTCTTCCCTTGCCCGGATTCCAACCTCCTATTCGGGCTCTGGGAAGCTATATCAGCGTGTCGATGTTCTCAACGGTCGATCAATGAGCTCAATGATCAGACTTGAGCAACCCGCGTTTCCCTGTACCTGATTCGAGAGCAAGACCGCTGTCACTGCCCCAAGCGACGTTTTCCTAACTGCAGCGGATCTGCCTATCTTTCCAGAGATATTCGTTCGCCTTTGTCATGACTTCTCCAGACATTCTGGACACATCTTCCTAGATAGACCGGTTTTGATGTCATGGCAGTGGAAATGGACGAACGCTGTTGCGAATTCATGAAGTTTGCCGTAGGGGTAAATGTTACGAGAAGTAACAAGCCGGAAGAAGCGCTGAGAGGCCTCCCATCAAGTAGCGTGATCGCCATGTGGCACTCGCTGGAACACCTGGCAGACCCGTGGGGAGTCCTTGACGAGGCAGTTGGCAATTTGGAACCAGGGGGGTATTGGTGATCGCGATGCCAAATCCCGACTCCATACAGTTTGGGCTATTAGTTAAACGTTGGGTTCACGTCGATGCACCTCATCACCTTTTCCTAATACCACTTTCGGCCCTTAGGGATCGTCTTCGGGAACGTGGAGTGAGTCTGGTTGGCGTTACGTCAGATGATCCGAGTGGTAGGTGTTGGAACGCCTTTGTCCGGGAATATCCTCTGCGCTGGCATCCCCACGTACGCATAACCAAACGGCTAATGCATCTGCTCGCGGAGATGGAAACATTAGTCATGAGACCCTTTGAGGGTTGTGTTCTTGCGGGGACTGCCTGCGCGGCGGTCTTCGTCAAAGACAGGAGCTTTCCGTGAACCAGAGCAAGAGCTCCCATCCCACTTCCCTATTTTCGAGTTATTGGGAGATGTTGTCGGGCAACCATCGCGCGACGATCACGTCAATTGGACTGATTGCCCTAGGCGGGATATTGGAGGTGATCGGGCTTCTCGCAATTGTTCCAATTGTGGAGATGAACGAGTCGATCTCGGTATTTGGCACTGTACTGCAAGGGCCACGCCTACGTTACACCGCTGTTGGCGCCTTCGTTGTGGTCGCACTGGTGGCTTCTGTTGTTCGTATGCTCGGAGAGAGATCCGTTTACCGGCTCGTAGGACTGTTCGAGCGCCAGCGCCGGGAGGAGATGACAAGGGTGGCGCTAGAAATGGACTGGACAGCATATCTAAAGGTTCGGGTTGGAGACATAAGTACGTCACTCTTACTGACTATCCAGCAGTTGTCGTATGGCATTCAGACCTTCGTGCGCGCTGTTGGAACGTTGGGAGTGGCCGCTATGTTTGCAATAGCTGCTGTGGCCGTATCGCTGAAGCTGGGTCTTATTGCGTTGGGACTTGCAGCGTTGGCTCTAGTTGTTTACCTTGTCGGCGTCAAACCGACGCAGCGGCACCTAGCTCGTCTGACTGACGCAGCGTCTCTCCTGGGCAGAGAGTCAGACCTTGTCTTCGCGAACCTCAAACTGTTCCGCTCGCAGGGAGGACGGAACTTCTCAAGGGAACGAATGGAGAGGATATATGCCGAATACTCAGACGCCTACGTGAAGAGTCAGTACGTGGTTCCATTTACACGATCACTTCTTGAGTTCATTGGAATTGCAGGAGTTGGTATTGTAATCCTTGGGGCATTGCTCACTACTCCAGGGGCCCTCTTGTCAGCGTCATCGCTTGCCTTTCTCGTACTGTTTCTCAGGTTGGCTCCACGTCTAACACTTTCCCAAGAGCTGTTCCAGCAAGCACGTATCTATCGCAAGTGGTGCGATTCGTGGTGGGAGATGATCGACACGGCGGTTACTGCCCCAATGTCCACAGGCGGAACCGTTCGCGCATCTTTCCAAAAGGGTTTGGAGTTCCATGATGTCGGGTTTGTATATCCAGGTACGTCAAGGCCGATTCTGAACGGAATCACTTGGGAGATTCATCCAGGCGAGGCCGTCGCGTTCGTAGGCGATTCAGGAGCCGGAAAGACTACAATTGTTGACCTGGTAACGGGTTTGATACGACCATCCGAGGGCTTAGTTCTACTAGACGGCAGGGACCTTCGAGAGGTCAATATAGAAGAGTGGCAGTCGCACTTGGGTTTGGTTATGCAAGAGCCCCCACTACTAGCAGGAAGCGTGTTCGATAATATCTGTTGGACCGAACCGTTACGCGACTTGGAAAAGGCTAAGCATGCGCTGGATATGGCCAATGCGAGCGAATTCGTCGACCGTCTACCCGAGGGCATAAGCACTGTGATCGGCCAACGTGGAGCGACCCTTTCGGGGGGAGAAAAACAGCGTCTCGCGTTAGCGAGAGCACTATATCGCGAGCCGTGGCTCCTCATATTGGATGAGCCAACCGCCGCTTTGGATGCTGGTGCTGAAGAAGAAGTCGTAAGGGCGCTCGAAGGAATCAAGGCAACCTGTGCGATGATTGTGATTGCACACGGGTTGAATCCGGTCCGTCTTGCCGAACGAATCTACGTACTAGAGGGTGGCGCGATTAGTGAATGCGGGTCCTGGAATGACTTGGCATCTCGACCAGATGGTCGATTCGCCCGCATGGTCGAGATGCGTTTGAGGCCGCCTTGACTCCGCATCGCAACACGTCCTGCGGTTCCTAACATTGTAGCGGAGCTTTCACTCGATCGGCGGAACGCAGCCAACGGCTGGGTGGTAAGGTAGATGCGAACTCTCCAACAATTGTGATGCAAGAGAGCGATAGAATTACGCTGAGTACTTGCTTCCCATCGACGAGGTGTCCTGTGCATTCAACCAGACAAGCAATCTGTAGCCGTTCAATATTGGCAACATGGTGACGAGCAATACCATTTTGATCTGAGTTCTGACCTGAAAGGAGACCGCGTGGCCAAGACGTCAACGAACAACACCGAACCAACCCAGCTGACGAGAGAGACGTTCGACCGGCTCCAAGCCGAGTTGGAAGACCTGAGGACCAGGGGGCGCGTGGAGATAGCTCAAGCTATCGAGTCCGCCCGGGCGCTCGGTGACTTGTCCGAGAACGGGGACTACCACGCGGCCAAGGACTCCCAGGGGAAGATGGAGTCACGGATACGCCAGCTCCAGGCACTTCTCAAGACCGCTGTAGTCGTCGAAGACGGCCAGGCCGATCGAGGAGACGGGGCGGTGACACAGGGATCAGTTGTCACGCTACGTTACGAGGGTGACGACGAAGACGACACCCAGCGATACTTCGTCGGATCTATCGAAGAACGGCAAGGAGACCTTCCAATTGCCTCCCCAAACGCCCCCCTCGGTCAGGCGCTTCTTGGTAAGCGCGAAGGTGAGAGCGTGGAGTACGAGGCGCCGGGTGGAAAACTGAAGGTCGAGATAGTTAAGGTTGAAGCGTGAGCATCGAAAGCGCTACCGAGGTACAAGAAACAGGCATCGCGCGAACCCTCGCGGATAAGGTCTGGGACTCTCATGTAGTCCACTCAGCTCCAGGGGAGCCGGATCTGATCTTCATCGACCTTCACCTAGTCCATGAGGTGACCTCCCCCCAGGCCTTTGAAGGCTTGCGAATGGCGGGGCGAGGTGTAAGGCGTCCCGACCTTACCGTTGCGACCGCGGACCACAACGTGCCGACAATCGATGTTGACAAACCTATTGCCGATCCGACATCGGCGAAGCAGTTGAAGGTCCTGGCGGCCAACTGCGAAGAGTTCAAGATCGCGTGCTACTCCATGGGCCACCCAAATCAGGGGATAGTCCACGTGATCGGGCCAGAACTTGGTCTATCCCAGCCCGGAATGACCATTGTTTGTGGCGACAGCCATACCTCCACCCACGGAGCGTTTGGAGCACTCGCGTTTGGAATAGGAACCAGCGAAGTTGAGCACGTACTGGCAACTCAGACCCTCTCGCAACAACGTCCAAGAACGATGGCAGTTAACGTCGATGGCGACTTGCCCGACGGCGTTACGGCGAAAGATATTGCCCTAGGCGTTATCGGCGCGATAGGAACCGGCGGGGGAATGGGACATGTCATCGAGTACCGGGGTGCAGCAGTTCGCTCTCTTAGCATGGAGGGGCGGATGACCCTGTGCAATATGAGCATCGAGGGTGGAGCCCGTGCAGGCATGGTCGCGCCAGACGAAACGACGTTTAACTACGTACAAGGTAGAGAGCACGCTCCCAAGGGCCGGGAGTGGGATGACGCTCTCGCCTACTGGGAGACTCTCTCGAGCGACGAGGGGGCCCGCTTCGACAAGGAGGTCTCTATCGACGCGGCGCAACTAGTACCCCATGTGACTTGGGGAACCAACCCTTCCCAAGTCGTCCCGATCAACGGGAACGTGCCAGATCCAGACTCGTTCGCCGAACCATCGGAACGAGAGGCTGCTGCTCGAGCCCTCACCTACATGGGTCTTACTGCGAGAACGCAAATACGTGATGTACAAGTTGACACGGTGTTCATAGGGTCGTGCACCAACTCGCGCATCGAAGACCTGAGGGCTGCGGCTGCCGTGTTGGAGGGCCGCCATGCTAGATCGGGGCTACGAGCCATGGTCGTGCCCGGCTCTCACAAGGTGAAACTTCAGGCCGAACAGGAAGGCCTGGACAAGGTGTTCCTGACGGCGGGCTTTGAATGGCGTGAACCGGGGTGTTCTATGTGCCTTGCGATGAACCCGGACAAGTTGGCGCCAGGTGAGCGTTGCGCGTCGACGTCGAACCGCAACTTCGAGGGTCGTCAAGGTCGCGGTGGGCGTACCCACCTGGTCTCTCCAGCGGTCGCAGCTGCGACGGCGGTCGCTGGGCACTTCGCTACTCCAGAGGACCTGAAATAATGAAACCTGTAACTGTCATAACCGGTCGGGGCATTCCTCTTAATCGCTCGGACGTCGACACCGATCAGATCATCCCATCGGACTGGTTGAAGCGTGTTGAGCGTAGCGGGTTCGGAGCGGGACTGTTCGCTGAGTGGAGAGATGACCGCGACTTCGTCTTGAACAACCCGGCGTTCGCCGGGGCAACGGTACTAGTCGCCGGGGGTAATTTTGGAACCGGCTCTTCGCGCGAGCACGCAGTCTGGGCTCTAATGGACTACGGCTTCGAAGCAGTCGTGTCTTCAAGATTTGCCGACATCTTTCGCAACAACTGCACGAAACAGGGTCTGCTCCCAGTAGAGGTCTCCCCAGATCTGGACAGAGAGCTACTCAAAGCCGTAGCCCAGAACCCTTCGTTAGAGCTAACAGTCGACCTCTCACGTTGCACTATAGAGGCCCCAGAAGCAGGCATCCAAGGCACCTTCCACCTCGATGAGTTCACGCGCCAGCGCTTCTTGAACGGATGGGACGATATCGCGCTCTCCCTTCGCCATGTCTCCGAGATAGACGCTTACGAATCAAAGCGTCCGAGATGGCTGCCTACATCTGGCTAGACGACTTCTACTGGAACCAGCTCGAAGGCGTTCACGTCCACCAGCCCCTTGTCGGTTAGGCGAAGCTCGGGGATCACGGAGAGCCCGAGGAAGCTGAGCTGCATCAAGGGAGCAGCGATCGTCACACCGAGTGCCCTCAGAGCCTCGACTACTGACTCCAGCTTCTCTGCTACCTGAGATGCCGGCAGTTCACTCATGAGCCCGCCGATCGGCAGAGCTACCTCAGCTACGACATTGAGTTCTTCTGAGACGACGACCTGTCCCCCTCCTAACTCCGCGAGACGCGCAACTGCGGCTGCCATCGCACGAGGACCTTCTGGTCCGCTCGATCCGACGACCATGCAGTTGTGAGCGTCGTGACCGACGGTCGACGCAAACGCTCCTTTGTCCAGCCCAAACCCGTGGACCCAACCGAGCCCGATCCTCCCGGTCTTTCGATGGCGCTCGACGACGGCAAGACGAGCGAGCTGTGCTGAGCGGTCGCGTGGATCCACGACGAGGCTTCGAGTCACGATCGACCCAGGCACTATGCCAATCGCTTTGACCCTGGCCCCAGGGGCGATGGAGATGTCAAACACGGACGGGGCGGGACAGGGGTCGAGGTGGACCGAGTCGCGCATCCACTCAGGAGCGCTCAGACTGGGGACCACTCCTTTGACGATCGCACCGTCGCTCGCCACGTGCTGCCCGGCCTGCCACACACGCGCGGGATGGAACCCCTCGAGTGTGTCAAAGCACGCTATGTCAGCTTGATATCCCGGACCAAGAGACCCCAAGTTCGAAAAGCCGTGATACTCGGCTGGGTTCACAGTAGCCATGACTAG
The DNA here is from genome assembly GCA_021794655.1 of Actinomycetes bacterium. Lineage (GTDB taxonomy): Bacteria > Actinomycetota > Acidimicrobiia > Acidimicrobiales > RAAP-2 > JAJYQJ01. Next base: position 37,774 of record JAJYQJ010000100.1, on the reverse strand, counting down.
GGCATCTATCTCGGACACTCCGGCTTTCACCGCGAGGCTAACGCAGTCGTTCATATGGCCCGAACTAAGTAAGGTGTCTGGTTCGCGGTCGTCACTGCAGAGCGCCACCCGGTCGGTGCCGTGTCGTAGGACGGTCGGGATCAGAGCTGCAACGTTCTGACTGGCCGAACCTTGGCGAATGAACACCCACATTCCCTTCCGGCGCTTCTCCTCGATCTCTTCGAGCTCACTACATTCGTGATCTGACTCCACGCCCGCAGCCAGGTATGCGTCCAGACTCCGACCGGTGAGCCCTGGAGCGTGACCGTCCACCCTGTGCTGTCCTGCCGCCGCGATCCGAGCGAGCATCTCTGGATCTCCCGCGATCACCCCGGGAAAGTTCATCACCTCAGCTACCCCGATTGCCCCGTAGTCAGAGATGAGCTTAGAGACGTCCTCGGCGAACAGCTCTGCACCAGAGCTCTCGAACGCGGAGGCAGGCACGCAGCTCGAAGCACAGATCCCAAAAGTGAACGGGGTCCTCGACGCCGCTTCGCTCAAAGCCGCGATCGCAGGGACTCCAAAGACGTTTGCGAGCTCGTGGGGGTCGGCCGCGACAGCGGTCGTCCCAAGCGGGAGAACCGTGCGGACGAACTCGTCGACCCAAAGCTTGGTCGATTCAAGATGCATGTGAGCGTCTATCAAACCTGGAGTGAGAGCGGCGCCTGCGACATCGACTACCTCAAGGGCTTCTCGGGCGCCCCAGCCCGCTATCACGCCGTTTGCAATCGCGAGGTCTGTCTTGATCCACTCGCGCGTAGACGTCGACAGGACTCGCCCGCCAGTAATCAGCAAATCTGCTGGTTGTTCTCCCCTCGCTACCGCTATGACCTCAGGGCTTGGAGGAAGGCGTGACACTCAGCTAGGACCCACGCCTTTGACACCCGCGCCTTTGACACCCGCGTCTATCGACCTTTGCTGGAGCCGGCTTGCAGCACTTGCTACCGCACTCAGCGAAGCGTCCAGAATGGAGGAGTCCATCCCCACTCCCCACCAAGTTGCCCCGTCTCCAGACTCAACCTCCACGTACGCGACGGCTGAGGCCCCACTGCCAGACGTCAGTGCGTGCTCGCTGTAGTCTTTCACCTCCATCTCAATTCCCAACTCGTCTCGGAGCCCGGCCAAGAACGCGTCTATCGGGCCGTTGCCCGAGGCTTTGACGGTGCGGTGTTGACCGTTTACTAGGAGCTGGGCGGTAACGTTTGTCCGGCTGCCACTTGTGTTGATCTCACTTCCGATCAGACGAATCTCGGCGTCTTCAGGCAGGTACGTATCGGTAAACACATCCCACATCTCACCTGGTCGAATGACGGTTCCGCTGGCTTCGGTGATCGCCTGGACCCTCTTTGAGAACTCGATCTGCAAGCTTCGGGGAAGATCCAGGCCGTGCTCTGTGTCCATGACGTAAGCCACTCCCCCCTTGCCCGACTGGCTGTTTACCTGGATTATTGCCTCGTAGGTCCGCCCGGTGTGCTTTGGGTCGATCGGGAGGTAAGGAACCTCCCAGTGGTCGTAGTCGTCCCCAATTGCGGCCATACCCTTCTTGATAGCGTCCTGATGGGATCCGGAGAACGCTGTGTATACGAGGTCACCTGCGTAAGGGTGGCGCGGATGAACGGGCATCCGGGTCGCGTACTCAGCGACGCGCCGAACGCTCTCTATGTCACTGAAGTCAAGGCCTGGATCAACCCCTTGGGAGAACAGGTTCATAGCGAGCGTCACGAGATCGACGTTCCCGGTCCTCTCGCCGTTGCCAAATAGGGTACCTTCTACCCTGTCTGCTCCGGCTAGAACCGCCAACTCCGCGGCAGCGACTGCGGTACCGCGGTCGTTGTGTGGATGGAGGCTCAACGTTACACACTCGCGACCAGAGATAGTTCGACCGAACCACTCGATTACGTCTGCGTATACGTTTGGGGTGTACATCTCAACGGTAGCTGGAAGGTTGATTATGATCGGACTCTCCCGAGTCGGCTCTATGACTTCCATCACGGCCTCACAGATCTCTACTGCAAACTCTGGTTCAGTCCCCGTAAAGCTTTCAGGTGAGTATTCGTATCGTATCTGGGCGCCGGGAAGTGACGCTTCGTACTTCTTGCACAAGCGCGCCGCGTTCACTGCGATTTCTGCTATTCCACTCTTGTCGAGGCCGAATACGACCCGCCTTTGCAACTCTGACGTCGAGTTGTAGAAGTGGACGACCGCACGTCGAGCCCCGCGGAGCGACTCAAAAGTTCGCTCGATCAGTTCCTCCCGGCACTGCACGAGAACCTGAATCTCAACGTCTTCTGGGATCAACTCCTCTTCTATGATCCTCCTCTGGAAGTCGAAGTCGGTCTGTGAAGCAGAGGGAAATCCGACCTCAATCTCTTTCAGCCCAACAGATACCAGTGTCTTAAATAGCTTCATCTTGCGCTCTGGATCCATTGGGTCTATCAACGCCTGGTTCCCGTCTCGCAGGTCCACACTCGCCCAACGCGGGGCTCTTACAAACTTACGATCTGGCCAGGTCCGGTCCCGGAGCTGCAACGGAATACGCTGCTCATAGAGCCAATAAGGCATAGGGGAGTCGTCACAGGGCATCTGAAGGCGCCCGTTGGCTTCATAACTCAACTTATTCCTACTCTCTGGGTCCACCCGAACCTCTCTTTCCAACAAAAAACCTCCCGGCCAAAAGGCTCAGGAGGTCTTAGGCGAACGCTTTGTGCGTTCGCCGCTACGCAAGCAGCAAGCTTGAGTTGAAGTTTTCTCGCATCACGACATATATCGTGTCACTACTGGCGCAGCCAGTCAAGGCGACGTGCTAAAGGCTCACCCTGTGGACGTCGAAAATGCCCACGTCACCTCGGAGACTGCCTAAGACGTCATCGGAAACTGGCTCATCGGTACCAAGCACCATTAGTGCAGTCCCCGACTCCGGGCTCGGGCCCACCGCCATCGACGATATCGAGATACCTGCCTCGCCGAGCAGGACGCCGACGACACCGATCACGCCGGGACGGTCGTCGTTTCGCACGACTAGCATGTGTGGACTCGGCGGCACCTCCACCAGATGGTCGTCCACCATCACTACCCGCGAGTCAAGTCTCAGTCCGACACCGGTCAGAGTCCCCGCCAACGAATGGTCGCTTGAGCGAAGCGTTATCAAGTTCTTGTAGTCGCGCGATGTGACCGAAGAAGTCTCGCGGATCTCGAGTCCGCGCTGTTCGGCAATTTGGGGCGCGTTCACGTAGGAGACCGGTTCCTCTGTCGAACTCGCAAAGAGCCCCTTTAGAATCGACAGCGTCAAGATACCCGTGCCGGCTCCAGATATCTCACCAACGTACTCGATCTCTAGACAGCTCGGGAGGCTGTCGTGGAGCTGGGAGAAGAACTTGCCCAGCTGCTCTGCAAGACTCATGTACGGCCTTACGGTTTCAGAGATGTCGGTCGCCGCGACGTTGACAGCGTAGGGGACGAAATCTCCCGCTAGTGCGAGGATCACCTGCTCTGCAATCGTCACCCCGGCCTTGTCTTGAGCCTCAATGGTTGACGCACCGAGATGGGGAGTCACCACAACCGAATCGAGGGAGAACAGCGGAGACTCTGTAGTCGGCTCGTGGGCGAAGACGTCAATTCCCGCTCCCCCGACCCTGCCGTCGGCTATCGCCTCTGCGAGAGCCTCTTCGTCTACTATCCCGCCGCGTGCTGTGTTGATGATCCGGATTCCAGGCTTTGACTTCGCGAGTAGCTCAGCATCTATCAGGCCGACCGTCTCGGAGGTCTTGGGTAGGTGGATCGTGACGAAGTCCGCAGAAGTCATTAGAGACTCTAAGGAACACATCTCGACACCCATGTGGCGCGCACGGTCAGCTGAAACATAAGGGTCAAACGCGATAATCCGCATCCCAAACGCCATCGCGCGCTGGGCGACGAGAGCCCCCACCCTTCCTAGCCCTACTATCCCGAGCGTCTTGCCGTGGAGCTCGACTCCCTCCCACTTCGATCGCTCCCACTTCCCTGACACTAGTGCGGCGTGAGCCTGAGCGATGTTGCGTGCCTGAGCGAGAAGCAGTCCCATCGCCTGTTCGGCCGCGGACAAGACGTTGGACTGGGGTGCGTTGACGACCATGACCCCTCGAGAGGTCGCACTCTCCACGTCGACGTTGTCGAGGCCAATACCGGCCCGTCCCACTACGACGAGGTCCTTCGCTACTGAGAGCAGTTCGGAGGTAACCTTGGTCGCGGAGCGAATGATGAGCGCGTGTGCGCCGCCAATGGCCGACATGAGCTCCTCGGGACTCAGCCCTTCTCGCACATCAACTTCGTGACCAGCTGCTTTGAGTTTATCAAGACCACTTGGTGCGATCTTTTCAGTAACTAGAACTCGTGCCAAAGCCTTCCTCTCATTTCTCTCTGCCCTCGGCGAACAACGCCGTCAGCCTGGTCGCTCCTTCAACTAGATCCTCGTCGCCCATCGCGTAGGACATCCTGAAGTACCCCGGCGCTCCAAACGCCTCGCCTGGGACGACTGCTACCTTGGCCTCTTCGATACACAGTGTGGCCAGCTCCGCACTGCTGCGAGCGATCCGCCCGCGCAGCTCTTTACCCAATAGCCCTGTGACGTTTGGAAACGTGTAGAACGCGCCGGCGGGTTCGACGCACGAGACGCCCTCCATTGCGTTCAGCATCGACCACAGAGTCCTACGGCGCCTATCGAACGCTTCGCGCATCGTTGCGACGGCGCTCAGATCCCCACTGATACCCGCGAGTGCCGCGCGCTGGGATACGTTGGCGACGTTTGACGTCTCGTGTGACTGTAGGTTGGTAGCCGCCGCGATCACGTCACTTGGACCGATGAGCCAACCTACCCTCCAGCCGGTCATCGCATACGTCTTGGCCACTCCGTTTATCACGAGGCATCGATCGATCAGATCGGGGACGACGACCGGCATCGAGTGGTGTTCGACGCCTCCGTAGGTGAGATGCTCGTAGATCTCGTCGGTGACGACCCATAGCCCTCGCTCGAGCGCCCACTGGCCGATCGTCTCGATTTCCGCGCGCGAGTAGACGGCCCCGGTCGGGTTCGACGGTGAGACAAAAAGCAGCACCTTGCTACGCGCACTGAGAGCAGCCTCCAACTTCTCGATCGTGACGTGGAATCTGGCGGACTCGCTCGCACCTACGACAACGGGCACCCCGCCGGCCAGCGAGACCGCTTCTGGATATGTAGTCCAAAACGGGGCGACGATCAAGACTTCGTCGCCTGGATCGCAAAGTACCGCAAACGCGTTCGCAACTGCTTGCTTCGCTCCGTTGGTTACGAGCACCTGGTTCGCCTCGACTTCTAGGCCAGAGTCCCGGCGGGTCTTTACACAGATGGCCTCACGCAGCTCGGGGAGACCGGCGACTGGTGTGTAGTGATGGTTGCGAGGATCTCTGCAGGCGGCTATCGCTGCTTCTACGATGTGATCCGGCGTCGGGAAGTCTGGCTCTCCTGCGCCAAAGCCGATCACGTTCTCCCCTTGGGATATGAGCTGCTTGGCCCTCGCATCCACGGCGAGGGTGGCAGACGGCGTGACGGCGCTAACTCGGGTGGAGATACGACGTGTCAAATGGTGGCTTGTGGAAGTGGTGCTCACCGCACCATGATTCCATATGTGACAGCTAAACCCAACATCGACACACCTATCATCGAGATACCAAAGGACCTCCTCCCAAGAGACGGGCGGTTTTGCTCAGGACCTTCCAAGGTTCGTGACGTTCAGGTCGAACACCTAGCGTCGATCTCACGGGGCTATCTTGGAACGAGCCACCGGCAAAAGACGGTGAAATCGGTGGTAGGAGAGGTAAGAGAGGGACTCCGTGAACTCTTTTCGCTCCCGGAGGGATACGAGGTTGCCCTAGGCAACGGCGGCACGACCTGCTTCTGGGACGCCGCGACTTTCGGCCTGATAGAGGATAAGAGCCAGCACACGACCTTTGGTGAGTTCTCCTCGAAGTTTGCGACTTGTGTTAGATCGGCTCCCCACCTTGCAGAACCAGAGGTCATCGAGAGCCCGCCGGGGAGTTGTGCGACACCACGCGCGAACAGCGAGATCGACCTCTACGCGTTGACCCACTGCGAGACGTCCACTGGGGTGGCCGCGGAGGTGAGTCGGCCTGCTGGAGCGAGGTCGCCTGACGACGGAGCGGGAATCGTCGCGGTCGACGCGACGTCTGCCGCGGGAGGCCTGCTCGTGGACCCCAACGAGTTCGATGTCTACTACTTCGCTCCCCAGAAGTGCTTCGCGTCAGACGGGGGGTTGTGGATTGCCCTGCTCTCGCCGGCAGCAACTGCGCGCATAGAGCGCATAGCGGCCTCGAGTCGATGGATCCCCGAATTCCTGAGTCTAAAGACGGCGTTGGACAACTCCAGACAGGATCAGACCTACAACACCCCAGCGCTCGCAACGCTGTACCTCTTGGCAGACCAGATCGGCTGGATCAACTCGCATGGCGGCCTCAACTGGTCTGCTGGAAGGTGTGATCGTTCGGCCGAGATCCTCTACACGTGGGCGGAGCGGTCTGACTTCACGACACCTTTTGTGAACGACCCCCGGCGCCGCTCCCATGTCGTCGGCACAGTTGACTTCGTCGACTCAGTCGACGCGAAGGCGGTGGCGGCGGTGTTGCGGGCGAACGGCATTTTAGACACGGAGCCGTACCGCAAGCTAGGTCGTAACCAGCTTCGAATAGCGATGTTCCCGGCAATCGATCCAGACGACGTCGCGGCGGTGTGTGCATGCGTCAACTACGTAGTCGGCGCCCTAGCCGAGTAGACCCAGCAGGCCGCGCCCGATGCCGCTCAACCTCCCGAGACGTCCTCCACCCGCTGGCGCCCAGCGGAGATGAACGGCATCATCGAGCGAAGCTCAGCACCGACCTTCTCGATCTGATGTTCCTTGCCCTCCTCGCGGAGCGCGTTGAAGGTTGGCCGTCCGTTCTTGTTCTCCGCGATCCACTCCTCGGCAAACGAACCGTCGCGGATGTCAGAGAGGATCTTTCTCATCTCTTCTTTCACTGTTTCGTTTATTACCCGCGGTCCACGCGTCAGATCGCCGTACTCGGCGGTGTCTGATATCGAGTACCTCATCCCGGCGATTCCCTGCTCGTACATGAGGTCCACGATCAACTTGAGCTCGTGGAGGCACTCGAAGTACGCGGACTCAGGCTGGTAGCCTGCGGCAACGAGAGTCTCGAACCCGGCGGTCGCCAGAGCAGTTAGACCGCCGCAGAGGACGACTTGCTCTCCAAAGAGGTCCGTCTCTGTCTCTTCGGCAAAGGTCGTGTCCAAGACCCCAGCACGCGTCGCCCCGATCCCGTGGGCGTAGGAGAGAGCGAGCTCACGAGCGTGACCCGTTGCGTCTTGATGGACGGCGATGAGCGAGGGAACCCCGCCTCCTTCGGTGTAGGTCCGACGCACTAGATGCCCGGGGCCCTTTGGCGCGACCATCGAGACGTCTACTCCTGGAGGAGGTACGATCTGTTCGAAACGGATGTTGAACCCGTGGGCGAACATCAAGCAGTCACCGTCGCTCAGCTGTGGTGCTATCTGAGCGTCGTAGACAGACTTCTGCTCCGTATCGGGAAGCAAGATCATAACGACGTCAGCCTCTTTGGCCGCTTCCTCCACCGACGTGACACGCAAACCGGCCTCTTCGGCCTTTTGGGCACTCTTGGAGCGATCGCGCAGGCCAACCCGTACGTCCACCCCTGATTCCGAGAGGTTCAGGGCATGAGCGTGGCCCTGCGATCCATAGCCGAGGATCGCGACCTTTCTTTTCTGGATCAAAGACGGGTCAGCGTCAGCTTCGTAGTACAGCGTGGCCATCAATTCTTTCCTTTCACGAGCCAGATCAAAGACCGGCTAGGGCGAGTAGGTATCAGCTAACTTAACGTGATTCGCCCTCCAGCGCACGCAGAGAGCGCGCGGGGCGGTAGCCGAGCTTTTCCAAGGCGACGCGCCCGGTCCTTTGGAGCCCTACGACTTCGTAGCCTTTCAGCAGATCTTCGAAGTCGTCTATCTTCTCAGGCCGCCCCGAGAGCGTAACGGAGAGCTGGTCGGAACCGACGCCGACGACCTCTCCACCAAACACTCCGATCAGCTGGATTACCTGTGACCGCTCTTCGGGACCGACCGAGACGGTCGCCAAGAGCAGTTCCCTCTCGATCGCCTCGGACGGCGCGAGTTCGGAGATCGAGACGACGTTTATCAGTTTATCGAGCTGACGAACGACCTGCTCGAGTGGGGCGGACTCGACGTCGACGACGATGGTTATCCGGCTGAACCGCTCGTCGTCGTCGGTCGGGGCGACCGCGAGCGACGCGATGTTGAAACCCCGACGGCTGAAGAGTCCTGCGACCCGCGCGAGCACCCCGGCCTTGTTCTCAACCAAGACCGAAAGGATATGGTAACGACCCGTTCGTCGGCTGCCGGGTCGACGACCCGAGTCGCTCGACAACGACGTCTCGATTGATTCGGCACTCATCGTGTAGCTCCTTCCTGGTCTGGATGGACGACGATCGCGTCGTTGGACACTCCCGCAGGCACCATCGGATACACCTTCTCAAATGCGTCCGTGCGGAAGTCGACGACGACTGGGCGGTCGTCTATCGAGTTAGCCTTTTCGATGACCGGGATCACTTCGTCTTGGGTCTCGGCGCGCAGGCCGACGCAGCCCATCGCCTCCGCCCACTTCACGTAGTCTGGGAGGTCCGGAGAGAGATAGACCTCCGAATAGCGCTCCTCATAGAACATCTCTTGCCACTGACGCACCATCCCCAGGTACGCGTTGTTCAATATCGCGACCTTTATAGGGATGCCTTCGGCGGTTGCGGTGACGAGCTCTTGGGCGGTCATCTGGAAGCAACCGTCACCGTCGATCGCCCAGACGGTGCGGTCCGGACGGCCGACTTTTGCCCCGACGGCGGCGGGAACCGCAAAGCCCATAGTTCCTGCTCCACCGGAGTTGACCCAAGTGTAGGGATGGTCGAACGTCCAGTACTGCGAGGCCCACATCTGGTGTTGACCCACCCCCGAGACGACGACGGTATCTCTTGGAGACAGATCTCTCAGCGATTCGACGACCATCTCTGGTTTGATAGGACCCGTCGTGTCGCGGTCGTAGTAGAGCGGAAAACGCTTCTGATACCCGTGCAGCTCATCCCACCACGGCCCAAGGTCCACCGGGGCGCCAGATCGCTTAGGAGCGTTCGCGTCGATACAGCTCAGCATCTCTTCGATCACGACCCTACAGTCGCCGACGACGCCGACGTCAGGTTTACGAACCTTACCCAGTTCAGCGGCGTCGATGTCCACGTGAACGACTCTCGCCTCGGGAGCGAACGCGTCGATCTTGCCGGTGACACGATCGTCAAATCGCGAACCGAGCGCAATCAAGAGATCCGAACGCTGCATCGCGGTCACCGCGGTGTAGTTGCCGTGCATCCCGGGCATCCCGAGGCACAACGGATGGGAGTCGGGAAAAGCGCCTCTTGCCATCAGGGTCGTGACGACTGGAATCTGTGTTCTCTCTGCGAGGGCGAGCAACGCCTCACAGGCACGGGCCTTCAAGATGCCGCCCCCAGCGTAGATGACAGGACGCTTCGCCGAGTCGATCAGTTCGACGGCCTTTTCGATCAAGGAAGGGTCGGCTCCCATCACGGGGTTATAGCCCGGCAAGTCGAGATCCTCGACGGACTCGGGCCAGTACCACTCCATCGTCGCGTTCGCGACGTCCTTTGGCAGGTCGATCAGGACCGGCCCGGGCCGCCCGGTAGTGGCGACGTGGAATGCGGCGGCGACCGTTCTTGGAATGTCAGCTGGATCCTTCACTAACCAGTTGTGCTTGGTGATCCCAATTGTCACACCGGTTATGTCGCACTCTTGAAATGCGTCGGTTCCAATCGAGCGCGTCGCGACCTGTCCAGAGACGACGACGAGGGGCGTCGAGTCCATGAACGCGTTGGACAGAGGAGTTACAATGTTGGTCGCACCCGGACCGCTCGTGACCATCGCGACCCCGGGTCGTCCCGTTACGATCGCGTAGCCCTCGGCCATGTGCCCGGCGCCTTGCTCATGACGGACTAGGACGTGACGTATCGAAGAGTCGATAATCGGGTCGTAGACCGGCAGGATCGCCCCACCCGGGAGTCCAAATACCACCTCGACGCGTTCTTGCTCGAGGCTCTTTATCAGGGCTTGCGCTCCGGTCAGTTGCATAGCTCTATTCCTCTCATGCTCTTAAACGTTCTACTGGGAAATTAAACTGGGGAAATTAAACTGGGGAAATTAAAACGACCTCCCGTATGGGAGGTCGGATAGGGCGCGACAACTTGGTCGCGCCCTAGGTTACGAGTACTCGCCCGGCTGTCGTAGATGCAGCGCCGTTAAGTGCGTCGGTCGTCATTGATCTCTATTGTTACACGTTCTTGGGGACGGCACAAGTCCCCCACCCGAAGTCCCCCACCGAATCGCCTGACACACCACATGGTTGGTAGCAGTCACGGTCACGTCACGGCTCGGTCACCGCGCCGCGATCCGCACCGGTTACGAGTCTCGCGTACTTGGCGAGCACACCGCTTGTATAGCGGGGCTCGAAGGGCTTGGCTTGAGCACGCCGGGAAGCGAGCTCGGCGTCGTCGACGTCCAAATCGATGCGATGGTTGTTCACGTCGATAACGATCCGATCGCCGTCGCGCACTAACGCGATGGGACCGTCGTCGACGGCTTCGGGGGCGACGTGGCCGATGCAGAACCCGTGCGTACCCCCGGAGAACCTGCCGTCTGTCACGAGAGCACAGTCCGATCCCCTCCCGACTCCCTTCATCGCGCCGGTTACGGCGAGCATCTCGCGCATCCCAGGACCACCCTTTGGGCCTTCGTAACGGATCACGAGGACCGTCCCGGGCTCTATGGAGCCGGCGATGATCGCGTCCATTGCCGCGGGTTCGCCGTCGAAGACTCTCGCGGTACCTTCGAAGAAGAGGTCGTCGAGACCGGCGACCTTGACGACGGAACCCTTGGGTGCGAGCGAACCGGACAAGACGACGATTCCGCCTCCTTCATGGATCGGGTTGGAGAGCGGATGGACGACGTCACCGTCGGGTGAGGGGACCTTGAGTGCGGTGAGGTTCTCGGCGACGGTCTTTCCCGACACCGTGAGGCAGCCTCCGTCGATCAGTCCGGCACTCAAGAGCTCTTGCATGACGACGGGGACGCCGCCGATGCGATCGAGGTCTGACATGTGGAACTTCCCGTGCGGCTTCGTGTCTGCGAGATGGGGAACACGTTTCGAGACTTCGTTGAAGTCGTCGAGGCTGAGATCGACTCGTGCCTCGTTCGCGATTGCGAGGAGGTGAAGGACGGCGTTGGTGGAGCCGCCGAGCGCCATTACGACCGCGATCGCGTTCTTGAAGGCGGACTTCGTCATGATCTGACGCGGACGTAGACCGGCTTCGAGGAGGGCGACGACCGCGCGGCCGGAGTCGTAGGCGAAGTCGTCCCTACGCCGATCGACGGCGGGCACAGATGCGCTCCCGGGAAGCGACATCCCGAGCGCCTCTCCGACGGCGGCCATCGTGTTCGCGGTGAACATCCCCGCGCACGAACCCTCGGTCGGACAGGCGTTGTTCTCTATTAACGCCAACTCTTCGTCGCTCAGAGCACCGACGGCGTGGGAGCCGACAGCTTCAAAGACGCTCACGATGTCAAGTGCGCGGTCTCGCAGCCTTCCGGGCAGGATAGTTCCACCGTACAAGAAGACGCTCGGAAGGTTGAGCCGGGCGGCGGCCATCAGCATTCCTGGAAGTGACTTGTCGCATCCGGCAAAGGTGACGAGCGCGTCGAATCGCTCGGCGTGCATGACGGTCTCGATCGAGTCGGCGATGATCTCCCGCGACACCAAAGAGGCCCTCATTCCCTCGTGGCCCATAGAAATCCCGTCCGAGACGGCGATCGTAACGAACTCAAACGGGAAGCCCCCCGCAGCTCTTACCCCGAGCTTTGCCCGCTTCGCGAGCCTGTCGAGCGGCAGGTTGCACGGCGTCACCTCGTTCCAGGAGGAAGCGACCCCGACTTGGGGCTTGACCCAGTCGTCGTCGGTCATCCCGACGGCTCTGAGCATCGCTCTGGCGGGGGCTCTCGCGGCGCCCTCTGTCACCTCGTAACTGCGAGGCTTCATTCCTGGGCGCTCACCGGCTTGTCGGGATAGTTCTTCGGGATTGGAAGGCATAGACGAGAGCATAGGCCCGGCTCCACTTAGCCGCACGAGCGCCGGGTCACTCCCCTTCAGAGGCGCTAAGTCGCCTCAACTCTGCGACGACGTCTTTACCGTTCGCCTTCCCACGGGTCGCCTTCATGACCTTGCCGATGAAGAACTGTGAGAGCTTCTCCTCCCCGGAGAGGTACCGCTTCCACTCCTGTGGCGCCTCGGAGACTGCCTTTGCGACCTCTTGGGCGATTAACTCACCCGACATCGCTTCGAACCCCTTGTCGCGCGCTACTGCGACCGGGTCGGTCCTGCCGGTCGACATCAACTCTGCGATGACGGCCTTTGCCTGGGTGGAAGAGAGGTCCCCTCTGGACTCCATCTGGACCGTCGTAGAGAACGCTGCCGGGTCAAGAGAGCGAAGCGCGTCGAGGTTGGAGGCGACCTCGTTCGACGCCCTCGCGAGTGCGAGCGCGGCGGGCGCCCCCGCTTTGGCCGCCTCGATCACCAAGAAGTCGAGATCCAACTCCACCGTGGCGAGCACCTGATCCATCTCTGGCCCGCTCGGGGAGCCGCCGAGCAACGAAACGAGCTTCGCGCGGCGCCTTGCTGGAAGTGGCCCGAGCGACTCTCTCACCGACGCGATCCACGCATCGTCGGGCGCGAGGCGCACCAGGTCCGGCTCGGGGAAGTAGCGGTAGTCGTACGCCTCTTCCTTCGATCGCATCGAGGACGTCGAGCCGGAGTCTTCATCCCAGTGTCTCGTCTCTTGCTGGACCTCTTCGCCGTTGTTGATCAACTCGATCTGACGAGCGGCCTCGTAGTCGATCGCTCTCGTGAGCGAGCGAAGTGAGTTGAGGTTCTTCACCTCGCAGCGAGTCCCGAACTCCGTCGCGCCCAGTGGTCGCACAGAGACGTTCGCGTCGACGCGCATCGACCCCTCTTCCATCTTCCCGTCCGATGCTCTCGTCGCGACAAGAATCGATCGCAGCTCCGACACGTACGCGCGAGCCTGGGCTCCACTCCGAATGTCTGGTTCGCTCACGATCTCGACGAGCGGCACGCCGGAGCGGTTGTAGTCAACGAGAGAGCGCTCGGCAGAGTGGACCCGTCCACCGCCGCCGACGTGGGTCGTCTTTCCGGTATCCTCTTCGAGGTGCGCTCTCGTAACTCCGACTCTTGACCCGTCTGGAAGCTCCAGAAACCCGTTTGAGTTGATCGGTTCGTCGTACTGGCTGATCTGGTAGTCCTTTGCCTGGTCGGGATAGAAGTAGTTCTTGCGATGAAAACTCGACGGCCGGATCTCGCAGTTGAGAGCCAGTCCTATTCGCATCGCGAGCTCGACGGCTTGGCTGTTCAATACAGGCAACGAGCCCGGAAGGCCAAGACACACCGGGCATATGTTGGTATTTGGCTCCTCGCCGAAGACGTTCGGACAGCCACAAAACAGCTTCGTCGCGGTCAGGAGCTCGCAGTGGACCTCGAGGCCGATCACGGTCTCGAACGAGTTGCGATCAACACTCACGTTGCCGCCTCACCGACGTTTCGTGCATCCGACGCGGCCCTCTCGATCACAGCTCCGACAGTGAACATCTCGTTCTCGTGTAGCGCTGGAGCGAGTACCTGCACCCCAACCGGGAGCCCGCCCTCGCCCGATCCAAACGGTACGCTAATCGCGGGGTGCCCGGCCAGGTTGGACGGGATCGTACATACGTCGCTCAAGTACATCGCGATAGGGTCACTCGACTTCGCTCCCAGTTCGAACGCGGTCTCCGGGCTGGTCGCCCCGACCAAGACGTCGAAGCGCTCATAGACCTTGTCGAACGCGGCGATCAATAGGGTGCGTACCTTTTGCGCCTGGCCGTAGTAGGCGTCGTAGTACCCAGCGGAGAGCGCATAGGTGCCGAGCATGATCCGCCGTTTCACCTCGGGACCGAATCCAGCCGTCCTCGACGCTGCGTTCATCGACGCGACGTCGTCTGCGTCGACCCGTAGCCCGTACCTGACTCCGTCGTAGCGAGCGAGATTGGACGACGCTTCGGCGGGCGCGATCAAGTAGTACGCCGACAGTGCGTAGCGCAGCTCTGGTATCGAAACCTCTTCGACGTCCGCTCCACTTAAGCCGAGTGCGTCCGCCGCCTCACGCACCCTGCTCACTACCTGTGGCGCCATCGCGTCCAACAGCTCTGTCACGACGCCGACGCGGAGTCCTGCAACCCCTCGGGTCAGCGCTTCTTCGGTCGTCTCCTGCTCTGACTTCAGGAGCGACGTCGAGTCCCTTTCGTCGTGACCCGATATCACTTCGTAGAGAGCGGCCGCCTCGGCGACGCTTCGCGCAAACGGCCCGATCTGGTCGAGCGAGCTCGCGAACGCTATGAGCCCGTATCGTGACACCCTGCCATAGGTAGGTTTCATCCCGACGACGCCACAGAGCGCCGCGGGCTGGCGGATGGACCCTCCGGTGTCGGAGCCGAGTGCGAGTGGCACGAACCCGGCGGCTACCGCAGCGGCCGACCCGCCACTCGAACCGCCGGGAACCTTCGTCGTGTCGTGTGGATTACGAGTCGGTCCGTAGAACGACGTCTCGGTGGACGACCCCATTGCGAACTCGTCCATGTTCGTCTTTCCAACGACTATCGCACCCGCGTCTCTCAGTTTCTCCACGACCGTCGCGTCATACGGCGGGATCCACCCCTCCAAGATGCGAGACGAGCACGTCGTCGCAGCCCCCTTCGTACATAGATTGTCCTTCAGCGCTACCGGTACCCCCGCGAGCCTCCCCGGGTCGCAGCCGTTCGCGACGATCTCGTCTACAACCTCGGCCCTCTTAAGTGCGGACTCGGCCATCAGCGAGACAAACGACCGGATCTCGGAGTCCCCTCGCTCTATCGATTCGATCACCTCTTCGACGACCGATCGAGCGGAACGCTCATGGGATCTGACCTCAGAAGCTATCGTGAACGCGTCCAGAGGGAGTCCACGACTCACATCACGAGCGCTCACGGCTCTTCACCGATGATCCGCGGCACCAAGAATCGGTTGCTCTCCACGGCCGGCGCCGAGGAGAGCACGTCACGTCGATCCAACCCGGGACGCACCTCGTCTTGCCTCATCACGTTCTCTTGGGGCACCGGACGTGCCGTCGGTTCCACGCCGTCGAGATCCAGCGCGCCGATGTCGGTCGCATGCTCGAGGATCAAACCCAGCTGCTCCGTGAACAGCTCGACTTCGACCTCGCTCAAGTCGAGACGGGCCAGATTGGCCACGTGGACGACTTCGCTGCGGCTCAGCTTCACCGGTGTCCTCCTGCGAAAACGTCGCTCACGAGCACCCCGTTTCGACCACCTACTGCGGTAAACGGCCCAGCTTCAGACATAACAACCACCCTTTGGCATGACAAGACGACTCACGTACGGCATGCTATCGCTGACGCGAGTAACGTACCCAACGCTGATTCAAAGACCCAAGAACCTAAGGAGTTGAGAGCTGTGCCATATCCGTTCCTGAGCGAGGAGTGGTTGGAAGAAGCCCAGAGCATCCGCGAGGAGTTCAAAGGCAACTCGCCCGCCGTTCCCCACGTAGTCCAGATGAACCTCGTCGTGACAGAGGTGCCCTTTGGTGAAGGCAGCGTCAACGCCCACATGGACACGACCTCTGGGGAGCTCGAGCTCGACACCGGCCACCTCGAGTCACCAGACCTCACCGTCACCGTCGACTATTTGACCGCGAAAGCTATCTTGGTGGAAGGAAACCCCCAAGCGGGCATGCAGGCGTTCATGGCGGGAAAGATAAGGGTCGAAGGCGACATGGCGAAGCTGATGGCCCTTCAGACCGCCCCCCCGGACGAGAGCGCTCGAGATCTCGCCGCGCGCCTCCAAGAGATAACCGAGTAGAGCCCAGTCGCAGCCGACTGGCGGACCGGCAGATGGGATCAACCACCGCGCTATTAGCCGATCAACCCAGCAAGACCGGTTGGCTCGTCGCGGTCGGCGCGTTCTTGCTCGCCTGCCTCGCACTGCCGAATCTCTCGACTAGCGTTTGGCCACCAAAGGCAGCCGTCCTCCTGATAATGGGCGCCGCAGGAGTACCTCTTCTAATCGCTAGAGCAGCCGGGAGAGGGCGGAGCGACCGAGGAGCTACTGAGACCTGGGCGGCCCGAGCGGCTATCGCTTTCATCGCGGCAGCGACAGTCTCCACAGTCGGCGCCACGAGACCGGTACTAGCTACGGTCGGGCTCTACGACCAGGGCACAGGACTCATCTTCATCGTCGCGCTCGCCGGCTGCTGGGCTATTGGAACCGGACTTCGCTACCTCGACCGCGAACTCTTGATTAGCGCACTCGTCGGAGGTGCAGTGCTGAACGCGGCCGTAGCGATCCTCCAGCAGACGATAGGCCTTTCCAGGATAGGGCTGTTCGGCTACCAAGGTCTCCCTAGCGGTCTTCAGGGGAACCCGGTGTTCATGGGAGAGCTACTCGCTGCTTCCCTCGCTCTCCTTGGTGAGCGATTCATAAAAGACGTCAGGCGCTCTTGGGTTCCAACCCTGGTCATCTCTTTGGGCATCGGCGTTGGGTCAGAACGCCTTCCCGCAATCTTTGCGGTCCTTATAGTGCTTGCCGAGCTGCTCCTCGTGGCCCGGCGCAGGTGGCTGTCCAGGTCCGGTCGTGTCGATACAGCTCTTCCCGGCGGCGCGACCGGCGCCGCAGGCGGGTTCGCCGGTCTCGTGCTTGGTGGAATACTTTCGGGGTCGACGTTGTCGCGGCTTCTAAACGGAGTCGGAGTCGTTACCCATGCAGCAACGTCGACTACGGCAGAGACCTTCGGCCAGCGACTCAGCGCGTGGTCGGCAGCGCTTCACGCTATAGCCCACAAGCCGCTCTTTGGCTACGGACCTGGACAGTTCAGGGAGGCCACCTCATCGTTTTTCACAATGGCTTCCGAGAAGAACCTGGTTGGCACATTTACAGACGCCCACAACTTCATCGTCGAGTACGCGACCACGACCGGCTTAATCGGCGTTGCACTGTTGATCGCCTGGATCGTCTTGGCAGTTTACGGCAGGCGCGGACGCCTGCTCTGGTTCTCAGGCATCATCTTGGTCTCGACCTTCGCTGAACCACTCAACGTCGCTACGACCCCGCTCGCCTTCCTGGCGCTCGGTGCGGCCGCATACGAATCGTTCAAGCTCCACCCGATCGCTGACGGCAAGAAACGCTGGACCGTGGCCCTGAGCGATCGCATATGGGCCAAGTTTGGAACTACGAAGGAATCAGAACAGAAGGAGCCGGCCCCACACGCTTCAACGTTGCTTCGAACGGCGATCTTTTTAATGGCGGTTTTGGCGGTCTTCCCCGCAGCCACACTCCTAGTCGGCGACGCAGCGTTAGGTCGTGCTTACAGCGAGTACCAAGTCGCCCAGAACTCAGCTGCGATTGAGAGCGCGACGACCGCTAACGAGCTACTCTCACCGTGGCCAAACGCCCCTTTGCAGTTCGCCCAGATATACAACTACCAGGCACTCGGAGGAGTGCGCGACGCCGGTGTCAAGGAGATCCACTGGAACGAGGTTGCAGTCTCCAGGGACCCAACG
The DNA here is from genome assembly GCA_021794655.1 of Actinomycetes bacterium. GTDB lineage: Bacteria > Actinomycetota > Acidimicrobiia > Acidimicrobiales > RAAP-2 > JAJYQJ01. The sequence continues at coordinate 19,915 of JAJYQJ010000100.1, read as the reverse complement.
GACTTCGCAACGCTCACTTCACTTGCCACGAGTGAGTACCAAAACGGCCGAAACGCACAAGCGATCGCCGATGCGAAGCGCGCGCTCAAGTACGCACCTTGGTACACGCCGGCAATGAACATCCTCGGATACGTTTACATTACAACTGGTCAGAGCTCCAAAGGGCGCATGTGGCTGGAGCGCTCACTCAAGATTCAACCTGGTCAACGAGCCATAGAACTGGAGCTGCGCGGAAAGTGCCTACCTCCACGTAGTTCAACTGGTGTGCGAAGGGTCGCCAAACCGGCGCTGCCTTGTTTCTAGGTCTTCTACATTAGAACACGTGTGCAGTTTCGTAGTTGAATTGTTCGTAGTTGAATTGGCCACGTGAGAGCCGTCCTGCGATGGAGTGCCGTCTTGGCGCCGATCGTCGTTGTATTCGGATTGGGAGAGTTTCACGCCCACTTCATCGGGCACTACCCGTTCACTGGGACCAGCCGCTTCGCCTGGATGATCGGGTACATAGCCGTCTTGGAGATCGCCTCATATGGGGTTGGAATACCAGACACGCCCAGTACCGACTCAGGCGCGCTGTGGAGCGCGGGCGCGGCGGTTGTAACCGCGGGTCTCGGGGTATCGATCGTCCAGTTGCTATCTGCTTCTGCGATACTTCCAAGAGCGGTCGTCTTTGGATCGGGACTCGTGCTCATACCCGCCTACTCTGTCTTGACGATCCTCGACTTGAGAGCACGACAGGACGGTTCGGGGGCCGAACGCGTCGTTGCGGTCTTGAACAGCGACGACTCCGCCGCCTTGAGCAGCGATATACACCGTTTCCCTGAACACGTTGCTCGTCTCGTCGCGCTAGTGGATCCCGATCGCTTCACACCCCGCGTAGAGGATCTCGTCGGGCAAGAAACGCCAACTTTGCCCAACCTCGTGGAACTCGCGATGAGCAGACAAGCGACTGTCGTGGTCTTAGGGCGCGAGGCACAGATCAACGACGAAGTGCTCACAGGGGTTGCAACGCTGCACCGCAGTGGTGTAAAAGTTCGCACCCTCTCGCTTTTCTACGACGAATGGCTTGGGAAGCTGCCAGTGTCTGAGCTGGAGCGCGTCTCTCTCATGTTCGACATACAAGAGCTTCACACACCTAGCTACGCTCGATTGAAGCGCATCGTGGACTTGGCAGCCGCACTCGTCGGTCTCGTCGCGCTCGTAGTCTTCTCACCGATGGTGTGGACCCTGGATCGCGCCGGCAACAAAGGACCCCTGTTCTTCAGGCAAGTTCGTGTCGGAAAAGGTGGGAAGACCTTTACCATAATCAAGTTCCGAACTATGGCTGCCGGCGGTGATGAAGAGGAGTGGACAGACGAGAACGACCCGCGCTTAGGACGCGTCGGCAGGTGGCTACGTCGCACCCACCTTGACGAGCTTCCACAGGCCATCAATATCGCTCGTGGCGAGATATCGCTCGTCGGGCCTCGCCCCGAACAGCCTCGCTACGTCGAAGAGCTCAGGGAAAAGATCCGCTTCTACGACGTGAGGCATCTCGTAAAGCCCGGAGTAACAGGCTGGGCCCAGGTCAAATTTCCATACGGCTCGAGCGTGTCCGATGCGTTGGAAAAGCTCCAGTACGAGTTCTACTACCTCCGGCACCAAGGCCCTCTGCTCGACGCAAAGATCATCGCTCGCACATTGCGTTCCATCGTTCGCATGCAGGGCCGCTAGCATCGTTTCTCGTCCTGGCTGAAGGTGACTACGGAGTTCGCAATCGACTCACTTGGTGTAGAGGTTGACCGACGAGCCAACGACTACCGTCGCCCCAGAAGCCGGGACCGAATCAAACACGGTTCCCTTCGGCGGACCGTAGACATTTGCGACCGTCAAACCGAGCGCCTGCAAAGCTGCCGTCGCCTGAGCGACAGTGTCACCCCCGAGAGCTGGGACCGTCACCATCGGCGGTCCAGCAGAGACTACTACGGTCACCGTTGAACCAGCGGGGGCTTGCTGGCCAGAAGTCGGGGTTGTGCTTATGACCTCGCCGGCTGGAACAGAAGTCGAGTACTGAGAGGCCTGCGACACCGCAAGGCCGAGGTTCGAGAGGGCCGCCTTGGCTGCCTGGAAGCTCCCTCCTACGAGACCAGTCGGAATCGTCACCGGCGGTTTCCCCTTGGATATCGCTATCTGGATCGTCGCGCCATATGGGGCGCTCGTCGCATTCAATATATTGTCATAGGACCAGTTGATCACCTGGCCAACCGGTACGCTCTGGCTGTAGGCAGCGGCGGCGGGAGCGCATACACCAACTAGGTGGGCGACACTCAACATCTTTTGCGCGGCCAAACAGTCGACTCCAGACAACGACGGCACGGGTACGGGAGGAGGACCCTTGGAGACTACGACCTTCACTGTCCCGCCTTCTTTCAACATGACCTTTGGCGAGGGGGTCTGGCTCACTACGTGGCCTGGAATTACCGTGATGGAGAACACCGGCGGCCCAACATTAAGTTTGAGGTGCTCGCTTGCAAGACGGCTCTTGGCGGTTGCAACAGTGTCTCCAACGAGCATCGGCACCGGACGGCTCGGCACGAATACTTTCTCTTGTACCGCTAGGAACCCACCAGCTGCTAATACGAGCGCGAGTAGGACCGCTGCGAGGACCCAAGGCCACTTGCGTCGTTCGCGCACAGCAGTTAGCGGCGGTTTCGCAAGACCGGTTTCACTTGCATCACCGGTTGCCCCGCCATCACCGGTTGCCCCGCCATCACCGGTTGCCCCGCCTGCGGTTGCACCTAGTGCTACTGCGTCAAATACCTCTCCTGGCTGCGCCCTGATCACCCGGGTTGCACCATCTCCGACAGCGCCGGTAGTGACCGTCGCGTCGTCGTCTCTTTGAGTTCCAACCGGCACGACTGCAGTTAGATCTGAGTCGGACTGACGCGCAACGCCACGAACGGATGTGGGTCCTGACGCTGACCTCGGCTTCGTCAGCTCGAGCGGAAGCGGAGATGGCGTTGGAAGTGCCGCACCCAGCGTGTCTAGCCGGGTCGCGAGTCCTGCCGCATCGAGGCGAGCGCTCAGATCAGGGGATGCGGCGCGTGCAAGCACGTCGTCTAGGGGACCAAGCCCGTCATGATGAGGCAGCGGCGCGCCGACGCGGGCCATCAGAGTGCCCATCGTCGTGTCAGTCACAAACGGCACGACGCCGGTAACGGCTTCGTAGAGCACCAGAGCCAACGAGTAGACGTCTGCCCTACCGTCTACAGCCCGACCTTCGGCCTGCTCTGGTGACGCGTACCGTGCGGTGCCAACCATCGCTCCAGAAGGTTCGGTCCAAGCAGCTTCCGCAAGTGCTCTCGCTACGCCGAAGTCTGCAACGCGTACCCTTCCGTCTTCGTCAAACAACAAGTTGGCGGGCTTCACGTCGCGGTGGACAAGTCCTCTCGCGTGCGCGTAAGCGAGCCCGGACGCTGCCTGGGAACCCAAGCGAGCCGCTTGGGAGTGACTCAAGCGATAGCTTCGATCCAAGAGATCTCGCAGGCTCCCACCGCCAAGGTACTCAGTGACAAGGTACGGCCCGTCTGAGTCTTCACCCCAGTCAAACACCCCTAGTACGTTGGGGTGGCTGAGTGAAGCTACAGATCGTGCCTCGGCCCTGAAGCGCTTCAGGAATGACTCGTCCTTCGCGAGCGCTGGTTGGAGAACCTTGACCGCTACACGACGTCCGAGCGACACGTCTTCTGCCAAGAAGACGTGCGCGGACGCGCCAGTTCCCAAAGCGGCTACCAACCGGTACCGCTTTCCCAGGACTCGGCCAACGGAATCGGTTATAAGGGGCATTAGACGTCAACTAGGCTAGTTACGTACAGAGGCGATCAGGTGGACACCCCGGTACCAGGGATGCGACCCGTCGCGAGTAGCTCCTCGAACTTCTCACCTGGCAGGATCGGCACTTCCAGGGCCTCCGCCCGACTCACCTTGGAGAGTCCAGGTGCATCCCCGACTACGAGTGCAAACGTTCTTTTTGACACAGAGTCGGGAGACTTGCCACCGCGCTCTAGAATCGCCTCAACCGCCTGCTCTCTCGTGAAACCCGCAAGAGTTCCGGTCACGACGACCGACTTACCCGAAAGTGTCGGATCAACCTCGACTGGCTCCAATCCCCGATCGCCATGAGCTACCGGTCGTTCCCTAGAACCTCGAACCTCGAACCGGGAGTCGCCACGGAAACCTCCAGCCCCACCTATCCCTCCGGCACCGCTACCGCTACCCTCTTGCGCCGCCACCCCAGCGTTTCTCAGACGATCCACGACTGCCCGATTCGACGGACTGTCGAAAAACGCGACGATGCTCTCGGATATAACCGGTCCTACTCCATCCAAGGTGGAAAGGTCCTCTGGTGACGCATCCAAGATACGCTCCATCGACCCGAAGTGTCGTACCAGAACTCTCGACGCAGCCGGGCCGACGTGGCGGATCCCCAACGCCGTGACGACCTTGTCCAGCGGACGTTTCTTTGACTCAACGATTGCGAACAGCAAGTTCGACTCAGAAACCTCCCCAATCCCCTCGATGCCCGCCAACGAACCCGCTCGCAAGTCATAAAGGTCCGCCGGATCTGAGACCAACCCCGCATCCACAAGTTGACGTACCCTCTGCTCTCCAAGGCCCTCGATATCCATTCCCGAACGAGAACAGAAGTGAACTATTCTAGAAACCCGCTGGGCCGGGCAGTCGATGTTGGTGCAGTACGTGTCGCTCTCTCCCTCCAGCCTCACTAGGGGCCCGCCACACGACGGGCACGAAACGGGAAACTTCCAAGGGGCCTTCCTTCGCTTTGGGGCCTCAGGAGACTCAACGACAGGACCGACGACTTCTGGGATCACGTCACCGGCCTTTCTAACAGTTACCACGTCTCCGGGCCGTACGTCTTTAGCACGAACTTGGTCCTCGTTGTGGAGAGTAGCGAGAGCGACCGTAGACCCTCCGACGAATACGGGATCTAGCACTGCAAACGGAGTCGCACGCCCAGTGCGACCGATGGACACCTCGATAGAGATCAGTCTCGTTGTGCGTTCTTCTGGGGGGAACTTGTACGCGACTGCCCATCTCGGCGCGCGCGAAGTAGCGCCCAACCTCGCACACAGCGATAGATCGTCGACTTTGACTACGACGCCGTCGATCTCATAGCCCAGGTCATGGCGGCGGACCGAGAGCTCGTTACACCGCCTGAGAGCCTCTTCAATCCCTGTGACCAACACCGCTTCATCGCTGACACGAAACCCCGCCTTCACGAGTCGTTCGAGTGCCTCGCTCTGGCTTTTCGGACGCCAGCCATCACCGTTTGGCGGCACTCCTTTAACCTCGCCAATCTGGTAAGCCCAGAATGCAAGAGGTCGCTCAGCCGTAACCTTTGGGTCTTTCTGGCGCAACGATCCAGCCGCGGCGTTGCGTGGATTCACAAATGTCTTGCCACCGTCTCTAACCTGTCGTTGGTTGAGGGCGGTGAACTCTGCGATCGGCATATAGATCTCGCCCCTCACCTCCAAGATCTCGGGATAACTCGCGTCGTTGGATCTAAGCTCCTTGACTACCGTTGGGATCGTCTCCACGTTTGCAGTCACGTCCTCACCGGTGAAGCCATCTCCCCTCGTTGCAGCTTGAGCGAGACGGCCGTTCACATACGTCAAGGACATCGCGACGCCGTCGACTTTCGGTTCGCAAGAAAACCGCAGTTTTCCCAGGTCAACATCGGGTAGCTGACTACTCAGACGTTCTCCCCACTGCTCGAGCTCGGACCTCGTGAACGCGTTGTCGAGGCTCATCATCGGCACTCGATGCGACACTTGCCTGAACGCCTTGAGAGGCGCCGCGCCGACTCGTCTGGTCGGAGAGTCGAGGCTCCCAAGTTCGGGGTGATCTCTCTCCAACTTTGCAAGTTCGACGACCAACGCGTCGTACTCGGAGTCGGAGACCACCGGACTGTCCAACCCGTGGTATCTCTCGTTGTGAAACTCGATAAGCTTCCTAAGCTCGGCAACTCTAACTGCTACGTCGCTGTCAGATCCGCTCACACTTTCAGATCCGCTCACACCGTCAGATCCGCTCACTTCGATCACCGAGTTCCCCTAGAGCAAGAGCGATCACGTCGCAATTGCACTGCCCAGCACCAAGTCCGGATCGCCGATATCGTAAAAAGCGACAGTCTGCCCGGGAGCGACAGGACGCTGGGGTCTGTCGAGAGTGACCACGGTTAAGAGGTCGTCCCCTTCGAAGGTGCCACAAGCCGGCCTGCCATGCGCACTCACTTGGACGAATACCCTAGAGCCCGAAGGTAACGCATCCGACACCCAGCAGACGGTGGATCCGTCCAGGGTTAGCCGGTCGATTTGGGCTTCGGCCGGTCCTCCTACAATCACCTGCTTCAAAGGCACGTCGACACGCAACACGTAACGACGTCGACCGTCCCGGCTGTGTCCCATGCCCTTTCTTTGACCTACCGTCACCAGTTCCAGCTCCTGGACGTGCCCGACAACTTCTCGACTTCCCACGTCGAGCAACTCTGCCTCATGAAGCGGGATGCGGTCGGACAGGAACTCTTTCCTGCCGTGATCCCCACTGATGAAACAGACGTCTTGGCTGTCCGGCTTTCCTGCGGTCCTGAGCCCAAGGTCGGTTGCGTAGCTTCTGACTTGTGTCTTTGTCATCTCACCAATTGGCAGAAGTACCCTGGACAGCTGGTCCTGGTCGAGCATGGAAAGCACATAAGACTGATCCTTGTCGATATCGACTCCTCGAAGCAGGCGAGGTGACCCGGAGGATCGTGTGGTTCCATGAGAAACTGCCCGCGTGGCGATCCTCGCGTGATGCCCCGTTGCTAACGCATCAAAGCCCAAACGAATCGTTCTCGTGAGCAAAGAGCCGAACTTGATGCTCCTGTTGCACTCGATGCATGGATTAGGCGTCTTACCAACGGCGTGTGCCGTCACATAAGGCGAGACTACCGACTCGTCGAACTCTGCGGTCATGTTGAAGACGTGGTGATCTATCCCGAGCTGCTGGGCGACCCGGCGTGCATCTTCTACGTCCCCTACCGAACAGCAACCCGAGTCAGACGGACCGCCCCACAGCTTAAGAGTTGCCCCAACAACTTCATGACCCTCCTTAAGGAGGCGTGCCGCAGCAACTGAAGAGTCAACCCCTCCCGACATCGCAACGAGAACCCTCATCGCGCATCTCGCATCTTCATAATCTACTCGATTCATGGACATTCGATTCCACGGTTTCTTTCACGCCCGAAGCCTCCCGACCGCCTCTGGAATAACTGCGAGCGCCCGTTCCACGTCTTCAGCTGTCGTCATATGGCCAAGCGAAAATCGGATAGCACCACGAGCGTCTTCTTTGTCCACCCCCATCGCAGTCAACACTCGGCTCGGTTCCAACGCACCGCTCGAACACGCTGATCCAGCAGATACGCAGACACCAGCCTGGTCGAGCAGGACTACGAGCTCCTCTCTGTCAACCGATTGGAACCTGACGTGCGCATGGCCGGGCAACACCTTTGAGCGATCTGAACTTTCGGTCACTCCTGGGACCGATGACTTGATCTCGTCCACTAAGCGATCACGCAGCAGCCCTACTCGGGTTGACTCAGACTCTCTTACAGACTGCGATATCGACAACGCTGATGCGAACCCGACTGCTCCAGCGACATTGGAAGTACCGCTTCGCAGTCCTCGTTCCTGCCCACCTCCATGGAACAACGGGGCCACGTTGATCCCCTTTCTCACCACAACCGCGCCGACGCCTTTTGGCCCACCCAACTTGTGGGCACTGATCGACGCGACGTCGACGTCGCTAAGTGCTGAAGCCAAATCAAGATAGCAAGCTCCCTGTACGGCGTCTGTATGAAATACGGCGTCGGGAGCGAGGCGACGAACCAAGTCGACGATCGAGGAAAGGGGCTGGATCGTGCCTGTTTCGTTGTTAGCCAACATCACCGATACGAGAACTACCCCTTGGTCCAACACTTCCTCGAGGGAGCCAAGATCGACAACCCCTGAGCCATCAACTGCGGCTAGCCGCGTCTGTGGCGCCACCGATCCGACCGACAAGCCTCGGCCCGCACCAACCGATCGAAACGTCTCAAAGACTGCCGGGTGCTCGACAGCAGAACAGACGACAGCGGTTGGCTCCCCTCTTCTCTTGTTTTCAGCTCCGAGCGTGCCAAGGACCGCGATGTTGTCTGATTCAGTACCGCCCGAGGTGAAGAACACCTCACCTGACTCCACCCCGCAGGACTCCGCAATTGAATCACGCGCATCTTCCAATGCCTTCTTGGCGTAGCGTGAAACCCGATGACCACCTGAAGCGTTGCCAAAGTTATCCCCGTTGAACGGCGCCATCGCTTCGACTACCTCTGGCCGCAGGGGTGACGTCGACGCGTAATCCATATAAATTATCACTCCGAGATCTCCATTCTCAAGCAATCCATACCGACTTCGCGTTGCAGAACTCCTTCAATCCAAAGCTCGAGAGTTCACGCCCGTAGCCCGAACGCTTTATCCCACCAAAGGGCAGCTCGGGAGTGGAAGCCACCATCGCATTGACAAAAACTTGTCCGGCCTCAACTCCGGCCACGCAGCGATCCGCTTCTTCTCGGTCCTGTGTCCAAACGCTCGCGCCGAGTCCAAACACTGTCCTGTTTGCCTCTCTTATTGCATCTTCAACCCCGCGGACCTTTTCGACCACGGCCACTGGTCCGAACACTTCTTCGCGACTGATACGCATCGACGAAGTCACGCCCGTAATAACCGTAGGAGGGTAGAACCACCCGGCTCCATCTAACAGGCTGCCGCCACAACTGATCGTCGCGCCCTTTGCAACCGCATCGTCCACCTGGCCGGCCACTTCGTCGCGTTGAGCCCGAGACGACAGTGGACCTACGTCAGTAGCCGGGTCAAACGGATCTCCGAGCACCAAAGCGGCCATCTCGTCGGTGAACCGATGATAGTACTCATCAAAAACCGATTCATCGATCAGAAAACGCTTCGCAGCGATGCAGGACTGCCCATTATTTTGGATCCTCGCGCGCACCCCTACCGGTACCGCCCGGTCCAGGTCAGCCGAGGCCAAGACGATGAACGGATCCGAACCACCCAACTCCAATACGGCCTTTTTTAACGCTGCCCCCGCGGCTTGTCCGACGGACCTCCCGGCCGCTTCGCTACCGGTCAACGTCACAGCGGTAATTCGATCGTCTTCGATAACGTTACGAACACGGCCTGCGTTCATCAAGAGCGTCGTGAAAGCACCGCATGGAAATCCAGCTCTCGCAAACACGCTCTCCAACGACAACGCAGTTAGTGAAACGTTCGATGCGTGCTTCAATACGACAACATTTCCCGCCATAAGAGATGGGGCCGCAAATCGAACTACTTGCCAAAAAGGAAAATTCCACGGCATGATTGCCAGCACAGGGCCAAGAGGATCAAAGCGCACGACACTCGCCTTTGCCGACGTCTCGACTTTCTCCTCATCGAGCAAACGCTCAGCGTTGTCCGCGAACCATCGAAACGCCATCGCGCACTTGGAGACCTCTCCTTTAGCTTGTGCAAACGTCTTTCCCATCTCCAGCGTTATGGTCTCAGCCAGAGCGGGCTGCTCACCTTCGAGCAGTTCGGCTGCCGCGGTCATCCACCTAGATCTATCTTCGTAGGAGGTTTCCCTGTACGACAGGAACGTCCTCGCGGCACGCTCCAGTCTCTCGTCAACTTCCTCGTCAGAGTGCTCTTGGAACTCCGCCAAGACTTGGCCCGTAACTGGGCTGACAGACTGTAAAGACATAAGGCGATTATTACAGCTCCGCCAATGTGCCTAACACCTCGACGACAAGCTGCAACTCACGTAGGGAGATCGGGGATAACGGCCGATACGTTAGATAACTCCTCGTCATTCTATATATCTTCCACCACGGCAACAAAGTAGTCCCTGCGTGCAACGAGGATAAAGACCATCGCCACAAAAAGGGCGACTCCCGCTCCGACCGTCACCGTGCGCGCCCCGATCAGACGGCCGGCTTCGCCTTCAATCACCGATCCTACGGGATACAAAGTGCCCAACGCCAGCATGAATAGGCTGAGGACTCTACCGCGCTCGGCACGGGGGGCACGCAGTTGGACGACGGTGTTAAGGCCTGAAAGCACCGCAAAATACCCCGCACCAAGGAAAAAGATAGAGGCCGCTGATAGTCCAATATCACTTGACAGTCCGTAGAGGACGAGCAGCACGGGAAGTGCCATGAGCGCCGTTCTAAGCTGGTGGCCACGTCCAAAGCGGCGCGCGATGCTAGGTAAGACGAGGGCCGCTACGACCGCTCCAATACCTTGAGCAGTGACGAGCACTGACGTGAACGCTGACCCTTGATGGGCCGACTTCGCGTGCAGCCCAGTGACAGCGATCGCGGGTACAAGTGCGATGAAGGGAGAACCGATTAGCGCGACGATACCGATAAGCACGACGGCACTGCGACAACCGGGTTCAGACCACGCAGTGTGAATTCCAGAGATCATCGGAGCGATAATGCCGCTTCGAACCCGAGCGACCTCCCGCGGTGGCAGTCTCAAGAGGAGCAATGCAACTATCACCGCGAAGAACGAGACCGCGTTGACTAAGAACGCCAGCGAATACGACCCCTCGACAATCACTACGCCCGCCACAACGGGCCCGATGACCCGCCCCAAATTGAACTGAGCGGACGACAGGCTGACTGCCGCCAAGAGGTCCTCTCTCCCAACCAAGTCCGGGAGCATCGCTTGGTATGCCGGAAACCCAATCGCGGAGGCCGTGCCACCAAAGAACGCGACCAGCACGGCTAATCCTGGCGTAGCGCTGCCTGTCGCGGACAAGACTGCCAACAAACCCGCAAATATCGTTTCGAAGGCCGTCGTAAGCAGGAGCCAGCGCCTGCGATCGAAACGATCTGCCATGACTCCGCCAAACGGGGCCAACAGTCCGTTCGGCAAGAACGCGGCAGCTGCAACGAGCCCGGTCCAAAACGGATTGTGGGTCACGTTGGTCACGAAGATCCCGAGAGCAACCGCCTGGACCCATGAACCTATGTTGGAGATAAGAGCAGCAGACCAGAGCAGAGCGAAGTTGCGATGACCAAGTGGCTTGAGCGACGATAACGACACATCAAAGAGTACGACACATTCTTGCAACAACCGCGCCTGTAAATAAGACCTGAACCATCGCCTGTCTGTCCCGCTACCCAGCCCAGCGGTCCTTGTGAACGTAAGGCCGGTCTCTTGTTGTGTAGGTTTCTAGCCGACGCTAAGAACGGCTACTTCCCGCGCTTGCGGTTGTACCTCGGCCTCAACGCAAACCACCAAATACTGGCGATAGTTCCCAGGAACCCTGCAGCGGCCAACACCTTTTTCACTGGCGAACGTTCTTTTCTCGTGCCCATTGATCTAGACAATACTCGACGGCGGATGCGCTAGTTCTTCGTCGGCTCCACGTGCTCGTCTGGGACCCTCACACGAACTGGCGAATCCGCACCCGAAACGTTCAACAACTCGACGATATGGTCGGCAATCCATTTAGTCGAGTTGAACCTCCCAGACGACGCAATCTCGCGAAACCTCTCCACTTGCGGGAAACGAGAGGCGTCGGTAGAGCGGATCAACTCTTGCATCGACGTATCCACAACGCCGGGAGCCAGAGCGAACGCAGTCAAACCCGATCCCCCCTCTTCGAGAGCGACCACCTCTGTGATCATGTCAACCGCAGCTTTGGAGGCACAGTACGGAGCCCAACCACGGTAAGGACTCCGTGCTGCGCCCGAGGTGATGTTTACCAGCACTCCACCACCAGATCTAGAGCGGACGTGACGCGCAAATATGCGGCTTCCAAGCAAGACGCCTCCCACGTTCACTTCGACGTGGCGAAGCAAATTCAACGGATCGGAGTCCGCCAACGGTCCAATAGGCTCCAAGATGCCGGCGTTGTTGATCCAAACATCAATCCGTCCACAAACTTCTATGACGTCAGCCGAAAATTCCTCCAACGCATCGAAGTCGGTCACATCAACTGCCGAGCGCACGACCGTCGGAGTACTTGAATCGAGGTTCTCTGATCGCCCCCCTGGATGCTCTGGAAGATGTCGAGCGCAGAGCCCAAGCGAGTACCCAAGCTCGAAGAGTCGCTTTGCGATGCCAGATCCGATGCCGCGGCTCGCCCCGGTAACCACTACAACTTCTTTCGTGGGCCTCGGTTCCACAGCGTTTACGCCTTCCCGGCGACAGCAGCGGAGACGGCCCCAATAACGTCTTCGTCAGACGATCCGGGTGGCAGCACGGCTGAAACGCCCAGCGACTTCAACGTCGCGACGTCGCGCTCAGGTACTATGCCACCTACCAATACCGGGATATCCAGACCCAGCCTGCGCATCTCTTTCAAGACTGCTGGAACTAACGTCAGATGCGCGCCAGAATGCATCGACAGCCCAACAAGGTCAACGTCTTCTTCAAGTGCGGCACTTGCAATTCCCTCCGGCGTCTGGCGCAAGCCCAGATACACAACTTCAAACCCTGCGTCACGAAGGACCCTAGCGACGACCTTCACGCCTCTGTCGTGGCCGTCCAGTCCGACCTTCGCGACCACTACTCGGCCTCGCCGCGAACTGATCGCTTCCCCGTCTGTCACCGTATGCACACCGTAGTTATCTCCGCCGCTCGCGCAAAGCATCATCGATACTTTCAACCTCGAATCCAACTCGTTCGAGGCCAAAGAGTCCATCAAGGTGGCTGCCAGGTTCCACCATCACGACGATCAACCTGACCAAGAGTAACGACCGGTGAAGCCCTGGATCCACGCTCACTCTAAGGTACCAGATGACCCGCCCAGCCCGCCGCGAGTAGCGCCGATCAACGCGCCAAGCAAACTCCACACCGGAAGCTCCTTACTGGGAACTCCCAACGCCTCACGGCCGTCGACAGCCGTCTTAGAAGGTTACCTGGGTTGGGATCCTTCTCGCGCCGTGAAGTGCAGTATCCAACCAAGCGTCCTGTACGCGCCCAATCTTGTTCTGTGGTGAACCGCTTTTCACGGTTCGAGAGCAGCCTCTACCTCTATCTCAATAGTGACTTTGTTTCCGACAACAATTCCGCCACCTTCCAGTACGGAGTTAAAGTTGACTCCAAAATCACGCCTGTCTATCTCGGCAGATGCCGAGAACGCGACAACTTGAGACCCTGGAGACATACCAGGACCGCTTCCGTGATACTCCAGGGTAAATACCACGGGCTTCGTGACGCCACGTATAGTCAAGTCCGCAGTTAGATCCCAAACAGAGTCACTCTTTCGTGAAAGGCTTGAGCTCTTCAAAGTGATTTTGGGGTGATTTGGCACGTCTAAGAAGTCGTTCGTCCTCAAGTGATCGTCGCGCATATCAACCCCGGTCTCAATCGAGGTGGCGTCCACTTCGGCTTCGAGGGTGGAGTTCTCGGGTGGATCGGCGACAGTAATGGTCCCGTCGAACTTCGTGAACCTGCCTCTTACCTTCGTCCCGATCAGGTGCCGAGCCACAAATCCGACTTCGGTGTGTGCCTTGTCTATCGTATAGGTGCCAGGTGTTGGAAGTGTCACCGTTTCGTTGCTCATTGGTCTCTCCGTTCTGCACCGTCGCCAGCAACCACGCCAGCCAGCAGGTACTTTCCTCGGTTAAGTTAACTGTCTTTACACTATCTGTACTAATAATGATTTGTCAACTAGTGATTAATGCTGTATCCTGGTTTCCTGGCAAGCTAAGAAGAAAGGGGCCCGGTACCTCGATATCCATGCCATTCAACATCTATCACCGTGCCTCAAGAGGCTATGCTCGGACCCGCCGGCACTGGAAGGGAGGGCTGAGTGCCAGACCGTGCTGTAGAGACTAAACGCGAGCGCGAGCCAGGCGTAGAGCTGATGGAGTTACTCTCAGCGTCGTACTCCCGCATGACACGCCTTATGAGCTGTGAGCTGGAGAGGAGATGTGGCATACCGCTCTCGTGGTACGAGGTCCTGATCCAACTCGGGTGCGCTAACGGCTCTCGTCTTACGATGACACAACTGGCCTCGCAGATCTCACTCACCTCCGGTGGCGTCACCCGCTTGATAGACCGGATCGCCGAGGCGGGACTCGTCGAGCGCCAGAACTGCCCATCGGATCGCCGCAGTGTGTACGTAGCTATCACCGACGAGGGAAGGACAACGCTCGAAACCGCTTCGACAACGTACTCGTCCACGGTTGATCGCTACTTGACTGCCCCGCTCGGAGCCGACGAGTGCAAGAGAATTAGCGAGTCGCTTCGCAGGCTGTCTGGCTGACAGATCAGACTTTTTCTAACCAAGCCCTCACAGTTACGCCGTCTCCAAGATCGAGGTGCTCTCCATCTCCGGCACCCCGCCCCTGAGTAATCTTGACCGCTAGAAGCTCATTGGCCATTTCGTTGAATCTTGGGGCTATGTCGTCGGCGCCTTCCAGACATAGCGTTATGCGGTCCGAAACCTCTAGACCGCGCTGTTTGCGCAACTCTTGCACTAGGCGGACAACTTCTCGGGCCATCCCACGCCTTTTCAACTCGTCGTCTATCGTCAGGTCCAAAGCGACAACCTCGCCACCCTGCCTCGAAACTGCGAACCCGGGCTGACCCTTGACGCGGACCTCCACATCCTCGGCAAAAAGAACTACCCTTCCAGAAGGGAGGTCAACGCTGATCGATTCTCCCGACTCGATAGCGATCGCGGCGGCCGTTCCGTCTATCTGAGCCAAGGCCCCTCTCACGTGCTTCACATCGGAGCCCAGGCGCGGTCCGAGTAGTTTGAAGTTGGGAACGATCTCAAACTGGAGTACGTCTTCTAATGACTTAGCAACGACCACCTCATCCACGTTGAGTTCGTCACAGACCAGGTCTTCCAAGATCGCCGGCGATTTCGGCGTCAGGAACACGAGCGCCCTCGCTAGCGGCTGACGAACCTTCACACCCGCTTCACTGCGGGCTGCCCTCCCTAATGAACTCAGCCGCCTCGCCAAATCCATCTGCTTCTCGAGATCGCAGTCTATCCACGCCTTTGCATCCTCAGAGTCTAAGATCGGCCAACTGGCGAGATGGACGGAGTCGGATTCGTCTGCACCGGTCATCTCGCGCCAGATGCGATCTGCCACGAACGGGCAGAACGGCCCGAGCATCGTCGACACGGTAACCAACACGTCAAAGAGAGTGGACTGAGCTGCCAGGGTATCTTCCGGCAGAGCGTTAGGGTCAGTGCGCCAGAACCTCTTCCTGCTGCGCCGGACATACCAGTTCGAGATGTCATCCACCAAAGAGGCAATTGCGGTCGCGGCGACCAAGGGTTCATAGGCTTCCAAAGCGTCGGTCACGCCCAAAACAGCACTCCAGAGTCTCGATATCATCCATCTATCCAACGCTGGACGCTCTTTAATTGGGGGGATATCGCTGTCGTTGGGATCGAAGCCGTTCAACGACGCATACGTGGTAAAGAAACTGACGCTGTTCCAAAGTGTGAGCAACACGTCACGCATCGATGTGTCGATTGCCGCGATCGAAGATCGTGTTGGCGTCCACGGAGACCCCTGGGAAAACATCCACCATCGCAGAGGGTCTGCTCCACGAGTGTCCAAGATGTCCCAAGGGTCGATCACGTTCCCCAACGACTTGGACATCTTTCGCCCTTCAGAATCAACTATATGACCGAGGCACACGACATGACGGTACGGGGTCGACCCAAATACCAAGGTGTTGACCGCCAGCAGGGAGTAGAACCATCCTCGCGTCTGATCGATAGCTTCCGATATGAAATCTGCAGGAAACTCCAGGGCTTCCGTCGATCCACAAAGATGTGGATAGCCAACTTGGGCTGCCGGCATCGCCCCTGAGTCAAACCAAGCATCAATCACCGGTTCCACGCGTGCCGCAGTCACCTCGGAGCTTCCGTCGACGCTGTTGGACGCACATTTTGGACACGGAAACTCGATCCGGTCTATCTGAGGGCGGTGTGGATCCAGCGATCGCAGATCGTCGCCTGCCAACTCAGAAAGCTCATCTAAGGATCCGACAAAGTAAGTATGGCCGTCACGGCATCGCCATACCGGAAGAGGCGTCCCCCAAAAACGGTCCCTAGAAAGAGCCCAGTCCACGTTCCCGGCCAACCATTCTCCGAACCGCCCGTCACGGATGTGGGACGGATGCCAATCAATCTGAGCGTTTTGCGCGATCAGATCTGCCTTTCTCGAGGAGGTGGCTATGTACCAGCTCGGTTTCCCCCAGTAGATCAGAGCGGTGCCACATCTCCAGCAGTGTGGATACGAGTGGGTGTAGAGCAGGCGGCGAAGTAGCAGTCCTTTGGACTCGAGGCGGTTGTTGATATCGTGGTTGGTCTCTCTCACGGGACGTCCCGAAAGCCACGGAACCTGTTCGTCAAAGTTGCCATCCGGGCCGACTGGATTAAGAGAAGGTAGATCTGTTTCCCTGGCAACTTGTCGGTCCACCTCTCCAAACGCCGGTGCTAGGTGTACTATCCCCGTCCCTTCGTCGGTGGTCACGAAGTCGGCACCGACAACTCTCCAGCCGTCGACATCGGGGGGAACAGGTACATCGTCAAAGGGGCGTTCGTACCTTGTTCCGATCAGAGCCTTGCCGGTCACCTTATGCGAGATTGTCGCGTTTTCTCCCATAACCTCACTAACGAGATCCTCTGCGAGAATCAGGTGATCGACGACCGCGTAGGTTAGATCAGGGTTTACGGCAGCACCGGTATTAGAGATGAGCGTCCACGGAGTGGTCGTCCAGATCACCAAGGCCCGCGCGTCACCAACTATGGATTCGTCTGGATCGGCAATGGGCAGCACTACGTACGCAGATTCGTCTTCTTCGTCGGAGTAGACGTCAGGCTGTCCGAGCTCGTGACTCGAAAGCGCCGTCCCACACCGGGGGCAGTAAGGAACCACCTTTACGTCTTCGTATATGAGACCTTGCTCGTAGAGGTTCTTGAGATGCCACCAAACAGACTCGACGTAGGCGGGACTCATCGTCCAATACGCATCGTCGAAGTCGACCCAGTATCCAATTCGGGTAGTCAGGTCCTTGAAGTCATCCACGTACGACAGGACTGATTCACGGCACAACCTTGTAAACTCACCAATTCCTACTTCTTCTTCAATCTGACGCTTACCGGTGATACCGAGGCGCTTTTCCACTTCGACCTCTACTGGCAAGCCGTGAGTATCCCAACCTGCTCGACGGGTCACGCGAAACCCACGCATTGTCTTGAACCTGCAGAAGAGATCCTTGTACACGCGGGCCCACACGTGATGTAAGCCAGGACGCCCGTTGGCAGTCGGCGGTCCCTCGTAAAACACCCATTTTCCTGCATTGCCACCCTGGCTGACTGATCGTTCAAAGACACGATGGCGCATCCATCGATCTAACTCAGAACGTTCTAACTCAACGAAGTCAACTCCAGGTGGTACCGGGTCAAACAACTTATCTATCTCCCACTGTTAGCGATGCCGCGCCAAAGTGCAGTTCTTCCCAGTCCGGAAAACTCACCGTAACCGACACTAACGGAGTGCAACTGCCTCAGCCTCATTTCGATCACGTGCCAAGCTCTCGAACAACCCAGCGTCAACGTCGTCAAGCGACGCAATCACCAGATCCGCGACACCAAACACTCGATCTTCGCGTTCTTCGTACTCTGGAACTGCCACACAAGTCATTCTCGCCGATTTGGCTGCGAGTACTCCCGCTGGAGAGTCCTCCCAGACCAAGCAAGCCTGTGGAGGAACTCCAATTTTCGCCGCGGCGGTCAAGAAAACACCGGGGTGAGGTTTCCCGTAGGGTTCGTCTTGAGCTGAATGAACGACGTCGAACTGATCGTGCAAGCTGAACTTCTCGAGCACCAAGGATATAAGGCGATACGCCGACGACGACGCGACGGCCATCGCAAGTCCACTCCTGCGACAGGCCTGCACCGCCTTTTTGGCTCCGGGCTTCAACGTACCTTTTTCGACGACCAACCTCATGACCGCTTCGACAACTTGATCTGCAACCTCATCTGGTTCCGGACCGCTCCATGGAAACCGGTCAAACCAATAAGATGTGACCTCGTTGACAAACATGCCCTTGGTCTTGCGACACGACGCGTCCACCAGCGGGACGCCGAGTCCACCGAGGATCGAGATCTCCGCTTCATGCCACAACGGTTCGGAGTCGATAATCAAGCCATCCATGTCGAATATCACCGCCCCAAAAGCTTCACTCAGGGCTGAAGCGAATCGCGCTGTTTCCTGGTCGGACGTCACCGATGACGCGTAGAACACGGCTTCATCCGAACATCGATTCACTAAGACCCCGGTAATTGGGCTTCGATCGCGGCGACCAACGCCGGATCGTCGGGCTCGACCTGGGGTCGGAATCTCGCCACCACTTCTCCAGCCGGAGACACGAGAAACTTTTCGAAGTTCCACTTGACGTCGCCCGCGTCGCCGTCCGTATCGGCAAAGGTGGTCAACTCTTGGTAAATCGGGTGACGGTTATCGCCGTTCACTTCGATCTTTTCGAAAAGTGGGAACGTAACTCCATAAGTCGTCGAACAGAAATTAGCAATCTCCTCGGCAGTTCCTGGCTCTTGTTCCAAGAACTGATTGCAGGGAAATCCAAGGACATTGAAACCTTTCGGGCCATATCTCTCATGCAGGCGCTCCAGGCCTTCGTACTGGGGGGTCAGTCCACACTTTGAAGCCACGTTGACCAAGAGTAGGACTTTACCTGCGTATTCTCCGAGGCTCGAGGGCTCACCTGACAACTTATTGATCGCTTTATCGTAGAGTGCCATTCCATAATGCTATCGGCTCTTGGTCCAACGAGTCGCATTCGAGCGCTGCGTGAAGCAAACGAGTGCTAATGCGTTGCCAGACTCAGGACTCGAACTCTCAAGAGAACCGACACCACTCCTGGCAGATAGTCTGCAAGACTCTCCTGGATCGCCGTGGTAAAAGACCTGATGCCCAAAGTTAGAACTCCGCCCACACCTGGAGCACAACCTCCCGTACTCACCCTGGTGATTCCGGCCTTCAACGAGGGTGCACGCTTAGAGGGTGGTAGGAAGCGCCTCGGGAAGGCTATCTTAAGTGGGGCAGTTGATCCCGACTCAACAGAGTTCATCGTTGTTAACGACGGGAGCAACGATGACACCACAAAAAAGGCGCATCTACTCTTCGGGGATCTCCCGTACTTCCAACTCATCGAGTTGCCGTCCAACGTCGGCAAAGGGGCTGCGATCCGTGCGGGCATGTCTATCGTAAGAACGCCGTTGGTCGCTTTTGCCGATGCTGATATGGCTATCGACCCAGAGCACATCCCCCAGTTTGTCAAGGCGTTGGAGGACTGCGAAGTAGCGATCGGCTCACGGAGCCTCGATGGATCACGTGCGGAGGCTGACACTAAGAGGAGGCGCTTGGAACGGCGCACGTTCAACCTACTCGTTAGGGCTTTGGTAGGTGTCCACTACCAAGACACTCAGTGTGGCTTCAAAGCCTTTCAGACTCCAGTTGCCCGCCTGCTCTTTCACCTCGCATCTACTGACGGCTTCGCCTTCGACGTAGAGTTGTTGAACATATCCGACAAGCTCGGACTGCGCGTGAGCGAAGTTCCAGTTGCATGGAAGAACGTCCGGGGAAGCAGGATCCGACCGTTGAGCGATCCAATATCGATGGCAGGCGACCTATTCGAGGCCAGGCTCTCGCTACATCGTGCCAACGCTATCTCTGCGATCGTCATTCGCGACGCAAACAGCGAAGACGTGACGGACCTCACAAAGACAGCTTCCATACCGAGCCTTGGCGCTATATCCACCTGCCCAATTGTAGATC
>JAJYQJ010000047.1 GCA_021794655.1 Actinomycetes bacterium | reverse complement strand
CCCTCCGCGAGTTCGGCGAGGAGCTGCGGCATCGCCAAGAACTCGTCGCCGAGTAGGACGGCCCTGAGCTGTGCTCGCAGGCCGGGGTCCGCTTCAATCTGGCGAATGATCCCGATCGTGTCCACTTGACCATCGTAGCGCGCAGCCGGCGGCGCGACGTCCACCAATCAAGAGAGGTTGTGATCCGTTCTCACGTCTTGTTTTAATGCAAACGGACATCGAACAACTTCGTTGGCCTCTAGTCGAGCGAGCTTGGCAAGGCACCGGTGACCCGCGGGTCAGGCTCGGGAGCGATAGGTCCCGATCAACGTGCCTCGACCTCGTCCAAGTACTCGTCCCTCCAGTGGGTGAACTGCTCGTCTGGAAGGCGCAGGCAGTACGTCGGCTCGAGCGCGTTGACGAACGCACGGTCGTGGCTCACGACGACTATCGTCCCGTCCCAGGTGCTCAACATCTTGGCGACCGCGGTTATGGACGCTGGGTCCAAGTTGTTGGTGGGCTCGTCGAGCAACAAGGTGTTCGCGTCGCCGGCGGCGAGCATTGCGAGGCCGAGCTTCGCCCGCTCCCCGCCAGAGAGCGTATCGGGGAGCTGGCCGGCCGCCTTCGCGGGAAGCCCGAACGAACCGAGCAACGCCCGCCTGCGACTCTCTTCGCTCAGTACGGTGTCGCTCACGTTTTCGAGAGCGGTGAGGTTCGCGTCTATCTGCTCGTGCTCTTGTGCGAAGTATCCAATCGAGACGTTTGCACCGAGTTTCACCTCTCCTGCACTCGGCTCCTGCACCCCGGCGAGACACCGCAGCAGACTCGACTTGCCGGCCCCGTTCCTACCGATCACGACGACTCGATCGCCCCGCGCGATCGATAGATCGACTGAGTTCAACACGACGAGCTTGCCGTAGCGAACCCCTAACGCGTTCGCCGAGATGGGAACGCCGCCCGATCGCCTCGGAACCGGTAGTTTGAACGTCGCGACCCTCTCTCGCCGTCGGGCGACGGTGTGGGTGCTCTCGAGCCTCTCGACGCGCTTGTCGATTGACTTGGCCACTCGCGCACGCCGCACGGTGCTCCCTCTCATCGAATCGGCGAGGGTACTGAGTCGCTTTATCTCGCGTGCCTCCAAGGTGGAGACCCGCTCTTTGCGCACCTGGCTCTCTTCGCGCTGGATCAGGTAGCTCGAGTACGTACCTTTGAACTCATGGAGGCGTCCGTCTGCGAGGTGGAGCACCTTGGATATCGAGCGATCCAAGAGCGACAGGTCGTGGCTGATTACGAGGAGAGCCCCCGGGTATCGTTCCAGCTCTTCCATGAGCCACTTCTTGGCGGGCATGTCGAGATGGTTCGTCGGCTCGTCCAAGATCATCGTTTCAGGACTCTGGAACAAGATTCTCACGAGATCGAGCCGCTTGCGCTGCCCGCCGGACAGCTTGTCGATCTCCTCCAAGAGCAGCTCTTGGCGAAGACCGAGCCCGTCGGCGATACGGGCCATCGTGGCTTCGGCCTCGTAGCCGCCGTTCTCCCTGAACTGCTCTTCTAAATCGGAGAACAGCTCGATATTCTCGGGCGACGGATCCTTTTCCATCTGGACTCGGGCCTTTCCCATCGCGTCGTCGAGTACGTCGAGACCCCTACCAGAGAGGACGTGGGAAAACCCGGACGGATCGAGACCGAGTCCACGCGGGAGTGGAACCTGGGGTAAGAACCCGAAGGTGCCCCTTATCGCAACGTTGCCGCTGTGGCGCAACTCACGGGCCGGCTCGCCGATCACGACCGAGACGAACGAGGACTTGCCGGCGCCGTTCCTTCCTACTAGCCCTACCTTTTCGCCGGCGCCGACGACGAACGAAGCGTCTTCTAATAGCCGACGGTCGCCGATCTCAATAGTTATCGAAGAGCCAACAATCATGAATACTTTCTCACCTGACGAACGAGTTCAGCGCGACGACACGGGGAAACGCTCTTGAGAGCCCGGTCAAGCCTGCCTGAGAGTGATCGAACCCTAGCGCGTATCTCAGTTGGGCGGTGACGACTTGACGGATTAGCTCCCACCCGACCCTGATAGGGAGATCTCCCGGCTGGCATCCGTCGCTCGCGAGGGCTGCGAGCTGGGCCGGGATCGTGATATGGGCGCTAGCCGCGACTCCGAGTAAACCACCGCGGCCCGCGCCGAGTTCGCAGATGTCGGAGAACGCGAGGTGCCCGGCGCCTCTTAGCATCACGAGGCGCTTGGGCGCGACCATGTCGTAAAACGCGTCTACGATCATCTGTGGTCTCACGACGTGGTCAGCGGTTCCGACCATCAACAGCCCGGGCTTGTCTGGAACGTTGCCAGATCGAGACGTCGAGCGGGGGGCGAGCGCCCCGACGGAGGCGCCCGCCATCCCGATAAACGTGCGAACTTGGGGGTCAACGGCTGCGACCTGCTCCGCGAGCGACCCACCGAGGGAGTGGCCGATCACAGCTATGCGGTGCATGTCGAGGCGCCCCACGAAACGCCCGCGCCCTGTCCCACTCCCTGTCCCACTCCCTTTGGAGTCCTCGTGGGACATGAGCGATATCGTCGACTCGACTTCAGCGATGTCCACAGGTGAAGACGGTGCGGCCTTTCCGCTCAAGACGGCCGTTAGGTCGTAATCGAGTAAGTCGGGGGCGGCGACGACAAACCCCCAAGACGCGAGACGCGAAGTGAGAAACGTCGACTGATCCCTGAATCCGGCGAACCCGTGGCAGAAGACGACGAGTGGATAACGCCCTCTTGCGACCGCGACGCCGCGGACACCGCCGCTTGGGAACGTGACCGATTCCCCAGGCGGTAGGTGGTTGATCAGTGCCGGAGGTAGCCAGTT
>JAJYQJ010000077.1 GCA_021794655.1 Actinomycetes bacterium | reverse complement strand
CCGACTCCGTCCACGATCGGACCGAGTGGGTAGACGCTTAGAAGGCGGGCTCCCGCTAGATAGAGGGGTATCGGAGGGCCGGCAACGTTGGAGACGATCACGTTGTGTACGACCGGATGGTAGTCGGCCACTCGCAAGTTCGAATAGAGCCTCATCCCAACTGTAACCGCTCTAGTCCACAGGTGTTCGGCCCACTGAAGCAGAAAGTCATCTCCGGTAAGTTTCCGGAACTGCTTGCTTGCGTTGTTTGCGACTGCGATCGCCTCAAGGCGCTTTATAGGGTCGACAATGTCTGTGCGAAGGTTTGCAAACATCAAAGACACCTTCGTCGTGCCGCGCACATCTTGCGCCTGTTCGTGGGCCGATACCGGTTCCGCCGCGATCAACGAGTTAATAGGAAGATCGTCACGTTCTTCAAGATAACGCCGCAGTCCTCCCCCGACTATCGCGGTCAAGAGATCGTTCATCTTCACCCCGAACGCGTCCTTGACTCTCTTTACCTCACGAGTAGGCACCTCTTTGAACGCAACACAACGGTTAGCCGTTATCGTTGAATTGAAACGGGTCCGAGGCGCCCGGAAAGGTATCGCCGCGCCGGCAAGCTCCGCTCGATTCTTTAACAGTCCTGCAGCCGAGACCCCTAGACGACCCGCTGTAACGGGAACAAGCTTTAGCAACTCAACTGGTTCCATCATCGTCTGGCGCAGAGCGTTTAATAGAAAGTTCAGCTGGTTTGGCGCACCTTGAACTTCGGTGCTCTCCTCGGGACGGTCGGTGTGGGTGGCGGTTGGCGTCAGGTCAAAAAGGTTACCCATCAGGCTCGCCCCGGAGACGCCATCGATCGTCGCATGATGCATCTTTGCTATCAGTGCGGTCCTGTTCTCGCCGATGCCGTCAACGACCCAAATTTCCCACAACGGTCTATCCCTCGGGAGCTGCTTTGATGCAATCTCCGCGACCGCCTCGGCTAACACGTGGTCATCAGGTGAGTCGAGGTGGAGCCGATGGAGGTGGCGGTCGATGTCCATCTGAGGGTCGTCGATCCAGAACGGGCGCCCAATCCCGAACGGAAGCGAACCAAGCACGTGACGCAGAGGCGGAATCTGGGGCAGCCGATCCACTAACATCGCTCGAATATGGTCAAAGGGATCACCCTTTGGCATCGTGGTCGTATCCAACGTGAGCACCCCACACACGTGCATATGCGTAGTCGGTGTCTCACACGCCAAGAACAACGAATCAAGCCCTCCCAGAAGTTCCATGGCGCTAGATTAACCGAACTTAACCGTCTGTGAGAGGCGAGCGCTCTGCATTTCACTCATAGTGCAAGTAGGCTGGTGGGGTCCGCTCGGTAGGCGGGGTTAGTGGGTTCGGCTGCATCCGCCGGAACCATTCCTCGACATTGAACTCATAGCTTCACAAAGTCGATCAACCCGAAACGGCCAGGGAAACGCTCAAGCCTGCCGTATCCACCTCGTGTATCGACGTCCCAAAGTGTCGACGCCCTGCTTCTTCACGTAGCGAGTTTTAGGCGTATTTGCCTGGTCACCAGTATCAGAGGCAGGCAGGATTAACTGGCTCCTGACGTTATTGGCTTTCTGGTATTCGGCGACGAACCCGTGCCACTCGTCTTGAACGTCGAGCTCCGCGGCCCAACGTTCAATGAACTCCACGTCCAGTCCTTTGAGTCCTGGATGGTTGTCGAGGATCGACCTAACATCATCAACGTCCTCGCGACGCATCGCCATCAGCTTGTATAAGATGACCGCCTCCGCTGAGGCTACGTGTTTATCGTCCTTAGTTGCGAGCACCGCATTCTCGAAGTCGATACTCGCTACGTAGATGTCGAAATGCATGCCGTCGGCCGTCTCGCCCTGGACCAAGTACGGACTTCCCTCTGGTTCCTCGAGCACCCGGACTCTGGCCAGCTGCATCCTCTCCAAGCGACGCTCCAGAGAAGCCAGGCTCGAAACGACGAAGTCAACATCCACCGTCTCACGTCCGGTGGCTCGGTGCTCTATCGCGGCAAGTCCGCCAATGAGGGCCCAGGTGCGTCCAGCAGTTCGGGCGTTATAGACACAAAGGAGTGAATATGACGTAACCGAGCGAGAAGCTCACGACAACTAGCCGATGTAAGTTCGGTCCGGGGAGACGCCAAGGTCCCCGGTAGAGAAATCCCCAGCGTATATCGAGAGGTCTGCGTTGAAGCGGGGTGGATCAAGTTGGCAGTCCGCAGCATAAAGCGAAGCTTGCAGCGTCGTAACCATTCCTGATCATTCAGGACCAAGAAGGTGCCGAGCCCGTCTGGGTCAGGCGAAGGCCATGGAAGACATCTTTGGACTTGGAGCAGATGTCGAAGAACCTTCCGGCGTAAGGAGCGTGGAATGTGAACAAAGCTGTCGTGGGAACTGGAGAGGCCCTCCTTGGTCCTCATCTTGCGGGGATGAGGAGTGCGCCTGGCTATAAGCGGTTAACCCGGGAAGTGTCAGGCAGCCAAGAGGGAATCGGAGGGGGTCATAGTAGTGATGACAGCTGGGACAACATAACCCAGCTAGAGCGAAGGACCCCTGCTTCACCGATGCACGTAGAGGAAGGGAAGGAGTAGGTCAGTGTCTAATCGGCTAGATCAGCCAACAGATGCCGGGGAACAAGGCGATCGCTATGCCCCAACAAGGGTAAGAGATGTAGTCAGATACGAAGGCGTCAGTAACCTCCAAGCTCTCCAACGCGTGCTCTACCGCAGTGCCAAGCAAGACCCAACACGTAAGTTCCACGCTCTCTACGACAAGCTCACCCGCAGTGACGTAATGTGGCAAGCGTGGGTAAACGTGGTCACTAACCAAGGTGCCCCTGGCATAGATGGAGTCTCAATCGACTCCATTACAGCAGGGGAAATG
>JAJYQJ010000105.1 GCA_021794655.1 Actinomycetes bacterium | reverse complement strand
ACTACTACGGCTCGATGGGCGGTAAGCCCTTGAACGCTCCGATAGTTGGGATCGCCGCTGCCCCGAGCGGGAACGGCTACTACGAGGTCGCCTCCGACGGTGGGATCTTCAGCTTCGGTCCCGGTGCGAACTACTACGGCTCGATGGGCGGTAAGCCCTTGAACGCGCCAATCGTCGGGATCGCCGCTGAATAACACCTGGTGAGTAACACCTGGGGAGCCGGCTTCGCCCGGGTGGGGCCTCGGCTTGGATCAGCTGGGCCGGGTCGACGGCAGACCTAGCTTCCGGTGGTCCCAAGTGACCGTTCTTTCTACGATGAGCTTCACGACGACCCGGTTGTGCAGCATCGTTTCTATCGCCGATCGCGCGTCGTCTGTGTACTCTCGGTAGTAGCGCTCGAACACACTGACCCCGAGCGGCCACATGCGTTCGGCGTCTTCTACGAACTCGGCCTTGCCGACGAGTTCCACACCACGGAGTTCCTCGTAGTACTCGCCGGCTTCAAAGAGACACGTCATGCGGGGGTCACGCCTCAAGTTCTTGATCTTTTGAGCCTTTGACTTGCTCTCGATAGCAATGGATCCCTCAAGGAATCCGTACCACATTGCGACCGCGTGAATAGTCCCGTCGTGATTGATCGTGCACATCGTCATCGGCCGGCGCTCGCGCAAGAAGTTGTCGACCTCTTCCGGCGTCATCTTGATCAGGTCTCGTTGGTTGACTCCGTGACCCATCGCGTCTCTTGGTCCACTCACGGTAGCAACCATACTCGTCGATAGTTAACCCATCGATCACCGACGGGTCGTCGGGGCTTCGCGAACAGTTAACCTTCGTTTTCTACCCTGGGATGTGTGCCTGATGCACGAATGGAGCCCGACGCACCAATAGAAGGGCGCCCCCGCGTACTCGTCGTCGATGACGAGGCGGACTATCGCGACACAATTCGCGTTGGGCTGGAACGAGAAGGGTTCTCCGTCGGCGTCGCCTCCAACAGCCACGAAGCGCTGGATCTATTCCAAAGATCAACCCCGGATCTGGTGCTCTTGGACCTAACGCTGGCCGGAGAGTCCGGGGTGGAGTTGTGCCAGGAGATGAGGGCGCTCGCGGCGGTACCAATAATAGTTGTAAGCGCGCGGCACGCCGAGGCCGAGGTGGTTCTCTTGCTCGAGTTGGGTGTCTCCGACTATGTGGAAAAACCGTTTCGAATTCGCGAACTCGTCGCGAGGATCCGCGCAGTACTGCGCAGGAGCCAGTCGGGTCCGGCTCTCACCGAAAAGGTCAGCCGGCCGAGTGAAATCGTCATCGATCGAACGCGGCGTGAAGTGCGCGTCGGCGTGAAGATGGTAGATCTTTCCAAGAAGGAGTTCGACTTGCTCTCGTTGCTCATGGCCGAGCCAGGTCGAGTGCTCACCCGAGAGTTCTGCATAGACCACCTCTGGTGGGACAAGGACTTAGCCGATACCCGCACCCTCGACACCCATATACGACGGCTCCGCCACAAGATTGAAGACGACCCATCCCAGCCACGCTACCTCATCACCGTCAGAGGTGTCGGATTCCGCTTCGAGCCGTGACATAGCGGTCAAGGATAAGCTTCCACGGCGCCACAGAGTGGTTGGTAGGTTGTAGTGTCCAATAAAGAAAACGAACACCCCCCACCAGGACTCTTTCTCTCAAGAGCCGAAAGTTGGGCTGGGCCGGCACAGCCTGTACCGCCGCAATGTTGGCGGTCTGGCGCCATTGAGTAGCTCGCCGTCACCGAAACGCCGTCTTCTGTCCTTGCAACGCGTTTTGTTGCATACTATGCTTTGCGTCATGGCAACGACCAAAGGCACGCGAACGAAGTCGGGGATCGCGAAGTCTCCCGTCAGGAGCGCCACTCGAAGCCGCGTGCCAGGGCCACGCATCAAGACCACCTCAAGAGTTGCGAGATCGGCAAAGGCGAAGGACTCGTGGCGCCCTGAACAGCGCGCTCGGTTCATCGCCGAAGTCGCTGGCGGAGTCCGAGGAGCAGCAAGGCTTCTGGACGTCCAGGCGTCACAGGCGAGCCGCTGGGCCTCCGGCAAGAGCATACCGGGGCCAGACCAGGCAGGCATGCTTGTCGATGTCGATCACGTCCTAGCTCATGCACTCTTGGTCTGGGCGGACCCCGCGGTGGCCCGCGACTGGCTTACCACGCCGAACGCCCACCTGGACGGGGTGCGGCCGGTCGACTGGATCCGGACATATGGGACCACCGAGGTCGTCGACGCGCTCCGAGCCGAGGCAGCTGGCGCTTACGCTTAAGCGTGCTCTTGTATCGGGTCTTTCCCCACCTCGCAACATCTTCCCCCGGTGAGCCCGGTCACCCTCTTTACGTGAACCCCGGTCAAGGTTACGGTCGCTGGGACAATCCCGACCTGTACCATCTCGCCTACATGGCCACCACGCCAGAAGGAGCGGTCGGGGAGACCTTTGCGCACTTGTCGATGTGGTCTAAGGCGATGCTGGCGCATCCCTCCATCGAAGGAGCCACCCGGATGCTCGGCGCCTACTCACTTGACGACAAGCGACTCCAGTGTCTGAACTTCGACGACGCGCGGACACTGCTTGATCGAGCGATCCGACCGACCGAAATCGTCGTACGCAATCGCCACCGCACCCAGGAAATCGCCCGCAATGCCTTTGCTGAGAACAGATGGGCGGGAGTTGCATGGTGGTCAATGCACTGGCCTAGCTGGGCGCTTTGTGCGTTGTGGGCCGTCGACGATCTCACCGTCAAAGATGTGACGCCTCTCCCGGGTCATCGCGCAATGTATGACGCAGGCCGGATACTCGGTAAACACGTGGACGTGGACAACGAGATCGCCTGATCCACCGTTCCCGAACGAAGTCGCGACTTAGAAATCGTCGCCTCGGGCCGACACCCGGAGCGATTCCGGTTGCGGCGAATTGGCCGATGGTTGCTAACCGCTCATCGGGGACCGGGGAGGACCACGAAACCGAGCGCCTCAAAGTCGCTGTCGCAGCCGAAGACCTCGGTAATCCGTGCCGCCCGCGCGGTCGCGGCACACGTTGCGTCGGTGAGTGAGAGCTTGACGTCGCTGTACTTCTCGAGGATCCCCCACGCTTCCGACTCAGCTTTCTCGTCGACCCAAGCGACCCTGAGCCTCCGGGCGGCAACCGCGTCCAGGAGCATCCCGCGGAACCCAACCGCGGCCGCAAGGCCGAGCCCGTAGCGTAGGCGGGTCGCCGTCTCGTCGACCACGTAGTTGTTCGTAAGAAGCCGGCTACCGTCGCGAGCTAGCTCGTCGTATCGAGCCAGTACCCGGTCGTGTAACCGATCATCGTGGCTGAGGAGAGCAATCCACCCGCTGCTGTCTACGAAGACGGCGCTCACCGTCGGGGCCGATGACCCGACGTGGCCTTCTGATCGTACAGATCGCGGTCGTGCTCGACGGCTGCGTCCACGGGCAACCCTCGAAGGCTGCCGGCCATCGTACGGATGGGATCGTTGCCTTCCAAGGTGGTAGGAGTTCGCGCGAGGTAGGCGTCAAGAGCTTCGCGAATGACCGCAGAAGCTGACCTGCCTTCTGCCGCGGCCCGCTGGCGGCACTGCTCGTCCGCCTTCTCGTCAAGATAGATCTGGGTTCGACGCATACAACCGAGTATACATCACTTGCATCATGGCGTATACACCGGATATGAAGAGTTGCTGCGTGGGCAGTCCGAGATCACCGGGCGCTCGCAATAACGCATCCCAAAAGACAGCGTGCGATCCGATCAGCGACGGGAGGCCTGGACGATCCACGCGGCGCCCGGCATCGAGAGACCGTCTTGGGTTACGAACTCCGCGACCGAGTTGACCACCGCGTCTCGGACCCGCTCTCTAACTTCCTCGGACGCTACCTCGTATGCCTCGCGGCCTACTCCCATCAAGATCCGGTGGTGAGCCCAACGGTCGAGGCCGTCCGGACCGGTCAGCAAGGAGTCCCGCTCCAAGGAGACGACGTCTACGTCTTGAAGATCGGCGCTCTCTAGGATACGGCGGATCCGCTCGGGGTCGGAGAAGAAGAACGGGCCGGGTCCATCGCCTGGCGCCGATGGCGATACCTCGAGGGCGCCGAGGGCTGCGCTCATCGGTACGGCCATCCAAGGATTCTTCTCCGGAGCCTGCCAACAGACAAACGTGATGCGTCCGCCGACACGTAACGAAGACGCGATGTTGGAGAACGCTCGCTCTGGGTCGGAGAAGAACATCACTCCAAACCGCGAGAACGCGAGGTCGAAGTAGTCCTTTGGAAGGTCTGCGATCTGGGCGTCGGCTTCTCGCAACTCGACGTTGTCGTGCCCACCACCTTGGACCCGCTCGCGTGCTCTTTGGAGCATTACCGAAGAGACGTCGATGCCGACGACTTTGCCGCCACGACCGACGATCTCGCCGAGAAAGACCGTGGTGCTCCCACATCCACATCCGACGTCGAGCACCCTTTCACCAGGCCTCGGCGCCGCTTTTTCAAGAGCCGGATCGCCGAACGCCGCTGTATGAAGATCCATCTCCTCAACGAACTCGACCCAGAGCGGCCCGCTCACGTCGTTCCAGAACCGGACCTGTTCAGCGTTCGGCGCTGTCTCTTGAGGAGTCGAACTCATATTCTCTTCATGTTCTCAAAACGCGCGTACTGCCCCAAGAAGAGCAGGTGTGCAGAGCCGGTCGGTCCGTTTCGGTGCTTCGCAACGATCACCTCCGCGTCGTCTCGTCGATCGATAGGTACGTCGGCATCGTACTGTCCCTCGCGGTAGAGAAACAACACGACGTCTGCGTCTTGTTCGAGCGAGTTGTGAACTACTATCCCGTTCGCGACGAAGCTGTGGTGATCGAGAACTGTCGCGTCGAAAACCGGCTCCTCCCCTGCGGGTGAAATCTCTGCGACCGTGTCCCACGCGACAGGTTCCGTCCCGAAGATGTCGTGACCGATCCCAACTTCGACACGTGGACGAGCGGCGAGTACGTCTCCGACATCCAACCCGTCCAGCCGTGCCCAGCCGTCACGGGTCCTGAACTTGTGGTTCGCTGTCGCGCGAACCTCTAGTCCTGAGCGCAACTTCAAGCGATAGACCGGTTTGATCCCGGTCTTAAATACGTGGGTCATCGTCGCTTTGACTAACCGGCAACCCTCGTCGACGGCCCACACGGTGACGTCCCTCGCTCCTTTTTCGAGGAGTTCACCGATCGTGACTTGCTGGCGAGTGCCGACGAGCGCGAGCTTCGTGCTCGCGACGAGGCAGCCGGACTCACGCAGGTCAGAGAGCATCGGACGCTTGTCCTGGCGAGCCTCCAAGCTCCTCGAGAGCTGCGAGAGCGCTACGACGGGAACTTGGAGCTCCCTCGCGAGGATCTTGAGTCCCCTGCTGATCTCGGCCACTTCGACCTGGCGATTCTCCGCACGCGCCCGTCCGGTCATGAGCTGGAGGTAGTCGACGACGACGAGCGCTAAGTCGCCCTGGGCCTTCTTGAGCCGTCGAGCGCGGGCGCGGATGTCCATAACGGTTAGATTCGGGTTGTCGTCGATGAAGATCGGCGCCTCACTCAGCCGGCTGACCGACATCCCGAGCTTCGCCCAATCGGACTCTTTGATCTGACCGGTCCTCAACTGCTGCGCGTCGACCTTTCCTTCGGACGCGAGCAGCCGTTGCGTCAACTCGAGATGGCCCATCTCCAACGAGAAGAGCAACGCTGGGCGTCGTAGCTCCGCGCCGACGTGTGAGAGCACCCCGAGCGCAAAACTCGTCTTACCCATCGCCGGGCGGGCGCCGACGATCGTGAGGCTCGAGGGCTGGAGTCCCGCCAAGATCCGATCGAGATCCGTAAACCCCGTCGCGACACCCGTTATCGCGTCCCCTCGATGGCTCAACTCTTCGATTCGGTCGAGGCCGGGACCGAGGAGATCCTTTAACGCCGCGATCGTATCGGTCGTCCGCCTCTCGGATACGTCGAACACCATCTGCTCTGCTTGGTCGACGGCTTGGGCGACGTTCTCGGGAACGCTGTAGCCGAGTTCTGCGATCTCGCCGGCGACTCCGACGAGGCGTCTTAGTAACGCGTGCTCCTCGACTATTATCGCGTAGTGCTTCGCGTTCGCGATCGACGGGGTGTTCGCCTGGAGCGAGACGAGAACTGCCGGATCTCCGACGGAGTCGATCAGCGACGATCTACGCAGCTCGTCGGCGACCGTAACTGCGTCGACCGGTTCCCCTCGCTCGAACAACGAGTGGATCGCGGAGAAGATGTAGCCGTGCGCGGGCTTGTAGAAATCGGTCGCGCTGCAGATCTCCATCGCGATCGACGCCGCGTCGCTGGAGAGCATCATCGCACCGAGAAGCGACTCTTCTGCTTCGAGGTTGTGGGGTGGAACCTTGGCGCCGCTATGCGCCGGGCGCAGCGGGCGCGGGCGGCTCTCGTCAAATGCCTGGACCATGGTCTCTACCTTGACCCAACTTGCCTGTGTGTCGGTAGATGGGAAACCTGGGGATTTAAGGGCCGGATCACCTGGTGAACGCTGTGGAGAACCCGTGGACTCAGCAGGGCCGCCTGTGGAAGCTGCCGCTGTCGTCGAAAAGTCATACAGAGATCTTGCCCGAGGGCTGCTACATCGCGGCATACCAGCTTGTGAGAGGGCCCACACGGAGCGCGCGACCGGCGACTGGTTAGTATCGCGGCATCATGAGGCTACTGACGTCGATACTCGAGATAGTTGCCGTCTCTATTGCGATCGGTGCGATCTTGACGCTCGGCGTCCGTCGTGCGTTCGGCGAACGCGAACGACTACTGAGCAACGACGGGGGATCGCCTGCTCTGCGCGCGATAACGGCGACGTACGCTCTACTGCTCGCTTTTGTGCTCGTCGTTTCACTTCAGTCGTTCGAAAACGCGCGTCAAAAGAGCGTGACGGAGGCCGACGCGGTCGTCTCGTTGAGCAATTCGACACTCCTACTGCCGGCTCCGTCACGCAAGCACGTCGGACGGGCGTTGGCTTGCTACGCGCAGACCGTCGTCGATCGCGAGTTCCCGACGATGGCGACTGGAAGACCGGTTTCAGACGACGACGCAGCGTTGAAAGCCATATATACGTCGTTACCGAACCCAACACACGCGCCGGCGGCCCAGACGTCCGTCGAAACGGTCTTCCTCGGACAGCTCTCCGCTCTCACGACGGCTAGAGACGCACGAATTCGATCGGCGCGCTCGAACCTGCCGCCACTTCTCTGGGTCGTCGTACTAGGAGGTGCGATCGTCGTGCTACTCGCGCTCAGCGCTATCACGTTCGTCGATAGACCTTGGCCCCAGATGTGGTTGCTGAGTGGAGCGACCGCAATAATTGTGGCGGCGATACTGCTCATATCCGCTCTCAACAGTCCGTTCGCGAGTCAAGCGGTCAAGATCGACGCCCGGCCGATGCGCGCGGCACTCCAAGTCGTATCAGAGGGAATCCCCCGTCCGTACTGCTGAACGACCGGCTACTGAACGGCCGGCCGCCGAACGGTCGGCGGTCTTAGGACTCTTAGGACTCGGGCGCGACCTCAACGATCAATACGGTCTCGACGTCGTGGTGGAGCTTGAGATGCACCTCGAAGGTCCCCAACGCCTTGATCGGGTCTTCCAAGACGATGTCGCTGCGGCGCAGATCGACGCCTTTTTGCTCGGCGACCGCTCCGACGATCTCGGCGGCGCTAACCGACCCGAAAAGCTTCCCACCTGTACCGGCGCGGGCCTTTATCGCGATAGCTGCCCCCGCGAGTACTTGAGCCTTTCCGACCGCGGCGTCACGATCGCGGGCCTCTCGCAGGTCTCGCGACCGTCGCATCGCCGCTGCCTGGTCTTTGATCCCAGGAGTAGCGACGATCGCGAGGTCCTTTGGAAGGAGGTAGTTGCGAGCGAAGCCACCCGCGACGTCGACGATGTCGCCGCGGTGTCCGACACTTTCGAGGTCACGTCGAAGAACTACCTTCATGCCCCTTCCTCCACGATGAGATCGGTCTCCACTTCGTCATCGGCGACGATCGCCTCGCTCGCCAAGTCGACGTCGATATCCACATAGCGTTGCGCGACGTCGTAACCGTCGTCTGGCGTCTCTCGTCCCAAGTACTCCCCGCCGTCAAGATCGTCCCTCTCCGCTCTTCCTCCGGGTCGTTCCGTCACGGTTCTTTGGGTGTAGGGGAGAAGGACCAACTCGCGGGCCGTCTTGATCGCCATCGCGATCGCCCTCTGGTGCTGCGCGCAGTTTCCCGTCACCCGGCGGGATCGGATCTTGCCGCGGTCGCTCAGGTACTTCTTCAAGACTTGGACGTCTTTGTAGTCGACCCACTCGACTCGATCCCTGCACATCGCACACGGCTTCTTCCTGATGCGCCGTCCGGTGTCTTTTGGCGCGCCGCGGCGCGCGGTCGGGTTGCGGTTGTTGTTCCGAGCCATCAGAACGGCTCCTCGTCGAATCCATAACCACCGGACTGATCGTCCCGGGGGGGAGCACCGCTGCCTCTGCCGGCGCCGCCTCCAGAACCGGCGCCTCTACCGGCGCCGGCGCCGGTAGAGGCGCTCACGGCGCCGCCGGGTCCCCTGCGCT
This sequence comes from Actinomycetes bacterium, assembly GCA_021794655.1. Taxonomy (GTDB): domain Bacteria; phylum Actinomycetota; class Acidimicrobiia; order Acidimicrobiales; family RAAP-2; genus JAJYQJ01. Next base: position 4,511 of record JAJYQJ010000105.1, on the reverse strand, counting down.
CGTTCTTGGTCACCTGGGCGGTCGCCCAGCGCAGGGAGGGGCCGATCTCGTCCGCGACGACCTCGACCTTTGATCGGTTGTCGCCTTCGGCGGTCTGCCACGTTCTCTGCTCGAGCCGGCCGGCGACGACGACTCGGGCGCCTCTGACGAGGCTCTCGCTCACGTTCTCGGCCATCTCGCGCCAACAGACGACGTCGAAGAACGACGTCGCCTCTTCCCACTCCTGGGTCTGGCGGTTTTGCCACCTGCGGTTCACCGCGAGCCCGAAGCTCGCGGTCGGCTGACCCGTGTTCGTGAACCTCAGCTCGGGGTCCCTCGTGATGTTGCCTACGAGGACCACCGCGTTGTCCGTAGCCATGCTCTCCTCCTCGTTCTCAGACTCGTTGCTCGAAGCCGGCGCTTTGGGCGCCCCGGTCGCGTGGCCCCGCACCCGCTCGCGGCTTCCTGCCCGACGGGGCCGTCGCCGGACGTTTGCGGGGGGCCTCTGCGCGCCGTCTCCCCGCGACGCCGTCGGGGACGCGGACTATCTTGTGGCGGACGAGCTCGTCGGTGAGGGTCAGCATCCTGTTGATCGCGACGAGCTCGCCTGGGTCACAGGTCATCTCCAACAAGATGTAGTAACCCTCTTGCCGGTGATCGACCTCGTAGGCGAACTGGCGCTTTCCCCACCGGTCGATCTTGCCGGGGTTCCCACCCGACGCGCGAATAGCGTCGGACAAGCGGTCGACGACCGCCTGCATCGCCTCCCCGTCTGTCTTCACGTCAAAAATCAGAACTGCTTCGTAAGGTCGCATCAGCGACGGTCCTCCCTCCGGACCGAGCGATAAGTGCTCGGGCCCCGTACTTCGGGGCAGGGTTAGTACACGGTTTCAACGTCCAACTGCCACTACCGCGAGAAGCCGACGAAAGAGGCGGCTGCCTCGCTTGCTCGCTCACCCCTACGCCCGAGACGACTCGGCGCGCTTAGCACGCTTCGCACGACCGACGGGTGACCGAGGAGCTAGGTTAGCAGACCGGGATCGTCCCTGCCGAGGGCCCGGCGGAGCTCGTCGGAGGCGTGGTAGCTCTCTTCGTCGCCGGGGAACTCACCGGATCGAACGTCCCTCGCGTACTGGGCCATCGCCTTCGTCGCACGATCGCCGAGGTCCTCGTAGCGACGTACGAACTTGGGACCCGGCCCGTCGGAGAGACCGAGGACGTCGTGGAAGACGAGCACTTGGCCGTCACACGACGGCCCGGCGCCGATCCCGATCGTCGGTATCTCAACCGCGCGGGTCACCTCCGAACCGACGACGTCTGGGACCCCCTCGAGCACGACGGCGAAACACCCGGCGGCCTCGAGCGCACGGGCGGAACCGAGGAGCTCTTCTGCCGCGGTCGTGTTCTTCGCCTGCACGCGGTAACCACCCATCGCGTGAACCGACTGGGGTGTGAGCCCGAGGTGGCCCATCACGGGGATCTCCGCATCCACGATCGCCTCGACGACACGAACCCTCGAGACGCCACCTTCGAGTTTGACCGCCTCGGCTCCCGCTCTGATCAACGAGGCGGCGTTTCGCACCGCGTCCTCGACGCCGACGTGGTAGCTGAGCCACGGCATGTCCGCGACGACGAGACAGCGTGGGCGGGCGCGGGCGACGGCCGCGACGTGGTGGGCCATGTCCGAGATCGTCACCGATAGGGTGTCTTCGTAGCCGAGGACGGTGTTCGCGACGGAGTCGCCGACGAGCACGACGTCGACACCCGCGCGGTCCGCGATCCGCGAGCCGGGGGTGTCGTACGCGGTGACCATCACGATCGGGTCCGAGCCCCTCTTTCGTTTGTGGTCACGGACCCACGGCACGGTGATCTTCGCCGTCTCGCTCACGGCTGTCGCCGTCTCCTAGGCCGTGTCGGGTTTCGCCCGGCGGGATAGCGGCGCGCGAGGTGGTGCCAGCCGCAACCCGGACAGACCTCGACCGCGTAGCACGTGACCGGATCTTCACGACCGCGTAGACGGGCGAGCTCCGCGGCCGTCGCGGGACACGTCCCTCCCGCGGGGAGCCCCGCCCCGAACACGTAAGTCACCTCAACCGTCTCGTTTGAGTCGCAGATCGGGCAGCTCTCGCCCGTCGGCTTCCCGACGTTCTTCGCCGCCCGCATGAGTTCGGGGTGGGCGTCGCAGACGTCGACCTTCTCCCTACGCCCGGTCCTCACGTCCCGCACGACCGAGTTCCGCACCAGCCGGTACTCGACACGTGCGTCGCGCGCGAACGACTCCTCTCGTCCGAGCGCTCCGGTTCGAGTCGTGATGCTCACACTCCAAAGGCTACTCCTCGCCGCGTTCCCCGGCTGCTAACCGCTCCCTACGGTTACACCCGCTCCCTCAGACCCCGGCGATCCCGACGAGCCCGGTCGCAGTAGTCTAGTTGCGGCCGTTATATCGAAGCGATATACTTACTCGTGATGCTCGATATAGCGATTCTCGGTCTCTTGGAAGAAGGTGAGCTCCACGGTTACGAGATCCGGCGACGCCTCAGAGCGCAGCTCGGGATCTTGGCGAACGTCTCGTTCGGTTCGTTGTACCCCGCCCTCAACCGTCTCAAGAACGCGGGTGCTATCGAAGCGACCGAAGTTAGATCCTCGCCGCCGCGGGAGCGACCACCCGCACCGTTGACGGGTTCAATCAGCGGTGAGCGGGCGGTCTTCAAGGCTCGGCGGCGGTCTCTGCCAAAAGAGCGCCGCTCGCGCAAGGTCTATCGGATAACCGACGAGGGCCGCCGGCTGTTCACGGAGTTGATGCAGGGCGGCGACTCAGAGGACTCACGAACGTTTGGACTGCGGCTCGCGTTCGCGCGCCACCTGACCCCGTCAGCCAGGCTCGGGCTCTTGGAGCGACGCAGGGCTCGCCTCGTCGAACGTCTCAACGACGCTCGATCGGCCGCCCGTGACGACTCACTCGACACTTACGCGCGCTCCGTCATGGAACACAACGCCGACGAGGTCGAACACGACATCTCTTGGCTCGATCAACTCATCGCGAACGAGCGGCTCGTTCCGGCAACGGCGACTCCGACTCGTCACGACGACGGTTAGCAAACGTCGACAACCTAGATATATGGGAGGAACTTAAGAGATGGCAAAGATACGTGTCGCGATAGCGGGAGTCGGCAACTGTGCGAGCTCTCTCGTGCAGGGCGTCTCCTACTACAAAGAGGCGAAACCCGAGGAGACCGTCCCGGGCCTCATGCACGTCGACCTAGGCGGCTACCACGTGAGCGACCTCGAGTTCGTCGCCGCTTTCGACGTCGACCAGACGAAGGTCGGCGCCGACCTCGGAAAGGCCATCTTCGCCGGCCAGAACAACACGATCCGGTTCGCCGACGTCGGCGACCTCGGAATAACCGTCGAACGGGGCCCGACGTTCGACGGGCTCGGACGTTACTACCGTGACGTCGTCGAAGAGTCCCCACAAGACCCCGTCGACATAGCGGAAGCTCTCGTCGCGTCTCGTGCAGACGTCCTCGTCGCGTACCTACCGGTCGGCTCCGAGCTCGCACAACGCAACTACGCCGAGGCTTGCCTCGCGGCACGAGTCGCGTTCATCAACGCGATCCCCGTCTTCATCGCGTCCAATCCAGAGTGGGCCGCGCGCTTTGAGAGCGCGGGAGTGCCGATCGTCGGCGACGACATAAAGAGTCAGGTCGGATCGACGATCGTCCACCGCATCTTGACCCGCCTCTTCGAAGACCGCGGCCTCGCCCTCGACCACACGTACCAGCTCAACGTCGGTGGAAACATGGACTTTCGCAACATGCTCGAGCGTGACCGCCTCGAATCGAAGAAGGTCTCCAAGACCCAGGCGGTGACGAGCCAGATAGAACACACCCCGCTACCCGCCGACGACGTCCACATCGGTCCATCCGACCACGTGCCGTGGCTCGCCGACAGGAAGTGGGCCTACATCCGCATGGAAGGTCGCAACTTCGGAGACGTCCCGCTCAACTTGGAGCTAAAGCTCGAGGTCTGGGACTCGCCGAACTCCGCCGGTGTGATAATCGACGCGATCCGGTGTGCGAAGCTCGCACTCGACCGAGGCCTCGGGGGTCCCCTGATAGCGCCGTCGGCATACTTCATGAAGTCCCCTCCCGTCCAGTACCACGACGACCAGGCCCACGACCTCGTCGAGGCGTTCATCGCCGGGGGCTGAGGCTCCCCCTCACCTGAACCCATACCGGCGCTGCCCAGCGTAAACGAAACAGGCGCGCACTTCGACGGAGCGCCCCATGGTTTCGTCGCGGATCTAAGCACCGACATTTCACATCGCCGGGCCGGGGCGACCAGTGGGTAAGTCCAAGCTCGGCGGCCAAGCCTTCACTACACTGGGATTAGCGACGACCCAGATCAACTAAGAGGAGGGTTCGTAACTGCTGCCAGATAAGTGCTCGATACACAGCACATGTACGTTCTTGTGATATACTGGGAGAGTGAATCTAACCGAGTGGGCAAGAGTCCAAGGCATCCACCCACAG
>JAJYQJ010000067.1 GCA_021794655.1 Actinomycetes bacterium | reverse complement strand
ACAACGAGAAGAGGATGCTCCAAGAGGCGGTCGACGCGCTCTTCGACAACGGGAGGCGTGGGCGCCCGGTGTCCGGCCCGGGAAACCGCCCGCTGAAGAGCCTCTCGGACATGTTGAAGGGCAAGCAGGGACGGTTCCGCCAGAACCTGTTAGGAAAGCGGGTCGACTACTCGGGGCGTTCCGTCATCGTCATCGGCCCGACGCTCCAGCTCCACCAGTGCGGTCTTCCAAAGCTTATGGCGCTCGAGCTCTTCAAGCCGTTCGTGATGAAGCGGTTGGTCGACACCGAGATGGCGCAGAACATAAAGTCGGCGAAGCGGATGGTCGAGCGACGGCGTCCCCAGGTGTGGGACGTCCTCGAAGGAGTCATCCGCGAACACCCGGTATTGTTGAACCGAGCGCCGACGCTTCACCGGCTCGGAATCCAAGCGTTCGAACCGGTCCTCGTCGAAGGAAAGGCGATCCAGGTCCACCCGCTCGTGTGCACCGCGTTCAACGCCGACTTCGACGGCGACCAGATGGCGGTCCACCTTCCCCTCTCCGCCGAAGCCCAAGCCGAGGCCCGCGTCCTGATGCTCTCCGCGAACAACATCTTGTCTCCCGCGACGGGTCGTCCGATAACCGTCCCAACCCAAGACATGGTGTTCGGTGCGTACTACTTGACCTTGAGTGTTGCAGGGGCGAAAGGGGAGGGCCGAGCTTTCAGGCACGCCTACGAGGTACAGGCGGCTTACGACGCAGGCGACGTCGACCTCCACGCGCTCGTCTCGTTGCGACCGGAGCCCGGGTCGATCCTCGCGCTCCGTCTTCAAGCAGCGGGCGTCGACGCGGAGTCGGGCCTCCTCCGCCTGGAGACGACGCCTGGACGGGTACTGTTCAACGAAGCGATGCCGGAGGGCTTCGCGTACATCAACGACGTCGTCGGGAAGCGGAACACGCCGATCGGCGACATCGTCGAGGTCCTCGCAGACGGTTATCCAAAGCACGTCGTCGCGCACAGCCTCGATCAGATAAAGGCCCTCGGATTTCGCTACGCCGCGCAGTCGGGGCTTACGATCTCGATCGACGACGTCCGGACACCGCCGGACAAACAGTCGATCCTCGACCGCTACGAGAAAGAAGCCGAAAAGGCCGAGAGCCAGTTCAAGCGTGGAATCATCACCGACGACGAGCGGCGTCAAAAAGAGATCGAGATTTGGACGTCTGCGAACTCCGAAGTCGGTAAGGCGATGGAGCGGACCCTCTCTACGATGTCGTTCAACCCGCTCGACATGATGGTCGACTCCGGCGCGCGAGGCAACAGCCAACAGATCCGGCAGATCGCGGGGATGAAGGGGTTGGTCTCGAACCCGAGAGGAGAGATGATCCCACGTCCGATCAAGTCGTCGTTCCGCGAAGGGCTCTCGGTCCTCGAGTACTTCATCTCCACCCACGGAGCGAGGAAGGGGCTCGCCGACACCGCCCTTCGTACCGCGGACTCAGGGTACTTGACGAGGAGACTCGTCGACGTCGCACAAGAGCTGATCGTGCGAGAGGTCGACTGCGAGACGACGAGGGGCATATGGATCGAAGACGTCAAGCCGGACGAACCGGGGCGGCGAACCTACTTAGAGACGCGGGCGTACGGTCGTCTACTCGCAGAAGACGTGACGCTCTCGGACAAGACGAAGATCGAAGCAGGTACGCTCCTCACCGACGAAGTCGTCACCCAACTCAGAGACGACGGCTCGCTGGATCGGATCCGCACGCGTTCGGTCCTGACGTGTGAGGCGACCCACGGCGTCTGCGCCGCGTGCTACGGGCAGTCGCTCGCGACGGGCAAGATGATCGAACTCGGCGAGGCGGTCGGCGTGATCGCGGCCCAGTCGATCGGCGAGCCGGGCACCCAGCTCACGATGCGTACGTTCCACACCGGCGGCGTCGTCGGCGAGGACATCACACACGGCCTCCCAAGAGTCGTCGAGCTCTTCGAGGCGAGAACCCCGAAAGGCGCCGCGGTTCTCGCGAGGCACTCCGGGGTCGTGCGCATAGATGAGGAGGAGTCCGGACGGCGAATCACCGTCGTCGCGAACGACGGTTCCGAAGAGGTCTCCGTCGTCCCGATCCGTGCCCACCTCGAGGTGACGGAGGGACAAGAGGTCACAGCCGGCGACGCGTTGGTCGAAGGACCAAAGGATCCAAAGGAGCTCCTCGAGGTCAAAGGAATCAGGGAGACCCAGCAGTACCTCGTCGAAGAGGTGCAAAAGGTCTACCGGGACCAGGGTGTCTCGATCCACGACAAGCACATCGAGCTGATCGTGCGCCAGATGCTCAGAAGGGTTCTCGTCGCCGAGCCCGGCGACGCACCGTTTCTCCCCGGCGAGCGGGTCGACAACCAGATCTACGCCGAGGTGAACCGTTCTTTGGTCGAAGAAGGCAAGAAGCCCGCAGAGGGTCGACCCGAGCTCATGGGGATCACGAAGGCGTCGCTCGCGACCGAGAGCTGGCTCTCCGCCGCCTCGTTCCAGGAGACGACGAGAGTGCTCACCGAGGCCGCGATAGAGGGCAAGTCGGATCAACTCTTCGGGTTGAAGGAGAACATCATCATCGGGAAGCTCATTCCCGCCGGCTCGGGGATGGACTGCTACCAGAACATCCGGCTCGAGATGCCCGACGCGGAGGCGATGCCGTTCTGGGCGACCGGCGACTACGGCCAAGGCGCCGACACCGACGACCTCGCCGCGTGGCTCCGCGACGTCGGCGGGGATGAGACCGACGACGAGCCGTTCGACTCCTCGATCGACGCGAGCTGGCTCGGGTCGTCGCCGTCGACGGCGGATCCGACAGAGAACGTCTTAGAAGAGGAGCGTCGCGTCTTGGGACCCGACACCGGCGAGACCGGCGGGACCGGCGGGACCGGTGAGACCGGCGAGACCGGCGAGACCGGCGACGGTTTGGACGTAGTCGACGAGGCCGGAGCGTGAGAGGTCTTCTCCGGCGTCGCTCCGCTTCGCCTCCGCGTCGGTTCCGCGTTGGCTCCGCTTGCTTCACGAGCGTCGATCACCTAGCATTAGAGCCTTGGACCAGGAGAACCCTGTCCGTCTCGGCAGGCTCGTCCGGTCCGATAAACCCCCTATTCAAGAGGTAGCGCGTGTCAACTATTGCCCAGCTGGTCCGCAAGGGCCGCAAAGCCAAGGAAACGAAGACGAAGACCCCGGCCCTCAAAGGTGCGCCACAGCGACGGGGTGTTTGCACGCGCGTCTACACGACGACACCGAAGAAGCCGAACTCGGCGCTGCGAAAGGTCGCCCGAGTGCGCCTCACGAGCGGCGTAGAGGTGACCGCGTACATCCCCGGCGTCGGGCACAACCTCCAAGAGCACTCGATCGTCTTGGTCCGCGGCGGCCGGGTTAAAGACTTGCCCGGAGTTCGATACAAGGTGATAAGAGGGGCCCTCGACACCTCGGGGGTCCGTGAGCGTAGCCAGGCTCGGAGCCGTTACGGCGCAAAGAAGGAGTCCTAATGCCCCGCAACGGTCCAGCGACGAGGCGCGAGCTGAAGCCCGATCCGGTCTACCGCTCGGTGCTCGTCACCCAAGTCGTCAACAAAGTGCTGAGTAGGGGAAAGCGGACGCTCGCTGAGCGGATCGTCTACGACGCGCTCCAAAAGGTCTCCGACAAGGCCGGTTCCGATCCGGTCGCGGTCTTGAAAAGAGCCGTCGAGAACGTCCGTCCGGAGCTCGAGGTGCGGAGCCGCCGGGTCGGCGGCGCGACTTACCAGGTCCCCGTCGAAGTTAGGCCGCGGCGCGCGACGACGCTCGCGATTCGCTGGTTGAGCGGGTTCGCACGTCAACGGCGCGAAAAGACGATGGCCGAGCGCCTCGCGAACGAGATCTTGGACGCCTCGAACGGGATAGGGACTTCGGTGAAACGCCGTGAAGACCTACACAAGATGGCTGAGTCGAACAAAGCGTTCGCGCACTACCGCTGGTAGCGCGCCGATCTAAATAGACGACTATGGCTGACCCACTTCCGATCCGTGAATTCCCGCTCGCGAGGACCCGAAACATCGGGATCATGGCCCACATCGACGCGGGGAAGACGACGACGACGGAGCGGATCCTCTACTACACCGGGCGCAACTACAAGATAGGCGAGGTCCACGAAGGCGCGGCGACGATGGACTGGATGGTCCAAGAACAAGAGCGCGGCATCACGATCACGTCGGCCGCGACGACGTGTCGGTGGCGCGACACGTGGATCAACATCATCGACACCCCCGGGCACGTCGACTTCACCGTAGAGGTCGAGAGGTCGCTCCGCGTCCTCGACGGCGCCGTCGCGGTGTTCGACGCGGTCGCCGGAGTCGAACCTCAGACCGAGACCGTGTGGCGTCAGGCGAACAAGTACGAGGTTCCAAGGATCTGTTTCGTGAACAAGATGGACAGGGTCGGCGCGAACTTCACCCGCACCGTCGAGATGATCCGGGATCGCTTGGACGCGAACCCCGCGGTGATACAGCTTCCGATCGGTGTAGAGGGCGGATTTCGAGGCGTCGTCGACCTGCTCACCGAGAAGGCTCTCGTGTGGCCCGACGAAGCCGGTGAGATGGGTGAGAACTGGTCTGAACTCGATATTCCAGACGACCTCGTCCAAGAGGCCAAAGACGCGCGCCACCAGCTCGTCGACGTCCTTTCCAACTACGACGACGTGATCATGGAGAAGTACCTCTCAGACGAGGAGATCACCGCGTCGGACCTGAGGGCGTCCCTGCGGTCTGTAACGTTGAGTAGCGACGTCGTACCGGTGCTCTGTGGGTCCGCGTTCAAGAACAAGGGCGTCCAGCCGATGCTCGACGCGGTCGTCGACTACCTCCCGAGTCCACTCGACCTGCCTCCGACGCCCGGGACGAAGCCCGGTAAAGACGACCTAGAAGAGCGTAAGGCGGACGACTCCGAGCCGTTCTCGGCTCTCGCGTTCAAGATCATGACCGACGCGTTCGTCGGAAAGCTCACGTACCTGCGCGTCTACTCCGGGACGCTCAGGAAGGGCGCGACGCTCTTGAACACGACGAAGGACAAGAAAGAGCGCGTAGGACGTCTCCTCCAGATGCACGCCAACCATCGCGAAGACAAAGAAGCGATCTTCGCGGGCGACATCGTCGCGGTCGTCGGGTTGAAGCAGACGACGACCGGGGACACCTTGGCTGACCCCGCGCACCCGATCGTCTTGGAGGAGCTCACCTTTCCAGAGCCGGTCATCCACGTCGCCGTCGAGCCAAAAACCAAGGCTGACCAGGATAAACTATCGAAAGCCCTCTTCTCTTTGTCCGAGGAGGATCCGACGTTTCGCGTTCGCTCCGACGAAGAGACCGGCCAAACCGTCATATCGGGGATGGGCGAACTACACCTCGAGGTTCTAGTCGACCGGATGCTGAGGGAGTTCAGCGTCGACGCGAACGTCGGGAAGCCCCAGGTCGCCTACCGTGAGACGATCCGCAAGCCGGTCGAGAAGATCGAAGAGCGTTACGTGCGTCAATCCGGTGGCCGCGGCCAGTACGGCCACGTCGTGATCAGCCTCGAACCGACCGGTCCCGGCGGCGGATACGAGTTCATCGACAAGATAACCGGAGGGGTAATTCCAAAGGAGTACATACCCTCCGTTGACGCGGGTATCCAAGAAGCTCTAACGTCTGGGGTGCTCGCCGGGTACCCTATGGTCGACGTGAGGGTCCTTTTGACCTACGGTTCATATCACGACGTCGACTCTTCGGAGATGGCGTTCAAGATCGCCGGGTCTATGGCCGTGAAGAAAGCTGCCCGTGCAGCCGATCCAGTTCTTCTAGAGCCGGTGATGGCCGTCGAGGTGGTCACTCCCGAGGAGTACATGGGAGACGTAATTGGGGACCTTTCCTCACGAAGAGGCAGGGTGGAGGGGATGGAACAGAAGGGAAACAGCCACGCGGTTCGGGCTCAGGTACCGCTCGCCGACATGTTCGGCTACGCTACCGATCTGCGGTCGCGTACCCAAGGGCGCGCAACGTACACTATGCAGTTCCACGCGTATAACGAAGTGCCCGATGCGATCGCAAAGGAGATTATCGCGAGGGCGCACGGAGAGTAGTAGGCTGTCGAGTTTGCCGGCCAAGGTAGAGTGAGCGGTGGCTCGTTTGACCGGTGGCCGGTGAGCGGTGGATGGAAATCGGTAGGGAGAGGTAACGGGCCTGCTGGAGCGAGTCTGCTCCGGCGAGGTCGTCGATAAGTCAGTTGGTTGCAGATTGAGGAAGCGACGGGGAACCGTCGTGACGGGCCCGAGGGGGTCCGTCGGAGATCAGGGAGTAGTTGGCGAAATGGCCAAACAAAAGTTTGAACGTTCGAAACCACATGTGAATGTCGGGACGATGGGTCACATCGACCACGGTAAGACGACGCTCACCGCTGCGATAACCAAGGTGCTCTCCGAGAGCAACCCGAACACTTCGTTCACGCCGTTCGACCTGATCGACAAGGCGCCCGAAGAGAAGGACAGGGGCATCACGATTCAGATCGCCCACGTCGAGTACGAGACCGCGAATCGTCACTACGCCCACGTCGACATGCCGGGCCACGCCGACTACATAAAGAACATGATCACCGGCGCCGCCCAGGTCGACGGTGCGATCCTCGTCGTCTCCGCAGCCGACGGCCCGATGCCCCAGACCCGTGAGCACGTCCTGTTGGCCCGCCAGGTCGGCGTGCCTTACATAGTCGTCGCGTTGAACAAGGCCGACATGGTCGACGACGAGGAGCTCTTGGAGCTCGTCGAGCTCGAGATCAGGGAGCTCCTCAACTCTTATGAGTTCCCGGGCGACGACACGCCGATCGTCAAGGTCAGTGCGCTAAAGGCTCTCGAGGGTGATCCGGAGTGGACTCCAAAGATCATCGAGCTCATGGACGCGGTCGACAGCTACATTCCAGAGCCGGAGCGCGACGTCGACAAGCCGTTCCTCATGCCGGTCGAAGACGTCATGTCGATAACCGGGCGTGGCACCGTCGTGACCGGCAAGGTCGAACAAGGTGTCGTCCACGTCGGTGAAGAGGTCGAGATCGTCGGACTTCGTGACACCCAGAAGACGACCGTCACCGGCGTCGAGATGTTCAGGAAGCTTCTCGACGAGGGTCGTGCGGGTGACAATATCGGGGCGCTCCTTCGAGGGACGAAGAAGGAAGAAGTCGAGAGAGGACAGGTCCTGTGCAAGCCCGGATCCATCACGCCACACACCAACTTCGAGGCGAACGTGTACGTTCTCAACAAAGAAGAGGGCGGAAGGCATAAGCCGTTCTTCACCAACTACCGCCCTCAGTTCTACTTCAGGACGACCGACGTGACAGGGACGATCAGCCTCCCCGAGGGAACGGAGATGGTCATGCCTGGCGACAACACCGAGATGACGGTTGAGTTGGGTAAGCCGATCGCGATGGACGAAGGTCTTCGATTTGCGATCCGCGAGGGTGGCAGAACGGTCGCTTCGGGCCGAGTGACAAAGATACTCAAGTAGCTCTTTGTCGACCTTAGCGACGGTAGAGGAGCAGGGCGATCATGGCTGACGGCGCTCGCCAGAAGATTAGAATCAGGCTCAAGGCCTACGACCACGAGATCTTGGATCAGTCGACTGAGAAGATTGTGCAAACCGTGCTCAGGACTCAGGCGAAGATTCAAGGTCCGGTCCCTCTGCCGACGGAGAAGCATCGCTACACCGTCATCAGGTCCCCGCATAAGTACAAGGACAGCCGGGAGCACTTCGAGATGCGGGTCCACAAGCGCCTCTTGGACATCGTGGAGCACACCCCAAAGACCGTCGACTCCTTGCAGCGTCTCGACCTACCCGCCGGGGTGGACATCGAGATTAAGATTCAACACGGGTGAGATATGTGCTATTGGCGGCCTACGCCGTCATAGTGTAACGTTGTGACCCGGCCCCTTTTGTGACCTGAGACCGGCCGGCTCGACGACTTTCTACGTTACGCCGGCAGGTTCTCGACAAGAGAAAGGCCGGGCTCCATTGCGGTAAAGACGATGTGCCAGAGCGCCTGGATCTGAAAGGGTACAGGGACCTCGGGCCGAAAAGTTCGAGCGCTCCGCTCGGGAATCCCGGGCGGAGCGTTGGCGTGCACACGGAAGCGCCGTGGGTACATTCCAGGAGAGAAGAAGAGAAGTACGTGGCTGAGAAAGCGATTGTCGGTGAGAAGATCGGCATGACCCAGGTCTGGGACGATCAGAACCGTGCCGTTCCCGTGACGGTGCTAAAAGTCGCGCCGGTGCGCATCGTCCAGGTGAAGACGCCGGAGACCGACGGGTACTCGGCCCTCCAAGTCACCTGGGGATTTCGTAGGAAGTCGTCGCTCTCTCGCCCGGAGCAAGGACACTACGACAAAGCCGGGGTTGAAGCCGGCAAGCGTCTCGTGGAGTTGAGGGTCGACGACGTGAGTGAGTATGCCGTCGGCGACGAGTTGACCGCACAACGCTTCGCCGCAGGCGACCGCGTCGACGCGATCGCGACGAGCAAGGGAAAGGGCTTCGCCGGCGGCATGAAGCGACACAACTTCAAAGGGCAAGGTGCCTCCCACGGGAATCACAGGTCTCATCGGGTGCCGGGCTCGATAGGAGCGTGCGCGACACCGTCGAGGGTTTTTCGAGGCACGCGGATGGCGGGGAGAATGGGTGGTAACCGGGTGACCGCCCTTAACCTCCAGGTAGTCTCCTCGGATCCCGAACGTGAGCTCATCTTGGTGAAAGGCGCGGTTCCAGGGTCGCGTGGGACCATGGTTGTACTCAGAGACTCGGTGAAGACCGCTCCGTCTGTCGCCAAAGGATCGAGGGTGGCGACGTGACGGCGACGAGCGCGCTAGGAGTCGAGTCGACCACGGGCGCGATAGCCCCGCTCCATCGCGCCCCGATCGACAAGGTCCGTGTAGCGCCACAGGCCCGCTCCGTTATGCGCCGCGACGTGAACGGCTCGGAGTTGGGTGACGTCGACTTGGAGCCGACGATATTTGGTATAGAGCCGAACCGGGCGGTGATGCACCAGGTCGTCACAGCGCAGCTCGCGGCGGCGAGGGCGGGAACCCAGTCGACGAAGACTCGAGCACAAGTACGCGGCGGCGGCGCGAAGCCGTTCCGCCAGAAGGGAACCGGACGAGCTCGGCAGGGGTCGACCCGCGCCCCGAACTGGTCGGGTGGAGGAGTTGCGCTCGGTCCAAAGCCACGTGACTACGGCCAGCGGACCCCGAAGAAGATGATCCGGCTCGCGCTCCACTCGGCTCTGTCGGACAGGGCCAAAGATGGACGGGTCGCGCTCGTCGATCAGTGGGGTTGGGAAACTCCGCGAACCAAAGAAGCCCTTCAGGCGCTCGGGGCGCTCGGCTTGACCGGGCGCGTTCTCGTCGTGTTGGGAGACGACGACGTCGTCGCCGAGAGGGCGTTTGGCAACCTCGCCAAGGTGCAGACCTCGTTGGTCGGCGAGCTCTCAGCCCACGACGTCTTGAGGAACGACTGGGTCGTCTTTACCGACGCGTCCCTCCCCGGTGCGAGAGACGCCGAGCCGCCCAGTGAGCCAGAGACGCCCAGTGAGCCAGAGACGCCCAGTGAGCGAGAGACGCCCAGTGAGCCAGAGACGCCGGCAGCGGGCGACGAAAGTGGGGACAGCTGATGCGTGACGCACTCTCAGTCCTGATCCGCCCGGTCATATCCGAGAAGTCGTACTCCTTGATGGACCAGAACGTCTACGTGTTCATCGTCGACAAGAGGTCGACGAAGATCGATATCCGAAACGCCGTCGAAAAGGCCTTCGGCGTGAGGGTGGAGAGCGTAAACACACTCAACCGCAAAGGAAAGTCGACCAAGAACCGCCGTACGAACACGGTTGGACACCGTCCCGATACGAAGCGAGCGATGGTGACGTTGCACCGAGGCGACAAGATCGACCTCTTCGAGAGTTGACGAGAGGAGATTTGAACTATGCCGCTACGTTCTAGAAAGCCAACGAGCGCCGGTCGACGCTTCCAGACCGTCTCGGACTTCTCCGAGGTGACAAAGAGCCGTCCGGAACGCTCGCTTCTCGCGCCCAGACCGTCTTCTGGCGGGCGCAACAACCACGGACGCAAGACGTCGCGCCATCGCGGCGGCGGACACAAGCGCCAGTACAGAGTCGTCGACTTCAGACGTGACAAAGACGGGGTACCCGCCAAGGTCGCGGCGATCGAGTACGATCCAAACAGGAACGCTCGTATAGCTCTGCTTCACTACGTCGACGGTGAGAAGCGATACATCCTCGCACCGGCGTCGCTTCAAGTCGGCGACACCCTCCAAAGCGGACAAGGCGCCGAGATCCGTACCGGCAACGCGCTTCCGCTTCGATACATTCCAGTCGGCTCCGTCGTCCACAACGTCGAGCTGAGGCCCGGCGGCGGCGGAAAGCTCGCAAGGGGTGCTGGGATGAGCATCCAGCTCGTCGCCAAAGAAGGCGGGTTCGCGACCTTGAGGCTGCCGTCGACCGAGATGCGTCGAGTGCCGATCGACTGCCGGGGAACCTTAGGAGTCGTTGGGAACGCGGAAAGTGAGCTCGTGAAAGTCGGAAAGGCCGGGCGAAACCGTTGGAAGGGCGTGAGACCCCAGACCCGTGGTGTCGCGATGAACCCCGTCGATCACCCACTCGGGGGCGGTGAGGGCAAGTCCTCGGGTGGGCGCCATCCGGTCTCCCCGTGGGGCAAGCCTGAAGGTAGGACCCGTTCGAGGAAGAAGGCTTCGGACCAGATGATCGTACGCCGACGCCGTAAGCGCGGAGCTAGGCGCTGATGGGAACGCTCGTAGTGGGAAGGCCGGTAATGGGAAGGCTCGTAATGGGAAGGCCGGGAAATTGGCGCGCAGTCTAAAGAAGGGTCCGTTTGTCGACGGTCATCTGTTGAAGAAGGTGGACCGTCTCAACGCGAGCGGTGAGAAGCGGGTCGTTAAGACGTGGTCGAGGCGCTCGACGATAATTCCCGACATGGTCGGCCATACGATCGCGGTTCACGACGGCAGGCGACACGTCCCGGTGTACGTCACCGAGTCGATGGTCGGGCACAAGCTCGGCGAGTTCGCACCGACTCGCACGTTTCGCTACCACGCGGGCCAAGAACGCCAGGTGAGGCGCTGATATGCCCGGGATAAAGACAAACGAGCGGCCAGGCACGCGCGCGGTGCTGCGCCACTACTCGATGTCGGCGTCGAAGGCACGCCAGGTGCTCGATCTCATCCGCGGTCAAGACGTGACGAGAGCGACGGAGACTCTCCAAGGCGTCGAACGCGACGCCGGCGAGGTCATCGGCAAGCTCCTCGCCTCCGCCGTCGCGAACGCCGTCCACAACGACCACCTCGACGCAGAGGATCTGTACGTATCGGCTTGTTTCGCGGACGAAGGTGGGACGCTCAAGCGTTGGCGTCCCCGGGCGAGAGGGCGAGCGAGCAGGATTCGAAAGAGGACGTGTCATATAACGGTGATCGTCGCAACCATGCCCGAAGACCGACTCATGCGCCACCGCACCCAAAGGATCGCCCAAGGTGCGCAGCGTTCGAGGAGGGTCTCGGAGTCGAGGAGGAGAGCTGACCTAGCGGGCCGCCTCGGCCGGCGCCGGACTGCGAGGGAACTCGCCGACGCTGCCGCCGCGACAGAGGCCGCTACAGAGGCCGCTACAGAGGCCGAATCCGACGCAGCAGTGGAGTCTGGATCAGAGGCCGCTGAGGCGATCGACGCTACAAGTGAGCTCTACGAGGGTCCTGTTGAAGACTCCGGGGAAGAAGTCGGCGAGGAAGAAGTCGGCGAGGAAGAAGTCGGCGAGGTGGAAGGCGGTGAGGTCTTGAACGATCCTGGCCGAGACCCAGAAGAGGAGAAGGGCGAGTAGATGGGGCAAAAAGTCAACCCATACGGGTTTCGCCTCGGAGTGACCACTGATTGGAAGTCTCGATGGTTCGAAGAGCGGCACTATCGGGACTTCGTGGTCGAGGACTGGAAGATTCGCGACTACCTCACCTCCCAGCTGGAGGCAGCGGCGGTTAGCCGTATAGAGATCGAGAGAACACGTGATCGTGTGAGAGTCGACATACACACCGCGCGGCCAGGAATCGTCATCGGCAGGAGAGGAGCTGAGGCGGACCGGCTGAAGAAGAAGTTGGAGGAGATCACCGGGTTACCGAATCGGATCCAACTCAACATTCAAGAGATAAAGCAGCCGGAGCTCGACGCGGCGCTGATCGCCCAGGGGATCTGCGACCAGTTGCTCCGTCGCGTCGCGTTCAGGCGGGCTATGAAGCGGGCGATCCAAACCGTTCAAAAGGCCGGGGCTCAGGGCGTGAAAGTCCAATGTTCGGGTCGTCTCGGTGGGTCCGAGATGTCGCGCAAAGAGTCGTATAGAGAAGGGCGGGTTCCCCTCCATACGCTGAGGGCAGATATCGACTACGGGTTCCGCGAGGCCAAGACGACGTCGGGGCGCGTCGGAGTGAAGGTGTGGATCTACAAAGGCGACATTCTTCCCTACAAGGTCTCTATCGAAGACAAGATCACCCGCGAAGCTGCGATGGCCGTCGGTGAGACTTCGGGCCAAGCACGTCCTCGTAAACTCATCACTGCCGGCGGAGGACGGCGCCGGATGGACCAAGGTGAGCCAGGACTCGTCGACGAAAGCGAACTCGCAAGGACTGTACCCGACGACGTCGACGCCGTTGAGTCAGAAGATGTCGTGGAGCTGGAGGATCTGGCGCCCGACACCGAAGCAGTCCTTAATAGCGTCTCTAGTGACGGTGAGCCAAGCAAGGTAGCGGACCTCATAACGCCACCTGTCGTCCCCGACGACCTCGAGAGGCAGCTGACAGAGGACGAGGAGATAGAACGTCGCAGCCGCCACGAGCACCACGAGGCGCCGCACTTTCGCAAGGAGTCCGACTGACGATGTTGATGCCTCGCAAGGTCAAGCACAGGAAGCAGCAACGTGGGCGGCTCAAAGGAGACGCGAAAGGTGGCACGACGGTTAACTTCGGTGACTTCGGGATCCAGGCGTTGGAGCCCGCGTGGATCACTTCTAGGCAGATCGAAGCGGCTCGTATCGCGATGACCCGTCATGTAAAGCGCGGC
>JAJYQJ010000040.1 GCA_021794655.1 Actinomycetes bacterium | reverse complement strand
TTGCCATCGGCACCACTCTACAACGAGGGTGTGTCACCAACGCTGACCTTGGTTCTGTGGCGGCTTTGCCGCCAGTGTCCCTCGACCCCAGGGCTGAAGCCAGGGGCTTGCGGGACGCGGTGTGGTCATGGACAGGGGGGGCTCATGGAGAAGGGGGGTCATGGCCAAGGGGGCTTTCCGAAGCGGCTCGTGAAGCCCAACTTGCCGGGGTTGAGTATGCCCTCTGGGTCGAGTGCGACCTTGATCGCGCTCAAGACGTCGAAAGCCCCGCCGAGGGCGGCCGGAAGGAATCGAGATCTGTTCAACCCGATTCCGTGGTGATGGCTGATTGCGGCCCCGTGACGCATCACGGCGGTCATGACCGTATCCCAGCAGGTCCGGTAGTAACGGTCCGCCCAAGCGCGAGAGTCCCCTTTCGATCCCTCGTTCGTAGCGCCGCTCGCCGAGGGCATCTGGCCGGCGAACGTGAAGTACAAGCAGGCGCCGTCGGTGTACGCGTGGGACTGGTGGACAGAGGCGACGAGGGTCCCCTCGACTGCCTCGAGCTCGACGCGGACCTCGCGGGCGAGGTCGGGCAGGGTGGACCAGGAGGCGGCGATCTCGACGGTGTCGACGACGATCCCAGAACTCCAAAGTGGGGCGAGTGCGGAGACGTCGTTGCGGTTCTCGATCCAGCGATCGACGAGGGCGCGGTCGAGATCACGGCACCCAGAGGTAGAGGACGCCTCTTGGTCGACGATCGACATCGTCGCGGCTACGAGTGCGTCGTCGGCCTCGTCGAGCACTATTAAGACGCAGGTGCTCCCGGTTTGAAAGTGGCGATCCGACTCGGCTGCGTCGTAGAGACGGAGGACCGCCGGCGTAGCGCCGCGGCGCATGACCCTCCTGCAACACTCAAGTCCCGCCTCGAAGGTGGAGAAGCCGTACGCGCGCTTTTCGGTTGCGGGAGGGAGCGGGTGGACTCGGAGGCGAGCGGCGGTTATCACCCCCAACGTTCCTTCGCTCCCGACGAAGAGCTGGGTAAGGTTAGGACCGGTTGCGGCTCGTGGCCCGGTCCCCTCGGTATGGATGACCCTCCCGTCGGCCAAGACGACTTCGAGGCCGACGACGATGTCTTCGATCTTTCCGTAGCGTGTCGAGTACTGGCCCGCACTGCGGCACGCGAGCCATCCTCCAAGGGTCGAGATATCCATCGACTGCGGCCAGTGCCCGAGGGTGTAACCGCTCCCGGATTGACGAAGGGAGTTTTCGAGGTCGGGCCCAAAAGTCCCGGAACGAGCCTCTGCTACGAGGGAGGAGTCGTCCATCGATACGATCCCGCTGAGGCCGGTCAGATCGAGCGATACGCCCCCGTAGATCGGGATGGAGCCTCCGCAGACACCGCTTCGCCCCGCGGTCGGGGTGACCGGGACCGAAGCGTCGTTGCACGCGGCGAGGACCTTTGAGACCTCGTCGGTCGACGTCGGGCGGACGAC
This sequence comes from Actinomycetes bacterium, assembly GCA_021794655.1. Taxonomy (GTDB): domain Bacteria; phylum Actinomycetota; class Acidimicrobiia; order Acidimicrobiales; family RAAP-2; genus JAJYQJ01. The sequence continues at coordinate 12,067 of JAJYQJ010000040.1, read as the reverse complement.
GAGTTCGGGTCGTGCCGGGACTTCGCCGTCACAAGCCCAGCCAATTGCGAGTGGCCACCAGTCGCGCCCGGCGTCGGCCTTGGCCGATGCGTCGGAGAAGACCTGTGCCCCTGAGTCCTCGATCCGACGACGCAGCGCTGAAGAGATCCTCGGTGAAGGGAGCGTGAATCGATCGGTGAGCTCCTCTTTGGACGTGTTGAACGGGATCGGCGGTACGGGCTGGGTCACGCTAACCTCAAGTCGTCGTCGGACGCGATCCCGGCGGCCTCGAGTTGATCTCGAGCGTCGCTGACGTAGCGCGTCGACTCTTCAGCGCACTGCTGTTCGCTCCATCCGAGCTCCGAAGCGATCAGCTTTGCGACGGCGCCGGCCGCTTTGATTGTCTGCCGTGCGTCTTGTAACGACGCCCTCGTGCGCCGGTCGAGAACGTCCGAGAGATGAGTGGCCATCTCGTAGCGAGCAGCGAAGAGCACTTCAGCGCCGACGTAGGGCAGGCCTTTGACGATCGGATCGAGTAGCTCAGGCCGGCCTCGTGCGATCTTGACGACGGTTCGGAACTCCTCGCCGTAGCGATCTTTCAAGTGCGAGACGAGCTCAGTCGAGAGAGGAACGACTTCGCTTTCGTGGAGAACGGGATCTGGATCTGGGCTGGGATCTGGATCTGGGCTGGGATCTGGACCGGGACTTGGGCCTGGGGCCGGGTGACCGGGTGCGCCGATCAAGGCGAGGTGCTTCGTAACGGAGCGGGCAGGCTTAGCGTACCCGAGGACCTTCATCGCAGATGCGACGGCGTCCTCGGCCATCAAGCGGTAGGTCGTCAGCTTTCCTCCGGTGACCGTTACGAGGCCGTTGCTCGAAGTATGGACACTGTGGCGACGCGAGAGATCGGCGGTTCGCTCGGTGACATGACGCCCATTGTTCGCCGGTGCGAGGAGTGGACGCAAGCCGGCCCAAACACCGGTCACGTCGCTGCGGCTCAAGTTGGCCGTCGTCATCGAGTTGATAGCGCTCAGCAGGTAGTCGACGTCTTCAGGGGTGCAGGGCGGACTGTCGAGTGATCCCGAGTAGCCGGTGTCGGTCGTTCCGATATAGACGAGGCCGTCTTGTGGCCACGGGACGACAAAGATCGAACGGTGATCGGAGGCGGCGGGTATCACGGCTGCGACGTCGCAAGGGAGCCGCTCGAATGGAACGCTGATGTGCGACCCTTTGGCCGGGCGCATCGAGTGGGGATGAACCGTCTCGTCCAAGGCGCGGACGTCGTCTGCCCATACGCCGGTTGCGTTGACGACGACGGCTGCGTTGATTTGGAACTCGGCCGGCTCCGATGTAGGTGAACCAGATCCACGAGGAAGCACACGGGCGCCGCAGACCCGACCCGCTGCGTCGTGGCAGAGCCCGGTCACTTGAACGTAGTTCGCCGCGGTCGCGTGGTAACGAAGCACCGCGGTGCGCAAGATCGCGAGCGTGAGCCTCGCGTCGTCGGCGCGGGCGTCGTAGTACAAGAACGCAGAGACGAGGCGGTTCGAGTCGAGGGCTGGAAAGTGGTCGAGGGTTTCTGCTTTGCTCACACGTCGATGCCGCGATCCGATCCGTAGTCCACCGGTCACGTCGTAGACCCAAAGTGCCATCGCGTACGAGCGGGCGACGGCGTTGGAGACGACGCCGGCTTTACCAAAGAGCGGAACCAAGAACGGGAGCGGTTTGACGAGATGGGGAGCGTTGTCGAGGAGTCTCTGACGCTCAGCGAGGTTCTCGTAGACGAGACGGAACTCGTGTTGCTCCAGGTAACGCAGACCGCCGTGGACCATCTTGGACGACTTCGACGAGGTTCCGGACGCGAAGTCGTCCTTTTCGACCAACGCGGTCTTGAGGCCACGACACGCCGCGTCGAGCGCGACGCCGGCGCCGGTTATGCCTCCTCCGACTACTAGCACGTCAAAGCTCTCACGGCCGAGTTTTTCGAGAGCGGGGCCACGCTGGAAAGCAGCGAGGGGGTCGTTACGTTGGGGGGCCGATGCCTTCTGACTCGTCGTCTCGGGGGGGCGGTTCACCCCTCCAGCCTGCCACGCGTGGCGGGGTCGATAAGTTAACAACTATTGTTTTCCAACAACAGTTGGTGATAAGCTTGTCCCCGTGAAGACCGTGGCCGAGTTGAGCGAGTTGCTCAGGGCGAGAGGGCAGAAGGTGACGACTCAGCGCCAGCACATCTTTCACGCCCTGGAAGGAAACACGTTTCACCCATCGGCCGACCAGGTGTATGAAGCGGTACGTAGAGACGTAGAGACGATATCTTTAAAGACCGTATACCAGACGTTGAACGAGCTCGTTGCGATGGGCGAGCTCGCTGCGCTCGACGTCGGCACCGGGACCGTGCGATTCGATCCAAACGTCGAGTTGGCCCACCATCACCTCGTCTGCAGCCGTTGCGGAGAAGTGTGTGACGTAAATATGGAGCTCCCCGAGCTCTCGCTGCCCGACGCCGCGGCGCAAGGATATAGAGTGAGCAGCGTCGAGGTGGTATTTCGTGGGGTATGTAGGCGATGCCAGGGCGGTACGAGACGACGAGCAGGCGATGGAAAAGAGTTGTCGTAAGAAAGCAGATAAATAAGAGAGGAGCATCAAATATGCCAGCACTGAAGGGTTCAACGACCGAAGAGAACCTAAAGGCCGCGTTTGCCGGGGAGAGCCAGGCGAACCGCCGTTACCTGTACTTTGCCCAGAAGGCGGACGTGGAGGGTTATCCAGACGTAGCGGCCCTTTTCCGCTCGGTCGCAGAAGGTGAGACTGGTCACGCGTTCGGGCACTTCGATTTCTTGAAAGAAGTCGGAGATCCGGTTACCGGCGTTCCGGTTGGGCCAACGGAAGCGAATCTCAAGTCGGCTATCGAGGGCGAGACTTACGAGTACACCGAGATGTACCCGGGATTTGCGAAGACGGCGAGAGACGAAGGGTTCGAAGAGATAGGGGAGTGGTTGGAGACCCTCGCGAGAGCTGAGAAGTCTCACGCGGGGCGTTTCACAAAGGGCCTTGAGTCTATCTCCTGAGCGTAGACGCCGTTTAACTACCGACACCCAGCCGTTGCACACGGCTGGGTGTGCGGTGGCTGTTACTTGTACTCGTCGGTGGTTTAGTTGATCGCGGGCGTTTCTTGACCGCGACGTACTCTCCATCCGATGCGGAGTACTTTGATCGGGACGATCTCCGCGAGGAGATGGATCGGGTCTTCGACCTCTGTCACGGCTGCAGGCTGTGTTTCAATCTCTGCCCCTCGTTTCCGTCCCTCTTTGGCTTCATTGACGACCACGACGGCGAGGCGTCGAAGCTCTCCTTAGAAGAGCGCGACCAGGTCGTCGACGAGTGCTACCAGTGCAAGCTCTGCTACGTGAAGTGCCCCTACGTCCCGCCTCACGAATGGAAGCTCGACTTTCCGCGGCTCATGATGAGGGTGCATGCGAACAGGGTCAAGGAGGGCAAGCGGCTCAAAGAGCGCCTGAGCGATCAGTTCCTCGCTCGCACCGACTTGATCGGAAAGGTGTCGACTATCGCATCGCCGCTCGTCAACAAGGCGACCGGTACTCCTGGATCGCTCCCTCGAAGAGCGATGGAAAAGACCGTCGGGATCGCCCGAGATCGCGTCCTTCCCCCGTACGCTCGCGAGAGGTTCACTACCTGGTTCAAACGTCGAGCCGGCTCTCAATCGAGGCCGACCGAGCACACGGGGGAGCCTCGTCGTGACGAGGGGCGACGCGTAACGGTGTTTCCGACGTGCTTCATCGAGTACATGGACGTAGCGATAGGCAAGGATCTGGTCAAGGTCTACGAGAGGAACGAGGTAGGGTGTTCGATCCCTGAAGGAACTAGGTGTTGCGGTGCTCCCTGGCTGCACTCCGGGCACGTCTTGGAGTTCAAAGACGCCGCGGCGAGGAACATCGACGCGTTGGTCAAAGAGGTTCGATCGGGTAAAGATGTCATCGTCGCCCAGCCGACCTGCGCATACGTGATAAAACGTGACTACCCGCTGTACGTTCCAGGAGCAGACGCGGACCTCGTCGCCGCTCACACGTTCGACCCCGCGGAGTACCTGATGAGAGTCTACAAAGAAGACCCATCTGCGCTCGACCTCGAGTTTCTTGGGCGTGACTCCGGAGCGGTCGCGGATCGAGTTACCTACCATCTGCCGTGCCATCTCGTAGCCCAGAACATCGGTTTTAAGAGCCGGGATCTGTTGAAGCTCGCAGGTATCAGCTGTGACCTAGTCCAGCGATGCTCAGGGATAGACGGGACATGGGGATATCGCGTCGAGAACTACGAGACGGCGAGGAAAGTGGCGCGGCCTCTCGCAAGAGAGGTGAACGCGGCCTCAAACTCGGTCGTCTGTGGCGACTGCCATCTGGCCAACGGAGCGATCCTCCAAGAGACCGGCAAGAAGCCAGTTCACCCTATACAGCTACTAGCCAGGGCTTATGGAATCGACGAGCAGTGCTGACCCTCGAGGACATCTTGGATTTGCGCGCGTATGAACGAGTCAGAGAAGAGTTCCGGAGGCGAGTCATAGCGAAGAAGCGCCTCAGGAGGATTGCGCTGGGGCCGATAATGACGGTGGTCTTTGAGTGCGAAGATACTGTGAAGTTCCAGGTCCAAGAGATGGCGAGGGTCGAAAAGATCATCTCTGACGAAGGAATCCAAGAGGAACTCGACGTCTACAACTGCCTTCTGCCCAGAGGGATGGAGCTCTCCGCAACGCTGTTCATAGAGCTGACGAACGAAAGCGATCTGCGACACTGGCTTCCCCGCCTCACCGGAATAGAGAGCGCTCTTTCGATAGCTCTAGGTGGCGCCGACGGAGCGTCGCAAGTGCGAAGTTTCCCCGAAGCGGGACATGCGAGAGCGCTCACGCGAGACACGACGACGCCCGCCGTTCACTACTTGCGGTTCAAATTCGAAGACGACCAAGTTCGCGAACTCGCAGAGCGCCCGGCCGCACTCGTCGTCGACCACCCCTCCTACCAGGCACGCAGTGAGTTGAGCGACGCGACACGCTCCGAGCTCGTAGGTGATTTGGCGAGCTGACGGTAAAGCGCGGCCTCGGGCTTGGACGCCAGCCCTTTACAGGCACGCTGTAGTTGAGCCATAATTGCGCTCCTATCGAATTTGGGGTTAGCTCAGGCTTGGCCGGTCTGGCGTCGGATTCGCTGGGAACTGAACTTAACCAACCCTACGAGGAAGTGTTTTTCATGAGTGCCGCTATGTGGCGCAAGCGTGCCGCCTGCCGGGGCATCGATGTCGATGTCTTTTACCCGTCCACCGAGGACGACGCCGACGCCGAAGAGGCCAAAGCGGTCTGTTCAGAGTGTCCGGTTAGAGAAGCGTGCTTGGAGCACGCGTTGGCGCATCGCGAGCGAGAGGGCATCTGGGGTGGCACTACCGAGCGGGAGAGGCGGCGAATAGTGCGCCAGCGCCGCAGGTCGGCCTGAAACTCACTGATTCGTCGGGCCGCTCAGTCCATCTTCGAGAACAGCTTTATCGAGATGCCGAGCATGACGGCCCCGAACGCCGCGACGACGCCCAACTCCAAGCCGATCGGCACCTGCCAGCCAAACCAAGTAACTGGAGCCGCGAATATCGAACGCGCAGCCTCTGGTATCGACAGGTGCTCCAGAACGGTCCTTCGCATCGGGTCTACCGCGTAGGTCATCGGGTCTACGCGGGTCAAGAACTCCAGCCAACCGGGTAGCCCGCGCAGAGGGAAGAGCGCGCCCGACAAGAAGTAGAGGGGAAGGACGACGAACTGCATCACGACGGCGAACGAGTCGAGCTGCTTCATCCGTGCCGCCAAGACGATACCGAGTGCGGTGATGGAGAGTGACAAGAGAAGCATCTCGCCTATCAACGTGATCATCAAGAGCGGTGTATAGGGAACTCCGACAAGCCCCGCGAGAGCGAGCATGATCACGGCTTGGAGGAACGACGTCGTCGCACCTCCGATGCACTTGCCGATAACCAACGAGCTACGCCTGACTGGAGCGACGAGCATCTCTCGCAGGAAACCGAATTCCCGGTCCCAGACTATCGATATAGACGAGAAGATGGATGTGAACAGGATTGTCATGCAGACGATTCCAGGAAACATGAACGTCTTGAAGTTAAAGCCGGATCCCGCCGGCATTCCCTTTCCAACGAGCGACGACAGCCCGGTGCCGAGGACGAAAAGGTAGAGGACGGGTTGGACGATCGAGGTCGCGATCCGAAGTCCGTTGCGCCTAAAGCGTATGAGCTCGCGCTTCCACACCATGAGAATCGCGCGCAGGTCGTCGGAGAACTTTCCACCCGCCAAGCGGATCGGCGCCGGTGCCGCCGTCCGCCCCAAGTGCGCGGGCGGTCGACCGCTCTTCGGAGGTGAGCCACCGTCTCGTTTCGTCGCGTCGAGATCCGCTCCCTCAAGCACGCTCGACTGCGGGTCCTGGGAGGTGACGTCGCTCATCGGCGGCTCGCCCTGATCCACGGCTTCGCTGCGAACTGCTCACTCATCGACGCCTCCGCGTCACGGATAGTCCTGCCGGTGTACTCCATGAAGACGTCGTCCAAGGTGGGGCGAGACACGCTGACGGACAAGATACTTACTCCGAGCTCAGAAAAGAGCCGGGGAACGAAGGACTCGCCACCTGGGACGTAGACGGTCACCTCTCCTTCGCTCAAAGTCGCGGCGAGTCCGAACTTGCTCTCCAGCTCTTCGATCGCCGTCTCGTCGTCGTCGGTCGTGAGGCGGACTCTATCTTGGCCGATGCTCGCCTTCAGCGCCTCGGGGGTGTCAATCACCGCAACGAGGCCCTGGTCCATTATCGCGATACGATCGCAGTGCTCCGCCTCGTCCATATAGTGTGTCGTCAAGAATATCGTTATCGACTCACGTTGTCTGAGTTCGTGAATGTAGGACCAGATATGGCTGCGGGTCTGGGGGTCGAGCCCGACGGTCGGCTCGTCCAAGAAGAGGACCCGTGGCGAATGCAGAAGCCCACGTGCAATCTCGAGGCGTCGTTTCATGCCGCCCGAAAAAGTCTGCACCTTTGACTTGCGCCGATCCCATAGGCCGACCATCTCCAGCACTTCAGACATCCGTCCGGCCGTTTGAGAACGCGGTACGCCGTAGAGTTCGGCGTGGAACTTCAAGTTCTCCTCGGCGGTCAAGTAGTCGTCCAACGTCGTGTCTTGGAACACCAACCCGATCCTGCGGCGGACCTCGGAGCGATCGCTGACGACGTCGTATCCAGCGACCTTCGCCGATCCTTCGGAGGGATTGAGCAACGTGCACAGCATCGAGATCGTCGTCGACTTTCCCGCCCCGTTTGGACCGAGAAACCCAAACGTTTCCCCTACCCCGATGTCAAAGGTGACACCTCGAACGGCTTCAAAGCTACCAAAGCGCTTCTTCAACTCCTTCACTTCGACCGCCATCTCGGAGAACGCGCCGTTTACCGTGTCGGAACCGACGTCAAGCAGCTCGCGGCTCATCAACCGCCTCGTACGCTCGCCGCTTCGAACAAGACGACCGGGTCGTTCAACGTGACGACCATCTCGGGCCGGATCATCTGGTGTTCGCTCGCCGCCAACTTCACCGCCGTCCCAACTGCGACGAACTGCATTACCCGCCCTCCAGCGCCCATCGGCCCTTCGTCCATCTTCACATCAACGATGCCTTGAGCATGCATAGAGATACCAGCCTGCTGCATTCGAGCCATCGCCCCTTCTCTTGCCTGGTAAAGAGCCTCGGTCAAATGGGGAAGCTCGACGTTCTGGCCTTGTTGAGCGGCCCACTGCTTTGCGGTTCTGCGTGGCGCGATGACAAAGCTCGCCCCGGTTGCCAACCCAAGTGGGGTCCACCCGGATCTCGTCAGCACCGCGAAGTCCCTCGCCGAAAGGTCGGATATGAACTCGAATCCCGTCGGCTTCTTACCCGTACGCCTGATCGCGGTCCCGGTGAGGGAAACGTCGATATGTTGAGCGCGAACGCGTAGGTCGACCTTTACCCCGACTACGCCGGACCCACCGGCGCGCGCGCACTCGGCACGTAGTTGGCCCGCGGCCTCCTCCATCGCACCTGCGAACGCGTTCGACGCTTCGACGATCTCACCCGTTCTCCACTGCCACGACCCCCACGGCACGGACCACCACGCGACCCCAAAGACCATGTCCGCCGGTTCCCAGCCAATTGAGTGAAGTAGTAGAACTTCGTCGACCGATAGATCCGACGTCGTCCCCGCCGGGTTGTGATGTGTCGCCGTTGGTCGCGGGGGAGCCGACAGTGCGTCAACTGCTTTCTTTGCGTCCATCACGCGAGCCTCAACACGATCTCTGCGTCGGGTAGCTTTGCGAAGTCGTTGAACTGGCGAACTCGTGTCCCTTTCATCAAGCACGCAATCGACATCGCCCCTTCGCCCATTTCGTGTTCGGAGATCTCGAGGTGGGCTCCGTGAAGGGTGTCCCCGGCAAGTTGGGCTCTGATGCGCTCGCGTACGAGGTGCCTTGCCGCTCGCTGGGCCTTTCCGACCTGGTCAATAGAGCCGATCCCCCCGACCGTCCCGCTCCAGTTCCCCATGCCCGATCCGGACATCTGATAGCTCGTTACGCAGTATCCATACATCTGGACAGAACTCATGTGGGCGACGATCGATACCGGGGTAAATCCGGCTTCGAGAAGCTTTGAGAGTCGTTGCCCCGAGAGGAACGTCGCAAACGGGCGACCCGGGGTCTTCGCCCCGGGGACGACCACCGCGGTGCCGTTGATCTTGAACTCGACGGCGCCTGTGCCGGCCAAGTTGCGCATCTCGTCAACCACACCGATGACACCGTGAGCACCGAGAGTCGTGGCCTCTTCCATCATTCTGTCGTATGCGAGACCGAATCCTTTAGCCCAGTTCTCCTCCACCCAGACCTGTTCAAAGTTGTATCCGTACGCGCGATGATCTGCACTCACAAATCCATGAGGACATCGCCACGTCTCGCTGTATTGACCAGAGCGAGTCGCGTTCGGCGCGTACCCTCCCCCTCCCAGGACGTTCGCGGCGCCCATGTAGGGATTCGAGATGTACCAAGCCCACTGCATGACGGCACAGCCTTGAACGAAGCCGACCGGGGACATCCCGATCTCTTTACACGACGCGAAGTCCGACACCGACAGAGCGGAGGACCAAGCGCCTTTGTTGAGACTGCTGAGACGCGACCCCGCCACCTCTTCGACGTCGCCCGGGTCCACCTCGTCTCCATCCTCTAGCGCCATCTCAACCGTCCAAAGAGATAATCGTTCGAGGCTGAGGGATCGTGTGTTGACCATCCGACGCGTCCGCCACCGCTGTTCCAAGCGACAAGAACTCGATCGTGTGGTCACCCCACATGTGGCTCTTCTCCTCCAAGCGGACACCTACGATCCCCGACGCTCCGAGCTGGTTCGCCTCGTCTTGCATCCTCGTCATCGCGAGCTCGCGCGCTTCGTAGAGAGCCTGGGTGAAGTTCGGCAACTCCACGTTCTGGCCCGTCGTGCGAAGGGTCTGTCCTAGACCGCGGTGGGCTATGTGATACACGCACGTCCCCATCACGAGGCCGAGGGGCACGTGCCCGGTCTGCATCAGCGTCCAGAAGTCCTGGCCCGAAAGGTCCGACGTGAACGGTTTGCCCTCCTTATTGCGGTAGGAGTTATTGTCCTCCGCCTTGACCGCGGTCCCAAGCGCGATGAACTCGGCCGTGTCCGATCCCCACTCGTAGTAGTTGACGTCGAGACGGACACCTACGACGCCGTCGGCGCCGAGCTCGGTTGCTTCCGCGTCCATCCGATTCATCGCAAGTTCTCGCGCGTTGTACATCGCCTCGGTCAGTTTCGCGAGCTCTTGGCTCTGGGACCAGCGACGCGTCTGGATGCCGATATGGTAGATCGAGCTACCCATCACGAATCCGAGCGGATGGAACCCCGCCTCTTTGATTAGGAGGAACTCGTTGACCGAGAGGTCGGACGTGAACATCCCCTTGTGCCCCGGGCGATCCTCGAGTTCGGCGAGGCGGCGGCCCGCGTCGGGGGGCAGCCCCTCATCGATCGGGGTGCGATCTCGCTCCTCCGCGCTACTGGGTTTCCCGCCGCTCGGGCTCTCGCCGCTCGGGCTCTCGCCGCTCGGGCTCTCGCTACTGGGTTTCGCGCTACTCGTCACGTTCCGTCTCCTATCACGATCGATTCGAGCGCGGTCCGGGTCGCCTCGCTCGTCGACGCTTCATCACGTAGTGCGGATAGTAGACGCCGTATCCACTCTTCGGTAGGCACCTTCTCCGATCGTATCCGGATACCACCGCTGCTTCTCGACACCGTGCACTCGAGTCGATCGGAGACAACGCAGGCTATGAGCTGGTCATCACCCAACTCGACGGTTATTTTTTGGAGTTCGCCAGGTTTTTTGAAAAACCTTCCACCCGATCGTTCAACTGTGAGCCTGCTCCCCAACGCGTCAGAGAGCTTTTCGACGAGCACCCTTAACAGGATCCGAACGTCCCCACTGTCAGCCCGCAGGGATCCCGCCAACAAGTCCAGGTCAAATGTCTCGTCGTCCACCCTCCCAGGCTAGCGCTCCAAAAGGTCTTCGTTGAAATCAGGCCGGCTTTGCAAGATTCGTGAAGCTTCGTGAAGCTTCGTGAAGCTTCGTGCGACCGGCTCTCCGTTCCCCGCGTCGCCCGGGACGATCGGCGGGGGGGCGCCGTTCATCCCGGGCGGGCACTGCGGGGAAGTCAGGCGACCTCTTGAGCGTAAGCGCACTTGGGAGCGGCGATCTGACCCTCGAAGTTCACGATCTGGCGGATCTGCCCCGATCTGTCCATGCATCCGAACGCGAACCCTTCAGCCACCGTCTCCCCGTCGCGGACCTGAGCCCACGTGTATGAGAAGTAGTCGTGGTTCACCTCGACCTCGCTCGTTCTGACGATCTCGACCTCGTCGCCTATCTCGCTGCGGAACCAACCGAACGCGTCGACTAGACCCTTTGGAGATGCCGCAACGAAGTGAGGGTCTACGTACAAGAAATCGCTCGCGACGACCGACCTGACACAGTCGGAGCGTTCCCCACCGTCCTCAATCCCGACGGCTCCAAGCAGTTCATCGATGCACCGGGTAAGTGTCATCTGGCGTCTCCCGAACTACCGCCTATCTGACCGCCTGTCGATACAAGCATTGCACAGCGGGGCCGCGAGTGGAACCCCTCGCTGAGAACTCTAACCCAACTGTCACAATTATTGCGCCAGGTGTCGGGGGTATCGGATCTTAGATCTCGTGCTACGGCGATCTTTCGAGCCTGTTAACTCGGCGTCGACCCGGTGTTAACCCGGCGTCGAGGTGGCTACCCTTGAATGCCGAGACGACGCGGGTAAACGCCGAGACGACACGCGAACGCTTGGGAGCGGATCCAACTCGACGGCGTTCGGCTACAACTTCTCACAGCTCCTCTAGTCTCTCGGTGCCCGGTGGTTTCCTCCAGAACAACCCCGACGGGCCCGCTGCCTGCTCGCTGCCTACTCGCTACCTGCCGGTTGGCCGACGTCGTGAGCGCGACGGACGACGGCCGGGTCACTTCGAATCCAGCTAGGCTGACGGGCCAACTCGGTGAAGTGGAACGAATCAAGGAGTCGATATGAGACGGGCGATCTATTGGGCGGGGGCAGTTACCTTGCTACTGGCTCTGATTGGAACGACCGCTCTCATTGGAGCAACCCCAGCTACAGCAGCTCCGATCTCCGCTGCTGCGACTTGGGCACATTTGAACGCCGTGGCTAGCCCGCCAATTCGTGCTGGTGCATCGATGGCCTACGACGCGGCGACTGGCCAGATGCTGCTCTTTGGCGGGTTTGGTAGTGGCGTCACACTCGACGACACCTGGAGTTGGAACGGAGCTACTTGGAGTCAACTATTTCCAGCTAAGTCAATGTGGCCGCTGGCGCGGACGTTTGCAATGGGTGAAAGCTGTGTTCGGGATCACCCGGTGACGTCGGTTTCTCCTTGGTGTCTTCGAACCCGTACCTAAGTCGGACGCGGGAGCCT
>JAJYQJ010000103.1 GCA_021794655.1 Actinomycetes bacterium | reverse complement strand
TCCACCACGGATCGAGGATGATGCAGTAGTCCGCTTCGGTCAAGTTGAGCCCGAACCCACCGGCTTTGAGGCTGATTAGAAAGACCGGCGCGGTTCCCTTGCGGAACTTGGTGATGACACGATCGCGCTTTAGGGTATGGCCGTCGAGGTAGCAGTAGTCGATCCCCGCGGACTCGATCCGTTTGCGCGCGAGATCGAGGAACCGGGTGAACTGGCTGAAGACGAGTACCCGGTGGCCGTCTTCGACGATGTCACCCAGTAGCTCCATCAAGGCGTCGAGCTTGGTCGAGGGGACCTTGTTGTGCTTAGCGTCGACGAGGGAACAGTCAAGGCTCGCTTGACGGAGCAGTGTTAGGGAACGGAAGATCTCAAAACGGTGCTTCTGGAGGTCGCCGAGGAGGCCGAGGACCTTCTGGCGTTCTCGTTGGAGGTACGTCTGGTAGAGCTTCTTATGTCTCGGGTTGAGTTCGAGTTCGAGGACCTGCTCTTGTTTATCGGGGAGGTCTTTGACGACCTCATCCTTGGTGCGTCGTAGCATTAACGGACGGACACGGCGGCGTAGCTGGTCTAGGCGCTCGGTGTCTGACTTCTTCTCGATCGGTGCGCGGTAGTACTCTGCGAACCGTTCCGGACTGCGGAAGAGCCCTGGGGCGGTGATCGAGAGCAGTGACCAGAGCTCCATGAGGTTGTTCTCGAAGGGGGTTCCAGTCATCGCAACCTTGAACGGCGCCGGCAGCATCTTGGCTCGTTGGAACGCCTGGGAGTTTCGATTTTTGACGAATTGAGCCTCGTCCAAGAAGAGGCCTGCCCAGCTAACGGTTGCGTAGTCGTCGTAGTCGATGCGAAAGAGACTGTAAGAGGTGACGACGACATCTACACGAGCGGCGACGGTCTTAATCGGAGTCCCGCGGCGAGCGCTCGTCTCGCTAATCGCGGCAACCGCGAGACCGGGCGCGAACTTGTTGCACTCTGACGCCCAGTTCCCGACGACACTCGTCGGAGCGACGACCAAGTACGGATCTTGGCTCAGACCACTCTCTCGTGTGTGGCAGATGAGCGCGAGCGCCTGAAGCGTCTTTCCGAGCCCCATGTCGTCGGCGAGGATGCCGCCGAGATCGAGTTCGTAGAGGAACGCCAACCAGTTGAACCCGGCGACTTGGTAGGGACGCAGGGTGCCGTGGAGTCCTTTGGGAACCGAGTGGTCGGTCCGAGGAGTCGCACCGGCGAGCGCCTTGACCGAGGCCTCCCACCTGCCGGCCTGCGCGGTGACGACTCCGAGGCGTTGCAGGTCCTCCCAGAAGCTCGCTTGGAATCGACTGAGGCGAACGCTGTCTCCCGAAGAGTCCTCCAAGGAGCGCGCTTCGGCGATCAGCTGGCCAAGTTGACGTAGCTCCTCGCGGTCGAGTGAGAAAAAGGAGCCGGAGGGAAGGATTAGGTGCGACTGGCCTTCAGCGAGCGCGATGAACAACTCCGCGAACGGGACCTGCTCTCCTTCGACGTCGACGGTGACCGTCAGATCGAACCAGTCGTTGTCGCTCGTTCCCGACTCTCCCAAGCTCACAGTCGGAGCGCCGAGGAGTTCGCGGTAGTGCGGCGCGGTGCCGAGCTGATCCACTCTAACGCCGGGTGTCTCCGACAGTGTCGGCAACAAGTCGGTCGAGAACCTTACGTAGCTGAAGCCTTCGAGAACAGTGTTATCGAGAAGACGCTCGCCAAACGGCGTGGTTTCGAAGAGTTCAGGAACCGACTCGACTGTGTCCGTTACCGACTCTACGATCGCGAACTTCGCGACCTGGTCTTGACCTCTGCCGTAAGGATCGAACGCTCCCTCGTACAGCCCGGTACCTCCAGCTCCTGGAATATCCCAGGCCCAGGTCAACTCGGCACGATCGCCTTGAAGGTGTCCGACGGAGAGGACCAACGTTGGCGGCGGCGGTTCGGGAAGCTCGACAGATCCGTCACTTGACTCGAGCGCAACTCTGTGGCGCAAGACAGGAAAGAACTCGGTCAAGAATCGGTCCTCGTCGTATCCTGGAACGTGGAGTCGCTCGTAGTCGAGAAGTTCTCGCAGTTGGTCGTCTACGGGCGAGTCGAACGGCGCGAGACAGATTCGCGTGCCACCCGTGGAGTCCGTCGTGGAACGGCTCATCCACGCGACGCCGTGCGCGGGAGTGCCGACGAGGACGCAGGACGGTCCCGGGATCTGCTCTCCGTCGATGACGGCGCGCGGCCGGAGCGCTAGATCACCGTCACTTCGTATCACGTCAACGGAGATCACCGCCGGCGTCGGGTGGACAACGACCGGTAGGGCCGCCTTCCCGGAGGTCATGAGCGGGAGGCCGAGTTCGCATGCTTCACGCAGGAGGTCCCAGAGTCGCCTGCTGTTGATCGTCTCGAGTTTCACTACTTGCTCGTTGTGGCTGTAGTAGCCGGCCTGACGACTCGCTATGCGGCTCATCCAAAGCAGTTCCTTTAACACCCGTAGCTGCTCTTCTGCCCGGCCACCGTTTCCTTCCTCGTAAGAGTACGCGAACGAGTAGTAGTCAAGCCTCGACCACGAGATCCCAGACCTTACCCAGTTGCCGACCTCGTTACGCATAACGAGGCGTGCCCGGATGCTGGATCGATCTGCTGTCGCTCCTCGCTCAGAACTTCTAGGCGGATGGAACAACTCGAGCTGTAGCCCGATCTCGCGAGAGGCAGAGCCATCTCGATTGGCAAAGGCGCTCGCGATCAGCCCTCGAAACGGAGCCTCCCAATCGCCCGACAGAGCGTCCTCGTCGTTTGGTGCAGCGTAAGATCTTGTTGGTTCAGCTAACGCCACGACGCTACCGGTAGTTCGTTACTTGTCGACACTGGACAGGTGCGGTTGACGTCGAACGACGAGCACTCGTTGTCACTAGAGCGACCACCGGCGCTCTTTGGTGAGCATACGTGCGCGCGCTCGCAACTCTCATCGGCCCGACAAGCCGTTCTACGGTCACCTCGCCGGCAGGTTTCACTCTCAATCTCCTGTGGATCTCGACTCGTACGCACGTTGGTCACCCTGATTCGAGCGGCCGACACGCTCGAGTGGGCTGTCCCACAATAATTCCGTTGATGTAACTACTATCATGTAACTTAGCTATCTGCAACAGTGCAGTTCCAGCTGGTTAAAACAGGTCCAAACGGGTCCAAACGGGTCGAAACGGTCGGAATCGGCATCGTGGATCGCATCGTCGCCAACCGCTCAGCGCGTCGGGGCCACTTCGACGACGTCGAGCCCGGGGATCTGGTTGAAATGGCGCACGTTCGCGGTTGCGACACGCCAGCCGAGCTTGATCGCGGTAGCCGCGACGAGCCGGTCGTGTGGCCCGACGTTTGTCCTCGCGGCAACCGTCTCCGCCCAAAGTCTCGCATGAACGCGAGCTGCGAGTAGATCGAATTCGAGCACGGGGACGACGGAGAGGACCGCCTCAATGAAGGCCTCACGCGCTCCACGGTGCTCGGGTGTCGCTCGGTGTACACCGTGGAGTAGCTCCGAGGCGGTGATCGCGGCGATAGCTATCTCCTCGTCCGGGCCGAGGGCGCGTTCGAGGTACTCCCCGATTAGTACTCCAGAGTCAGTCGCGGATCGACGTCGTGCGTGTTCGAGGTCGATGAAGACGGTAGTGTCTACGACCGCTCCCACGGTTCTCCCGGTACTTTCCCGACGCTACTGAGCACCGAGTTCATGTCGGCGACAAAGTCGGGGTCCGGCGATGCGAACTGAGCGAGCGCCGCCGCTATGTCTCGTACGGTCCGACCACGCGGGCGCGGGACGCTACGTTCGATCGTGTCCGGGTGGACAATAGCGAAGACCGGCCGTTCTCTGTTGAGCACGACGACCTCTTCGCGGCGAGCGACCGCCTCGCGGGCGCCGCGGGGGATTCGTACCTCTTCAGCGTTGATCGTCACCACACCGCTAATCCTATCACTTTCCGTACGGATCCGTATAGAACAGTACGGTTAACCCACTCTACCGGCTGTGGTATAGTGGCTCATCCACTGGGAGTGTCCACTGGGAGTGTCCACTGGGAGTGTCCATTGGGAGGGTACCTCGGACGGTTCCCTCGGGCCGATTCCCGGGAACGGTTCGCGGAGTTCGACGCAGAAGAGCAGGAGAGAGGTCTCGTTGAAGAAGCATGCGACGGCGAGGACGGAGACGGGCGAGTTACGGAGTTTCGCGCCGTCGCCGGGGCGGGGAGTCGTGATCAGCCGGGAGACGATAGTGGACCAACTCGCGCGGACGCTCTCGGAGGAGATCTTGACGGGGAGGTTGGCCCCGGGATCGCTGCTGCCGCCGGAGCGAGAGTTCGCGAGCACGCTCGGGGTGACTCGGACGTCGCTCAAGCATACGTTGGCGCGGTTGGAACAGGCGGGGCTGATCGAGACACGCCACGGCGTCGGTTCGGAGGTGCTCGACTTTGCGAAGACCGGTGGAGCGGGGCTACTCCCGCTCCTTCTCAGCGCGGCGGCGTCTGATTCGTCTGATTCGAGCGAGTGGATTCTCGATTGGATCGACGGGCTCTTCGAGGCGCGCAGGCTGTTTGGCGCGGTGATCGCGGCGGAAGCGGCACGCAACCGGAGCGCCGGTGACGTCGAGGAGCTGACCGGACTCCTCGAAGCGCTCTCGTTGCAGACTCGACCGGAGGGCGCACAGCTCGTCGAGGCCGAGATCCATCGGGTGATAGCGCGGTCGAGCGGCAATCGGGTGTTCGTGCTCGTCGTCAACAGCATCCTCGACGCGTACATGTCGGTCGGGTCTCTTCTCGTCTCTCCCTTTAGAGACCCCGCGGCGCTCGCAGCGCTCTTCGGGCCGGTTCTCACCGCGATAGCGAGAGGCGACGTCGCGGCAGCCAAAGAACTCTCCGAGCGATACCTGTCGGCGACCGGCGACTCGATGCTCGCCGCTCTCGGAGTTGACGCGAACACTCGTGAGTGGACGAGCGAAGGAGGCGGGTGATGGAGACGGGAAGGAACGCCCACTTTAGAGAGACGATGGCGGGGACGTGGAAACCTCTCGACCCCGCGGGCAATCCCGCGGGCGACAGCGCGGGTGACCCCGGCGGTGCGATTCGCTTCGAGATCGCCGTCGATACGAAGAACGGCGTCGATCCGTTTGGAACGGTGATCGCGGACGTCGCGGGCACGTTGAGTGCGAGAGGGCTCGCGGAGTCGGCGCCGGTCGTAGGGACGATCGAGATCTCCCCGATCAAGACCCGCCGGCTTCGCTACAGGTTGGAGTTCTCCGGCGACGACGGGAACGACTACCGATTCGACGGGTGGAAGTCGATCAAGTGGACGAGGGCGCTGTCGACTTGGACGACGTTGCCCGGCTCGATCTACGACGGAGAGGGCGAGACGATCGGCACCGCGGTGCTCCGGTTCTCCCTGCGGGATCTCCCCTCGATGTTGAAGAGCATGAAGTTGAAACCGAAGAAGGACGTCGACCGTCTCGAGGCCGGAGAACGAGACGACGTCGACGGTGACGACCTCGATCGCAGGGTCTACGACGGCCGGCCGGGACGGATGGAGGTCTGGTACGAGACGTTCAACGATACGAAGACGGGAACGGGGTTCTGGATTCACCACGAGATAGTTGCGCCGACTCGTGGCGGCGAGCCGTACGCCCACGGATGGGCGGCCGTCTTTCCGGCGGCGGGGCGTGACGCGGCGATCTGGGGAAGGTTTGGTCCGGTCCCGTTGGAGGCCGGGCGATGGTTCAGCGCGGGAGACGTCGTCGCAGAACCGGGGCGACGCGCCGGCTCGGCGACGACCGAGGGCGGTTCTAAGATCCGCTGGGAGCTGACCTACGAGGCGACGTCGGAGCCGCTCTTCACGTTTCCGAGACGGTTGTGGGAGAACGAGATCCTGCCGAGCGCTCAGATCGTCCCCGCGCCGACGGCGGTGTTCAACGGCACGGTGAGCGTCGGAGACGAGGTGTTCGATCTCGACTCCGCCCGCGGTGGAACGGCTCGAATCTACGGCAGAGGCAACGCAGAGAGGTGGGCGTGGCTCCACGCGGACCTCGGAGGAAAAGACGTCTTGGAGGTCGTCGTCGCGGCGTCGAGGCACGGGTTCGTGAAGCACCTCCATCTAAGACCGCTCGCGTTCGTCCAGCTCCGTCTAGCCGGCGAGGACTGGCCGGGCAACTCCGTCGTGTCGGCGCCGAAGTTCAAAGCGCACCTTGGGACGCGGAGGAGGACACAGTTCGGGCCGCTCGAGTTCTCGGTCACGGGACGGGTCGGCAAGAGGCGGCTGTCGGTGTCGGCCTCGTTGCCGGAGGACAAGACGGTGACGGTCGACTACGTCGATCCAGACGGCGCGACGGCGACGTGTCTCAACTCCGAGGTCGCGGACGCACACGTCGTCGTAACAGAGCGCGTCGACGGGATCTGGCGTATCGAGAAAGAGTGGCGGCTCTTTTCCGGCGCGCACGCGGAGATAGGGTTTCGCAGTTGAGCGACGTTCAACAGCGTGCGTTCGAGGGCGTCTGCGCGGCGCTGTTGGATCTTAACGACGACGAGGCGCGCCGAGCGGCGGGGGAGGTGAGAGAGTGGTCACTGAAACTCCCGACCGCGGTTCGTGTCGCGTTGAACGCGGGCGTCGCCGCGCTCGACGTCGCGGCCGTCGCTATAAGCGGCAAGAGGCTCATCTCAACCGATCGAGACCGCCGAGACCGGCTGATTACGACGCTCGCGACGAGTCGTGCGACGGCGGACCTCGTCGAGTCGGTGAAGATCCCGATCCTCCTCGTCTACGGGTCGAACATCGCCGCGCGGAGTGGGTCGCTCAACTCCGGTGAGAGCGTCGCGCGCAGAGACGCACACCTCGAGGTGACGAGATCTGTCGACTGGCCGGACCGCGTGAGCGCGGACGTCGTCGTCGTCGGGTCGGGGGCGGGCGGAGCGATGGCGGCGCGGACGCTCGCGAGGGCGGGGTTGTCGGTTGTCGTCGTCGAGGAGGGCCGCCGCTTCGGAGTCGAGGAGATAAAGCGCGGCCACCCTCTCGATCGTTTTACGGACCTCTATCGGGACGCGGGCTCGACGGTCGCACTCGGGCGCCCGCCGGTCGTGCTCCCGGTCGGGAGGGGAGTCGGTGGGACGACGCTCGTCAACTCGGGGACGTGCTACCGGACGCCGGATCGAGTCCTTCGGCGGTGGCGTGATCGAGACGGTGTGAGCTTTGCGGACCCCGAGCGGTTCGCGGTGTTCCTCGACGAGGTCGAGTCGACGCTGAGGGTAGCGACGGTGCGAGACGACGTCCTCGGGAACAACGGACGGATCGCGCTCGCGGGCGCGAGGGAGCTCGGTTGGTCGTCACATCGGCTCTCGCGGAACGCGCCGGGCTGCGGAGGGTGTTGCCAGTGCGCGATCGGATGTCCGAGGAACGCGAAGTTCGGCGTCCATCTCAACGCGTTGCCCGACGCGTGCGCGGCGGGTGCGAAGATCGTGACCGACGCGAGGGTCCAGGCGATCCTCCACGGCGCCCGGGTGCGAGCGGACGGGGTGCGAGCGGACGGGGTGCGGGCGTTGCGCCCCGACGGGAGTGAGTTCGAGATCTTGGCGGAGCGGGTCGTCGTCGCGGCGGGCGCGACGGAGACGCCGCCGCTGTTGAGGCGCTCCGGTCTCGGGACGCACCCGGAGGTCGGACTCAACCTTGCGGTCCACCCCGCGGTGAGTGCGGCCGGCGTCTTCGACGAGGCGGTCAATCCAACGGTCGGGGTGCTCCAGAGCGTCGGGATTGACGAGTTCCACGAGTCCGACGGGATCCTCGTGGAGGCGACCGCGACGCCGCCGGGGATGGGGTCGGTCGTCCTCTCCGGGGTCGGACGAACGCTCGTCGATAACCTCGATCGCTTCGAGCACTTCGCGACGCTCGGTGCGATGGTCGCCGACGAGCCGTCGGGGAGGGTCCGGGGGAGGACGAGATCGATACTCACCTACGACCTATCGAAGCGTGACGGAGCGCGCCTCGTGAAAGGGATCGAGACGATGGGACGAGTCCTCTTCGCGGCGGGCGCCCGTAGCGTGATGACCGGGATTCGTGGCCACGAAGAGGTCGGCTCTCCAGACGAGTTGGGCGTCGCCGTCTTAAACGCCGATACTTCGAGGCTGCACGTCGCGGCGTTCCATCCAACAGGCAGCTTACGAATGGGTGCGGACGCACAAGAGCACCCCGTCGACGAGACCGGTCGCCTCCGCGGCGTCGAGGGGGTGTGGGTCCTCGACGCGTCCGTCATGCCGTCTTGTCCGGAGGTGAACCCACAGGTCACGATCATGGCGATCGCACTCGCGGTCGCAGAGGGGATCTCTTTGTCTTAAGCTACCGTTATGGACGAGAACACTCGCGGTACGGGCGGCGGAGACGAGACTGTAGGGGCGAAGGTCGGAAAGAGGAAGGTCAACGCGGCCGTCCTTCGTGCTCCCGGGGAGCCGCTCAGCGTCGAGACGGTCACCCTGGAGGTTCCCGGCCCACACCAAGTTCGAGTCAGTCTCGCCGCGAGCGGGGTCTGTCACTCAGACCTCTCGATTCAAAACGGGACGCTCCCGTTCATGTTCCCGACCGTCTTGGGCCACGAGGGAGCCGGCGTCGTCGAGGCGGTCGGATCGGAGGTGACCCGTGTGAGAGTCGGCGACCACGTCGTCTTGTGCTGGATGCCCGCATGCCGAGAGTGCTTCTGGTGTCGTGTCGGACAGCCCGTGTTGTGCGAGAACGGACTCACCGAGGCGTTCACCGCTCCCTACGGCACCCTCGAGAGTGGGGAAGTTCTGATACCGGGCCTCGGGACGGCGACGTTCGCGGAGGCGACGCTCGTCTCGGAGCGAAGCGTCGTGAAGATCGACGAACGGATCGGACTCGATCAAGCCGCTCTCGTCGGGTGCGCGCTCTCGACCGGTATCGGTGCGGTCGCTCGAACCGCCGAGGTGCCCGCCGGCTCGTCCGTCGCGGTCGTCGGCTGCGGGGGAGTCGGTCTCGCCGCGATCGTCGGCGCCCGACTCGCCGGCGCGTCGAAAATCGTCGCAGTCGATCGCGTGAGCGCGAAGTTGGCGATCGCGTCTTTAATCGGCGCGACCGACGTCGTCGACTCGTCGAGCTCTGATCCAGTCGCTGCGGTGCGCGCAATTACCGAAGGTCGAGGCGTCGACTACGCGTTCGAAGTCGTCGGGCGCTCGTCGACTATCAAACAAGCGTTCCAGATGGCCCGGCGCGGCGGTACCGCGGTGATCGTCGGCGCCGGCAGCGCGGACGACGACGTGAGTTTCAGCGCTATGGATCTCTTCGTCGACGCGAAGCGGATCCTCGGCTGTGTCTACGGCTCCGTCGACGCCGACCGCGACTTTCCCTGGCTCGTCGGGCTCATAATGGACGGGAACGTCGACGCGAGCGCGTTCGTCTCACGCCGTATCGGCCTCGACGACGTAAACGACGCGTTTAAGTCGATGGAGGCCGGCGAGGTAACCCGAAGCGTCATCATCTACTGAGACAGGCGGTCGGTTCCGATAGGTCGGTTTCGACGGGTGAGTACCGAGTCTTTGGTGACTCTACGAGCCGGCGATTCCAACTACGTCGGTCACACCCTGTCCACCAAGAGAGCCGGCAAAGACGGCGTTTCCAAAGCTGAACACCCCACCGTCGGAGGCGACGAACCGGTAGCCACCTGGAGCCTGTGGGGTCGTGAAACCACACGCAGTCCCAGTCCCGACAGTCGTCGTATCGGGGGATACCACCATCGCGACGATCGGTTGGTTCAAGCTCAGACACCCTGTAGAGCCGTGGAACGGGGTACCAAAGGAGAAGATCCCACCGTCGGATGCGACCTCGTAGTAGCCACCCGTTGGATCTACAGCCATTCCAACTACTGACTTATTCAGGGGCTTTCCACCCATCGAGCCATAGAAGCTGGCCCCTGGTCCAAATGCGAAGAGTCCACCGTCAGAGGCAACGAGCCAGTAGCCCTTGTTGTCCGGTGTAGCAGCTATCCCAACGATTGGCTTAGACGGTGTTATCCCAAGGGTGACGAGTGATCCGTAGAACGGAGCGTCACCACAGGAGTAGACGGCTCCGTTAGCGGTTGCTAGCCAGTACCGCCCAGGGAAATTAGCTGAGCGTGTTCCTGTCGCAGAACTATCGTCGTCGCGCACGACGGGCAGCGTCAACCCTTGATGCAAAGTCACGAGGGGACAGAATTGCAGTTCCCCGCCAAGGGTGCATGTGCAGAAGGTCGGCATCGTTTGAAACAATGAGAACTGCCATAGACGCTAACGCAAGCTCCAGGATTCGATTGTCCTCATAATCGTCGCAGTCGGTGACGGCTTCATCCGGCTCAAGAACGCCACCTCCGGACGCCTCAGCCATCTCTACGAGAACATCCAAGTAGTCCTCAATGGGTTGGGGTTCCCATTCGAAACCACCCTCGGCTTCTGAGGCTGTGAGTACGCGTTCGATGTTAGTGAGGACGTGAGGACTAAGCCAAAGGCTGAATTCGACTGCATCGTTGATGATGCCGACGCAGTCGGCTGCAAAGTGACCCGACGTTGGAGGAGGGCTTGGCCACGATTCAAACGAATCCTGTCCAGTTACGACTGCATCAACGAAAACGTTGACGTCAAAAACGACGGGTTGCGTTGATCTCTCTCCACTCACGCCTCCACTCGGCGTGCGAGGACTCGCGTCACTCGGTCACTGATCGTGTCTGGCGAAATTCCGAGCTCAGCGGAACGACTGGCTCCATACGCCTGGATCGAACGGAGGCGTTGGGCACGATCCGCTACTTCCATGCGGTCCATTGCCATCCGCAGAAAGGCACTGCGGTTTCCTCCACCGAAAACCTCGACAAGGTGGTCAAGGCGAGACTGCTCGGTCTTTGGAATGGAGAAGCCGATAGTGACGGAGTTGGTCTTGCGGGTCTTGGTGGTACTCATAGATCCAGTGTACCGCCCATGCAATCTGCATGCAACATCTGAACCGAGGCTACGGGCTAGCTCCTTCAAGCAGCTCGTCAAGCGTGATCTTCGGGATGAGGACGCGCCGTCCAAATCGAAAGAAAGGGATCTTGCCACGGGCGACGGGTGCAACTCAGCAAGAAGCGGGGATAGGTTCTTGTCGAGGAGGAATCTCAAGCGCTCGTTCGAAGCGGGAGTTCGCGCTCGGTGACCGCCTCAGCTGCATAGCGAAACGCCTCACGCATGTCCTCCTCCTCCAAGTCTGGGTGCTCGGCCAGAATGTCCTCGTACGTCATCCCGTCGGCAACCATGGCCACCACCGTCGCTACTTGAAACCGTAGGTCCCGGATACAAGGCAGGCCTCCCATTCGATCCGGGTTAGTCGTGATGCGCTCAAACTTCACGACACAACGCTACCTCCGGTAGCACCTCGATGTCGATCGAGTGGAAGTGGAGCGCTCGTCCCGAGGAGCACGTTGCACGTCATCAGGGCCTTGTGGCTCCTATCCCGATCCTTTCCCTGAGCGCTACTGGTTCAACGTCCACCGCCGGGGACGATGCCCATCCCCTTATCAAAGGTCTGAAGTCTCCAACTATTCCAGGGGATTCAGTTGCCCAGAACGCGGCGACGGGAAAGTTCGCCGTCCCGCCTCGAAGACATGCGAGACGCTGCCAGCGAGTGGAGGACGGTTAGTTCCACCGGCCTCACCGTCGCGATTAGCGCAGCCTGGTGGAGGGGAACGTCGACGCGAGCGCGTTCGTCTCACGCCGTATCGGCCTCGACGGCGTAAACGACGCGTTCAAGTCGATGGAGGCCGGCGAGGTAACCCGAAGCGTCATCATCTACTGAGACAGGCGGTCGGTTCCGATAGGTCGGTTTCGACGGGTGAGTACCGAGTCTCTGGTGACTCTACGAGCCCGCGATCCCAACTACGTCGGTCACACCCAGTCCGCCAAGAGAGCCGGCAAAGACAGCGTTTCCAAAGCTGAACACCCCACCGTCGGAGGCGACGAACCGGTAGCCACCTGGAGACTGGGGAGTCGTGAACCCACACGCAGTCCCAGTCCCGACAGTTGTCGTATCGGGGGATACCACCATCGCGACGATCGGTTGGTTCAAGCTCAGACACCCTGTAGAGCCGTGAAACGCTGTGCCAAAGGAGAAGATCCCACCGTCGGAGGCGACCTCGTAGTAGCCACCCGTTGGATCTACCGCCATTCCAACTACTGGCTCATTCAGTGGCTTTCCACCCATTGAGCCCAAGAACGGGGTACCTGGTCCAAATGCGAAGAGCCCACCGTCAGATGCGACCTCGTAGTAGCCACCAGCTGGGGTCTCAGCCATTCCAACCACTGGCTCATTCAGTGGCTTTCCACCCATGGATCCACAAAAGCTGGCCCCTGGTCCAAATGCAAACAGCCCACCGTCGGATGCGACCTCGTAGTATCCCCCCTGAGGGGTTGCAGTCATGCCAACTACTGGCTCATTCAGTGGCTTTCCACCCATTGAGCCATAGAACTTCGCATCGCCAAAGGCAAACAGTCCTCCGTCTGAGGCGACCAACCAGTATCCCTTGTTATCCGGTGTAGCTGCTATTCCAACGATTGGCTTAGACGGCGTTATCCCAAGGGTCACGAGTGATCCGTAGAACGGAGCGTCACCACAGGAGTAGACGGCTCCGTTGGCGGTTGCTAGCCAGTAGCCACCTGGGAAGTTAGCTGAGCCTACCCCTGTAGAAGAACAGCCCGGCTGAGGGGGAGCAGGCGGAGGCGGTGGGGTAGGGATCACAAACGAGTTGGAGTTGGTAGCCCCCCCTGTCCCGTTCGCGTTTGTCGCTGCGACACTAAGGGTATAGGAGTTTCCAGCTGTGAACTCAGAAGCGGCTATTGAGTAGCTCGTAGCGGCGGTGTTGGTCGTGATTGGAAACCCGCTCGCTCCAGTTCCTTGGACCAAAGAGATCGTGTAGCTCGTGATCGAAGAGCCGTTGGCACTTGGAGCAGTCCAGGTGAGATTCACGGACCCGTTTGACTGTGGGCTAGCTGTCACGTTGGTTGGTGCATCGGGTATTGCAGATGGCACGACCGGAGCGCTCGTCGCGAAGGGGCCGGTTCCAACACCGTTTACGGCAGCGATCTTCATCGTGTAGGTCGTGCCGTTGGTGAGCGAGCTAATGGCGGCAATCTGGATTCCTGGGGCGACAGAGGTCGTAGCTACAACCGTTGTGCCACTTAACACCTCTGCCGTATAAGAGGTGATAGCAGTTCCACCGTCATGGCTCGCTGGGACGTCCACCCAGGTGATAATCGCCGTTGTGCTGCCAGCTGACTGTCCGATGCCACTTGGCGCAGCGGTTGGTGCAGTTGGGATCACAAACGAGTTGGAGTTGGTAGCCCCCCCTGTCCCGTTCGCGTTTGTCGCTGCGACACTAAGGGTATAGGAGTTTCCAGCTGTGAACTCAGAAGCGCCATCGCGCGCAGGTGGGCTCGTCGTAGGCGAGAGCTGACTCCAGGTTGTCCCGTTCCAGGTCCATGTGTCACTGAGACTGCCGCTATGTCCTGACCCACCAAAGAGCGTCAACTTGGCTGTAGCTGGGTCGTAGGCCATGGAGGCAAGGTCGCGCGCTGGTGGGCTCGTCGTGGGTGAGAGCTGTGTCCAGGTGGTCCCGTTCCAGGTCCATGTGTCGTTGAGACTGCCGGTT
>JAJYQJ010000020.1 GCA_021794655.1 Actinomycetes bacterium | reverse complement strand
TCCGGTAATATCGGAGACGGGCTCAGCTCCGCCTAGAGCCGATGATAGGCAACTGTCATCGGCAGCGGTGTAGTGCAAGGGGAACCCCCGGGCTTTAGCCGTGGGGAGGATGTCAGATAGCGAACAAGTCGACCGACTTCTTAGTTGACGTCGCGGTATCCACGGTGAGCACTGCAGAGAGGGTCGTTAACGACTTGCTGGTGCAACGGGGGAAAAGTGAAGGCGGCGATAGTTTTAGCACGGACCTCGATGCCGGAGCGTGAGCGACGCAGCTGACCTGTGCCACCTCAGTGGCGTCGAGTCGGCGCAGGCTAAGCTCTTGGCCCTATGAAACTTCTTGTCACCGGCGGCGCCGGTTTTATCGGATCCAACTTCGCGCGCTACTGGATCGATGAGCACCCTGGCGACGAAATTGTCGTCTACGACGTCCTCACCTACGCAGGCAACAGGGCGAATCTAGACGACATAGAAGACAGTCTCACATTCGTGCGAGCCGACATCTGCGACCTAGAGGCGGCACAGGCGGCGCTTTCAACCTACGGCATCGACGTCGTCGTCAATTTCGCGGCCGAGTCACACAACAGCTTGGCCGTGCTCCGCCCAGGGCTGTTTTTCAAGACGAACGTGCTTGGAACACAGACGATGCTCGAAGCGGCGAGGAAGGTTGGTGTTTCGCGTTTCCATCACATCTCGACGTGTGAGGTCTACGGCGATCTATCCCTTGACACAGACGAAAAATTCACCGAAGACAGTCCCTATCGCCCGCGGACGCCGTACAACGCGTCAAAAGCTGGTTCTGATCACGCGGTGAGGGCTTATGGGGAAACCTATGGGCTGCCGATTACGATCACGAACTGCTCGAACAACTACGGACCCTTCCAGTTCCCAGAGAAGGTAATCCCGTTGTTCACGACGAACGCCCTCGACGACAAAGCGCTTCCTCTCTACGAGTCGACGCAGAATCGAAGAGAGTGGCTCCACGTGCGTGACCACTGCCGGGCGGTTGAGGCCGTCATTGAACGTGGAAGGGTTGGAGAGACCTATCACGTCGGGAGCGGAGTAGAGGCGAGCATCAACGAGATCGCCGACTTGATCCTTTCGGTGCTCGCCAAGCCCGATTCACTCAAGACGATCGTCCCCGACCGCCCCGGGCACGACCGCAGGTATCTGCTCGACACGTCGAAGATCGAGGGTGAGCTCGGATGGCGTCCAGAGATCGGGTTCAAAGATGGATTGTCGGAGACAGTCGAGTGGTACGCGTCGAATCGCGCGTGGTGGGAACCGTTGCGCGGGCGATCCCCGGTGTTGGAGGGTGACTGGAGCCGGCCCGGGTGAAGATGCGTTTCATGGTGACTGGAGCTACCGGACAGCTCGGCTCCGACCTTGTCGACGCGCTCGCAGGCAGAGTTCCACCTGGCGGCACTCGTTGCAGTCTTCTTGGGCCCGCCGGCCCCCGTTCGGTGATCGACGTTGAGACGCTCGCGTTGAGCCACGCCCAGCTCGGGGTGGAAGATAGGCCTTCGGTACTTAACGCAGTCGAAGGTTTCAGACCCGACGTGATCGTACACGCGGGCGCATACACCGCGGTCGATGCCTGCGAGGCCGACCCGGACACTGCTTTTAAGGTAAACGCTCTTGGCACTCGAAATATCGTTGAAGCTTCACAGCGCTACGGCGCGCATCTGGTGTATGTCTCGACAGACTACGTCTTTGACGGGACGTCTACTCGTCCCTATAGAGAGTGGGATCGGCCGAATCCTCGTTCGGTTTATGGCGCGAGCAAGCTCGGCGGTGAGATGGAGTGCCCGCCGGGGGCAACCGTGGTCCGTACCTCGTGGGTCTGTGGCGCGGGCGGCAACAACATGGTGAAAGTGGCGTTGCGTCTCGCTGCAGGCGAGGAGCGTTTGAAGTTCGTCGACGACCAGCGTGGCTCGCCGACCTTCACTGCAGATCTGGCGGCCGCTATCGTCACTCTTGGCGCCGAGAGGTTGCGAGGCTTGTTCCACGTGACGAACTCTGGAGATACGACCTGGTACGGCTTTGTAAGAGCAGTACTCAAGTGCCGCGGCCATGATCCAGAGCGGGTCGAGCCGATCTCTACCGAGTCGCTGACGCCGCCGCGACCTGCTCCGCGGCCGGCTAATTCTGTTCTTGATAATATGGCGCTTCGCCTTGCAGGGCTGCCCGAGATGCCGCCATGGGAAGAAGGGCTCGATCGCCTTATCACTACCCTGTCAGGGGAGGGAGCCAGACTGTGACTTATAGAGAATCAGGGACTTATAGAGAATCAGGGACTTATAGAGAATCAGGGAGCAACAGGGAATCCAGCAAGGGCGCACCGGCTGGAGCGTCGACGGTCGGGGTGATCGGAGCCGGCTATGTCGGGCTACCGACAGCGGCGACGCTTTCGCACTTCGGCCACCGGGTGATCCTCGCGGAGAGCGATCCGGGCCGATTCAACACACTTCTAAGAGGCGAGATCCCGATCGTCGAACGAGGCCTTTTGGAGATGGTCCGAGATGGGGTGGACCGTGGGACGTTGAGGTTTGTAAGTGATGCGACCGAGGCGGCGCGCGGATCTGACTTCGTGTTCTTCTGTGTTCCAACACCCCAAGGAGTAGACGGATCGGCAGATCTTTCTTACGTGGAAGCGGTCGCGAAAGAGGTTGGGCCGGTACTTCGATCCGGAGCGATCGTGGTGAACAAGTCAACGGTTCCTGTCGGATCTGCGAGCTTCGTGGAAAGGATTATCGGTCGCGACGACATACACGTGGTTTCCAACCCGGAGTTCTTGCGTGAGGGAAGCGCCGTACACGACAGTTTGAATCCGGATCGCATAGTGGTGGGCGCGGACGACCAGGGGGCGGCAGCGCGCGTCGGACAGCTATTTGCCGGGACCGGGTCGCCTCTGATCGTCACCGACACGACGACGTCTGAGACCATCAAGTACGCGTCGAACGCTTTCCTCGCAACGAAGGTGAGTTTCATAAACGCGGTTGCAGGTCTGTGCGAGGCGGTGGGCGCTGACGTGCGAGACGTGGTACTTGGAATGGGATACGACAAACGGATCGGGTTTGAGTTCTTGCGCCCAGGCCCGGGCTGGGGGGGATCGTGCCTGCCCAAGGACACTCAGGCGCTCGTCCATATGGCCGAGTCTGCGGGATACGACTTTTCACTTCTAAAAGGAGCGATAGCCGGCAACGAAGAGCAGCTCGATCTCGTCGTCAAGAAGGCCGTTAGTTCGTTGGACGACAAGATAGAGGGCACGACGGTTGGGGTGCTGGGTCTAACCTTCAAGGCGGGCACGGACGATCGTCGCAGTTCCCCCGCGGTTGATATAGCACGCCGTTTGGTAGGGCTGGGCGCCCGGGTGCAAGCGTATGACCCGACGGTCCCCGCCTTTGAGGAGGCGGACGATCTAGCCGGGGTACGCTGCTGCGCCGACGTCTACGAGGCGGTCGCGGGCGCTCGTGTCGCGGTCGTCTTGACCGAATGGGACGAGTTCCGTTGGGTGGACTTTGAAAAGGTGAAGTCTGCGATGGATCGGCCGGTCGTGATCGACGCTCGCAACATATTGGATCCCGGAGCAATGAAGAGGATGGGATTCACCTACGTTGGGATGGGTCGGGGGTGAGTCGCAGGGTAGTAGTAGCAGGAGGTGCTGGATTCTTGGGATCGCATATCTGCGACGAGCTCATCTCGCGCGGTGATGAGGTCGTATGCGTAGACGACTTGAGTACCGGTCGACGCTCCAACATCGAACACCTCAAGACGAGTGATCGATTTAGTTTTGTCGAAGCAGACGTGAGCGAGGACGTTCCAATCGGCGGGCCGCTCGACGCAGTCTGCCATCTGGCGAGCCCGGCCTCTCCGCCCGCTTACCTCGCACGACCGCTCGAGACTCTGGCTGTAGGCAGTGAGGGAACGCGTCGCTTACTTGGTCTCGCGGGCAAAAACGATGCGAAGTTCCTACTAGCTTCGACGAGCGAAGTCTACGGGGACCCTTTTGAGCATCCACAGCGGGAGTCGTATCGGGGAAACGTGGATCCGACCGGACCGAGAAGCGTCTACGACGAAGCGAAACGTTTCGCGGAGGCGCTCACGATGGCAACGAAGCGAGCGCTCGGGGTCGAGGTATCGATTGCGAGGATCTTCAACACTTACGGTCCCAGGCTCTCGCCCGGGGACGGGCGGGTGGTCTCGAACTTCATCTGCCAGGCGTTGCGAGGAGACGACTTGACGGTATATGGGGACGGATCCCAGACGAGGAGCTTGTGTTACGTTCAAGACGAGATCAGGGGTCTGATTGCGCTGATGGACTCGGAGGTGACCGGTCCGGTCAATATCGGGAATCCAGACGAGCGAACGATCTTGGAGTTGGCGCAGAAGGTGTTAGAGGTGACAGGATCGCGCTCAAATATTGTGTTTCGACCGCTCCCAACCGACGATCCGACCAGGCGATGCCCGGATATAACCCGTGCTAAGACCGCTCTCGGCTGGGAGCCAGAGGTCTCATTGGAAGCCGGCCTCAAAGCGACCGTAGAGTACTTTGCAAAGATCGCCGCGCCAGAGCCTGCCGGGATGAGCCAGGACGCTGACCGAGACGCCTGAACTGCAGGAAGGAAGAGAATGCTACCGATGACGTCCGACGAGAGCACGCTGTGAACGATTCAAGCGCAGCAGACGAGTATCGCCCGGCGGTGAAGGATCCCCACACGCTCTCGGTGATCCTTCCGGTGTTCAACGAGCGTAGGACCATTGCCGAGATAATTCGGAGGATGAGGGCTGTGAGCGTTCCGGTCCTCGTCGATATCGTCGTCGTCGACGACGGATCAATTGACGGTTCCGACAAAGTGCTCGCGGCGCTCGCCGACTCGACCGTCAGGGTAGTAACGCACGAGAAGAACCAGGGCAAGGGGGCGGCGATTCGAACGGGTCTCGCCCATGCGAGCGGTGACTTGATCCTGATTCAAGACGCCGACCTTGAATACGATCCCGACGATTGGCCGCGCCTGTTGGACCCGATACTGAAGGGGAAAGCCTCAGTGGTGTATGGGAGCAGGTTCACAGGCGAGCGCAAGAACATGATGCCGCTGCACTGGATTGGGAACCGGTTCCTGTCTTTGGTCACGAACGTCTTGTACTCCTCGACACTCTCGGACATGGAAACTTGCTACAAGTTGTTTTCGAGAACCGCTATCGAGGGGATGACGATAGTGTCGAACCGGTTTGACTTCGAGCCTGAGATCACAGCGAAACTTCTTCGCCGAGGGTATCGGATATACGAGGTTCCAATTTCATACGCTGGAAGAGAGGCGGACGAAGGGAAGAAGATCACGTGGCGCGACGGGTTTGCCGCGTTGCGAGCGCTCGTAAAGTTTCGCTTTACGAAGAGCTATTGAACGGCGCCGACCCGACGTTGAAGGCTGTGGCACGGGTATCTGCGGTCGTCGTCGACTTCAGGGCCGGGTCGGTTCTTCACGGCTGTCTGCGTTCGCTGCTCGCGACGGGCGTCAACGAGGTCGTCGTCGTCGACAACGCCGCCGAGCGCTACGACGAGACGTCGCTGCCGGCGGACGAGCGCGCATCGGTGCTGGTGGTTAGGCCAGGTCGTAACTTGGGTTATGGCGCGGGTGTCAACAGAGGGGTCGCGGCCACCAGGCGTCCCGTTGGATCGGGGGTGACGAGTGACTACGTACTCGTGTGCAACCCCGACGTCATCGTTCACCCGGGGACCGTTTCGGGTTTGGTGTCGACGCTCGACGCGGAGGGGTCGTTGGCGATCGTCGGGCCGCGGGTGGAAGGGAGGGGTGGTGAACTCTATCCATCGGCGCGGACGTTCCCCTCTATCGTGGACGCGGCGGGTCATGCGGTTTTCTCTCAGCTGTGGCCCAAGAACCCCTTCACACGCCGCTACCGGGCACTTCCCTCTGATGACTCTGACGTTTCTAGAGTGGAGTGGGTGTCTGGGGCGTGCTTTTTGGTACGGAGATCAGCGTTCGAAGAAGTTGGTGGGTTCGACGAGCGTTACTTCATGTACGCAGAAGACATGGACCTTTGCTGGCGGCTCCATGAGGCGGGCTGGGGAGTTGGTTACCGACGAGGGATAGCTGTGACCCATGAAGGTGGGGTGACGACGGGACAGGAACCCTTGAAGATGCAAGTAGCGCACCACATATCGTCGCTCCGGTTCTGGTATCGCACGACGAAGGGGTGGAAGCGCTTAGCATTTCCAATAGCCGCCGTGTTACTCGGGACGCGACTCGCGGTCGTATCGATAACGTCGGCGGTCGTGCACCGGAGTTCGTGAGTTAGCTACTCGTCGAAGCGACGTCGGGTAAAGCTCGCCTTTTTCGGACCCCGTCCGGACCCCGTCCGGACCCTAACCGGTCCCTATTCAGACCTCGGGTCGTTCCACCCAGGCATCAAAGACACCTTCGAGCGCGGTCACGATCTCGCCGACGGTCGCGTAGGCGCGGACGGAGTCGAGAATCGACGGCATGAGGTTGATCTCGGGATCCGAAGCGTCTGAGCTGACTTTCTCGAGCGACAGCTTGACCGCCTCGTCGTCTCGTGACCGCTTTATCGCTTCCAAGCGTTCGAGTTGGTTCTTTTCGACGTCGGGTCCGATGTAGAGAGTGTCGAGATCTTTGTCGTCCCCGTCGGTGAAGTCGCTCACTGCGACCAAGATCCGCCGTCCGTCGTTGAGCCGTTTCTGGAAGTCGTGAGCTGAGTCGGCAATTTCCGCCTGGAACCAGCCTTCTTCGATCCCTTTATAGACACCTTCCAACATCGAGCCGTCGCCGAGTCTTAAGAGGTGGTCAAAGATCTCTTCGCTACGTCGCTCCATCTCGTCTGTCATCCACTCGACGAGGGAGGATCCACCGAGCGGGTCAGCTACGTTAGCGACGCCGGTTTCGTGAGCGAGGACCTGTTGGGTACGTAACGCGAGGCGCGCTGCCTTGTCGGTTGGAAGAGCGAGAGCCTCGTCGAAGGAGTCGGTGTGGAGGCTTTGGGTCCCACCGAGAACTGCAGCCAGGCCTTCGATAGCGACGCGAGCGAGATTGAGCTCGGGCTGTTGGGCGGTGAGGGAGACTCCCGCTGTTTGAGTGTGAAATCTGAGCTTCATGGAACGCTCGTCACGAGCGCCAAAGTGATCGCGCATCCACCTGGCCCATATACGCCGGGCTGCCCGATACTTGCCAATTTCTTCGAAGAAGTCGATATGTGCGTTGAAGAAGAAGGAAAGCCTCGGCGCAAAATCATCGACGTCGAGTCCGGTCGCGAGTGCCGCTTCGACGTACGCGAATCCGTTCGCGAGCGTAAACGCGAGCTCTTGGGCGGCGGTCGATCCGGCCTCTCTGATGTGGTAGCCCGAGATCGACAGTGGGTGGAATCGCGGCATCTCGGCGGTACAGAACTTGACCAAGTCGGTCACGAGCCTGACCGACGGTCGCGGTGGGAAGATGAACTCCTTTTGCGCTTGGTACTCCTTCAAGATGTCGTTTTGGATCGTTCCAGCGAGTGCAGACCGCCGTACGCCCGTGCGCTCACCGACGGCGACGTACATCGCCATCAAGATGATCGCGGGCGAGTTAATCGTCATCGAGGTTGTTATTGAACCGAGGTCTATCCCGTCGAAGAGGTCGTCCATATCGGCCATCGTGTCGACCGCGACGCCCGCGCGTCCAACTTCGCCGAGAGCCATCTCGTTGTCGGAGTCACGTCCCATTAGAGTTGGGAGGTCGAACGCGGTCGAGAGCCCCGTCCCGCCCGCGCTCAACAGCTCCTGGAAACGCCGGTTCGTGTCGCGGGCGGTTCCGAACCCGGCGAACATCCGCATCGTCCACAGCTTCGACCGGTACATCGATGCGTAGGGACCCCTCGTGTAAGGCCACTGCCCAGGAAATAGCGACTCAGGATCGCCGTAAGCGGGCTCGAGTGGGACTCCCGAAATCGTCTCTGCCGGTGTGTCGCGCATCGACGACGACTCAAGAGCGGCTATCCACTCCTCACGGCGGTTCATGGGTTAATGATTGCACTAAAGCGACCAGTCGTCACAAGTTCCAGCCAGTGCGGCCAGTGCGCGGCCAGTGCAACCAGTGCGCAGCGGCGGTGTAGGCTAGATGTCGGGCTGCGTGCGGGTCTGTGGTTGAAAGTCGAGGCCAGTCGCAGGCGAAACGACCCACGTAAGGCAACTCGTGGTTGCCGAGCATGGTGCGGCTTAGGAGTAAGCCCTGCCCGACCTGGATTCGAGCGTCGAACGAGGTTGGTGACGGGGGGAGATATGCACTGAGGCGTTGCAGGGCTCGAGTCTGATCTTGAAGCTTCCAGCGCCGGCGTACGAGCCCCGCTGCAGGCGAGTGTGGGGACAAAGACCAGGTCAGCCGTGTGCAGCCCCATTTGTTGCGGTGGTTCGCGCCTTTCACGACGCCCCGCCACGCGGAGCTGTGGGCGGCCGGTAGGATCGGTGGCTCATGAGCGTATTAACCAAGGTGCTTCGAGCGGGCGAAGGAAAGAAAGTCAGGCGCCTCGCTGAGCTCGTGCCCCACATCAACGACCTCGAAGACGAGATGGAGGCTCTAGACGACGACGGCCTCCGTCACAAGACGGTCGAGTTCCGGAGTCGCCTGGACGCCGGCGAGACGCTCGACGACCTCTTGATCGAGGCGTTCGCCGTCGTACGTGAGGCGGCGTGGAGGGTTCTTGGCCAACGCCACTTCGACGTTCAGCTTATGGGTGGGATGGCGCTTCATTTCGGGTGGATCGCGGAGATGAAGACAGGTGAGGGAAAGACGCTCGTCTCGACGTTACCGGTCTACTTGAACGCACTCGAGCAAAGGGGCGTCCACGTAGTTACGGTCAACGACTACCTCGCAACTCGCGACGCCGAGTGGATGGGGAGGTTGCACCGGTGGCTCGGCCTTTCGGTTGGACGCGTCGGTCCAGATATCGACGACGCAGAGGCGAAGCGAGCGGCGTACGCTGCGGACGTCACCTACGGGACCAATACCGAGTTTGGATTTGACTACTTGCGTGACAACATGGCTCGGTCACGCGACCAAATGGTTCAACGTGGACACGTCTATGCGATCGTCGACGAGGTCGATTCGATCTTGATCGACGAGGCGAGGACGCCGTTGATCATCTCTGGTCCAGCAGACGAAGCAGCGAAGCTCTACTACCAGTTTGCGAGCATCGTTCGAACGCTCGAGCGCGACGTCGACTACGAGGTGGACGAGGAGAAAAAGATCGTCGTTCCCTTGGAACCCGGTATCGAGAAAGTCGAGAAAGCGATTGGGGTAAAGAATCTCTACGACGCGGTCGCGACGAACTACGTCCATCAACTCACTCAGGCGCTCCGGGCGAAGGAGCTGTACCACCGGGACAAGGACTACCTGATCGATCAAGGTGAGATAAAGATCGTAGACGAGTTCACGGGCAGGACGCTTGAGGGTCGGCGCTGGGAGGGTGGTCTTCATCAGGCGGTCGAAGCCAAAGAGAGGGTCCAGATCAACGAGGAGAACCATACCTGGGCGACGGTCACCTTGCAGAACTACTTTCGCATGTACGAAAAACTCGGGGGGATGACCGGAACGGCCGAGACTGAAGCGGGGGAGTTCGCTAGCACCTACAACCTAGCGGTGGTTCCGATTCCGACCAACAAGCCTCTGATACGTGTCGACAAGCCCGATCTCATCTTCAAGAGCGAGTCCGCGAAGTTCGACGCGGTGGCCGACGACATAGCGGAGAGAAACGCGAAAGGCCAGCCCGTCTTGGTTGGGACAGCGTCGGTCGCAAAGTCAGAGCTGCTCGCGAGACTGCTTGAGAAAAGAGGAATCCCGCATCAAGTCTTGAACGCGAAGCAGCACTTCCGTGAAGCTGAAGTCGTGGCCCAAGCCGGCCGGTTGGGCGGAGTGACGGTCGCGACGAACATGGCAGGGCGCGGAGTCGACATAATCCTCGGGGGTAACGCGGAGTTGCTCGCTCACCACGAAGCCAGTGCGCGCTCTATCGACCTTTCAAGCGAGGAAGGACGCGCCGAGTTCGCTGGTATCGAGGCCGAGCTTCAAGAGCGCTGCAAGTTGGAAGGGGACAAGATCCGCGAGCTCGGAGGACTCTATGTTCTAGGCAGCGAGCGTCACGAGAGCAGGCGGATCGACAACCAGCTGAGAGGACGATCTGGGCGCCAGGGGGACCCCGGAGAGAGTCGGTTCTACCTGAGCCTCGAAGACGAGCTGATGAGGTTGTTTGCGAGCGGAGCGATTAACTGGGTTATGGGTCGTGCCCTTCCCGACGATACTCCGATCGAGGTGAAGATGGTCACGAAGGCGATCGAGAGAGCCCAGAACACGGTCGAGGGACGTAACTCCGAGATCCGAAAAGACGTCTTGAAGTACGACGAAGTAATGAACGAACAGCGTAAGGTTATCTACGCGCGCCGGCTTCAGGTAATAGATGGCGAAGACCTAAAGGCGCGAACCGAGGAGCTGTTGGAGTCGACGCTGACCGAGTTCGTACACACGTACTGCCCGAGCGACTTCCCCGAGGAATGGGAGCTGAAGCGTTTGATCGACGAGATCACTCAGTACTATCCGACACGGTTCAGTGTCGAGGACCTGAGCGAGGCGACGACCCAGATGCAGGTGATCGAGAGCGTCTTGTCCGAGGTTATGGAGTTCTACGAGGAACACTCCAAGTCGATGCCGGGAGGTGAGGAGACCGCTCGCGAGATAGAGCGTGAGGTCATGCTCCAGATAATTGATCAACGATGGAAAGATCACCTCGCGGAGATGGACTACCTGCGCGAAGGGATCAACTTGCGCGCTATGGGCCAGCAGGACCCGTTGGTTGCGTGGCAGAGTGAGGGTTACAAGATGTTCGGCGAGCTGATGAACGGCATCGACGACGACTACCTGCGATATATCCTCCACGTCGAAGCTGTTGAGGAGGTGTCGGCGGGTCCAGACCTCAGCTCCGCTGTGTACGAAGCTGCCGACGATCCAGTCGCCGGCACCGCGTTCTTGGCGCAGAGTCTCTTGACGGAGATGGGAACCCACGTGGACCCGGTGTCTCAAGAGTTCCGCCCCGGAGAGCCGGTGCCGGTCGGCGCGCTTCCTCTAGGAGGCGGCCAACGAAGAGCGGGTCGCGCCAGAGAGGTTAGCGACGAGGGGACTATGGCGCCGGTCGTAAAGCGCGCCGAGGAGAAGATCGGTAGGAACGATCCGTGCTGGTGTGGAAGCGGTAAGAAGTTTAAGCTCTGCCATGGCTCGCCCTGACGCCCCCGAGGAGCGGATCCAACAAGCGCGTGACTTATCCGCGCTCTTAGAAGACGTTGGGGAGCGATTGACTGAGGCCGAAGGCTACTTAGGGTTAGCTGACCTGTGCCGCCGGAAGGCCGAGTTGGAGACAGTCGCGGCCGATCCAAATCTCTGGGACGACCAGGATCGTGCCCGCGCGGTGACGACCGAGCTCGGGCGGGTCTTGGACGACCTCACGAGGCTCACCCAGCTTCGTTCTGATCTCGAAGACGCCCGGGTGCTCGTGGAGCTCGTCGACGAGTCGTCGCTTTCGGGGACACGCGACGCGTCGCTTGAAAAAGAGCTCGATCAAGTAGCAGAGGACCTCACCCGCCGTCTCTTGGACCTCGAGCTCCAGTCTCTTTTCTCGGGCGAGTACGACGAGCGTGACGCGGTCGCAG
This sequence comes from Actinomycetes bacterium, assembly GCA_021794655.1. GTDB lineage: Bacteria > Actinomycetota > Acidimicrobiia > Acidimicrobiales > RAAP-2 > JAJYQJ01. Next base: position 39,350 of record JAJYQJ010000020.1, on the reverse strand, counting down.
AAGTTCACGCGGGGGCGGGTGGAACCGACGCGCAGGACTGGGCCGAGATGCTTCTTCGAATGTACGAGCGGTGGGCGGAGCGGCACGGATTCAGCGTCGAAGTCGACGAGGCGACGGCGGGGCAAGAAGCTGGGCTCCTCTCGGCGACGTTCATCGTTCGCGGGCGCTACGCGTACGGGCTACTCGCGACCGAACGAGGTGTCCACCGCTTGGTCAGGATATCGCCGTTCGACTCCCAGCGAAGACGGCAGACGAGTTTTGCGTCCTTCGACGTCGTTCCGTTCTTGGACGAGCTGCCAGACGACGTCGATATCGACGAGAAGGACCTCAGGGTTGACACCTACCGTTCCTCGGGCGCCGGAGGACAACACGTCAACAAGACGGACTCCGCGGTGCGACTCACCCACATCCCGACCGGCCTCGTCGTCGCGGTTCAAAACGAACGGAGCCAGCACCAGAACAAGGCGAAGGCCCTACAGATCCTCGGAGCCAAGATCGCGGAACGCAATCGTGCTGAGCGCCAAGCCGAGCTCAACTCGCTGAGTGGGGAGCGAGCGGATAACGCCTGGGGCAACCAGATCCGTTCTTACGTGCTCGCCCCGTATCAGTTGGTAAAGGACGTGAGAACCGACGTCGAGACGGGAAACGTCGAAGCGGTGCTCGACGGTGATATCGATAGGTTCATGGAAGCCGAGTTGCGCCGCCAACGAGGTAGTGGAGTGCCTACACCGTCTTGACCAGGGGCCTATTGGAATGCTACCGATCGCACGCGTATTTCAGTACAATGTGGGGAATCGAGCGCAAGAGTTCATCGCGGCCGTCGATCTTGCGTGTTAACTTCTCCAACTTTTAGGGTGTGAATCTCATCGTATGATCCGTTTCGAAAATGTCTCCAAGACGTACAAGACGACGACTGTCGCGTTGCGTGACATCACGGTGGAGATAGATAAAGGTGAGTTCGTCTTTCTCGTCGGTACCTCCGGGTCGGGTAAGACGACGTTTATCCGGCTCTTGTTGCGTGAGGAGCTGCCCGATAGCGGAAGCATATGGGAGGCGGGGCGCGACATCGTGCACCTTCCGAAGTGGAGAGTTCCCTACCTTCGCCGCAACATCGGCTGTGTGTTCCAAGACTTCCGCCTGCTTCCCAACAAGACCGTGTTCGAAAACGTAGCCTTTGCGCTCGAGGTGATCGGACGGCCAAAACACGTCGTTTCCACCCAGGTTCCCCAGGTGCTCGATCTCGTCGGACTGTCGAAGAAGAAGGAGAACCTTCCCGGCGAGCTCTCGGGCGGCGAGCAGCAGCGGGTCGCTATTGCGCGCGCGTTCGTAAACCGTCCGTTGATCTTGCTCGCCGACGAGCCGACGGGGAACCTCGACCCTTCTACTAGCCAGGGGATTATGCAGCTCCTGGATCGAATAAATCGAACCGGTACGACCGTCGTCGTCGCGACCCACGACGAGGTGTTGGTGAACTGGATGCGCAGGCGTGTAATAGAGCTCTCCGGCGGCGTCCTCGTGCGGGATCAAGCTCGCGGCGTCTACGGCATCGACAGTACGACGGGTCCAGGAACTGCGCCGAGTGCCTCGGGTTCCGAGGAGGATATCGACGCGGTGGCGCCAGAGGTTGTCGCAAAAGGGAGTCTTTGATGCCGGTCTCGGCTGACTACGTCGCAAGAGAGACCGCGTCGAACCTGTGGCGCAACAGGTTGATGACGGTCGCCGCCGTGTTGACCGTCGCGGTCTCACTCTCCCTCGTCGGCGCCGCGTTGTTATTGAAACAGGGCGCGGCGAAGGCGGCGGTAGACTGGCAGAGAGGGACCCAGGTGACCGTGTGGATGAACCCGAACGCGGGTCAAAACGAGGTTAACGCGGTATCGCTCCAGTTACGACAGCTCTCCTATGTCCACCAGCCTTGTTCTTACAAGAACAAGCAGCAGAACTACAACCAGGCTAAGCAGCTCCTCACGCCAGACGAGATACAGGCAGTGACCGTCGCCGACATGCCGACGTCGTTCTGGTGCACGCCGAATCAGCCCCAAGAGGCAAGAGCGGTGATCGCCCACTTCAGCGGCCAGGCGGGGGTCAGGAACGTGACGGCGCCGTTGCAGCAGATCCACACCGAAGAAGAGGTAATCCACGTCCTCCAGTGGGTCTTCCTACTGGTCGCGGTGGTCTTGTTGGTGTCCGCGACGGTCCTGATCCTAAACACGATCCGAATGGCGATATTTGCGCGACGGCGCGAAGTGTCGGTAATGAAACTGGTTGGTGCGACAAACTGGTTCATACGTGTCCCGTTCATGTCCGAAGGGATGGTCCAAGGACTAGTTGGGTCTCTGGTCGCCGCCGGCGTCGTATACGGGTTGCATTTGGTCTTCAACCATCTCGGCAACCCCAACAATCCTCAGGCGGTGTTCACGCTGATGCGGATGTCGGGGTGGGAGGTCGTCGCGACCGACGGTGTCGTCGTTGTCTTGGGAGTGTTGATCGGGACGTTGGGCTCGGCGGTCGCAATCCGCCGTTTTCTCGACGTGTGACCCGCGACAGCGGTGATGATACCGGAGATACGGCTCGGGCGCGAGACCCCGAGTCGACGCCGGCTGTGTCGGCGGTCGGACTCACGAAGGTGCACCGCGGAGGTTCTTCTACCGTAGAGGTAACCGCACTGTTTCAGGTTTCACTCGTTGTCAAAAGGGCGACTCTGACGGCGATCACCGGGCCGTCTGGATCTGGAAAGTCGACGCTTCTTCACTGCCTGGCCGGGTTGGATCGTCCAAGCAGCGGCCACGTGTACTTAGCCGGCGTCGATCTGACCCAGCTCAACGATCGTGGGCTTACCCGGTTGCGCAGAGACAGGGTTGGTTTTGTCTTCCAAGCGTTCAACCTGATTCCAACCCTGAACGCTTGCGAGAACATCACCCTACCCCTCGACATAGCAGGCCGGAAGGTAGATCGCAGTTGGCTCGCCGAGTTGGTGGAAGTGCTTGGAATTGGTCCCCGCTTGAACCACCGCCCTTCGCAGCTCTCAGGTGGCGAGCAACAACGTGTCGCGGTCGCGCGGGCACTGATCGGGCGCCCAGACGTCGTCTTTGCCGATGAACCGACCGGGAATCTCGACTCCAAAACGGGAAACGATCTCCTCGCCCTGATCGCAAACGCCGTCAAGGAATACGGCCAGACCGTAGTGATGGTAACCCACGACGCATCGGTAGCTTCGAGGGCGTCACGGGTAGTGTTTCTAATGGACGGCGAGGTAGTAGACGACGTGAACGACCCGACCGCGTCGTCGCTGCACGCGCGCATGCAAGAGCTCTGGGACTCTTGAGTTGTACCGCATCGCGCTAAGAGGACTCCTTGCCCACCGAGCGCGCCTTACGGCTACCGCTCTCGCCGTCGTGCTCGGTGTTGGCTTCGTCGCGGGCACCTACGTGCTCACCGACACGCTCCGTGCGGCGATCACCGGGGTTATCGGGCAGTCCCAGCGCAACATCGCAGTTGTAGTCCAGGGAAGGTCTGCGACCGCGAAGTATCACTCCGGTCCGTTTGCGAACTCCACAGTTACGATCCCGCAGACGTTGTTAGCGCGGGTGCTCCACGTCCCCGGCGTCGCGTCGGCCGACGCGGTCGGATTCGGTCCCGTACAAGTCTACAACTCAGCCGGTGAGCATCTCGGGGGTCAGGCGAGCGTCAGCCTCGTGCTCTCGGTCGGTTCGGCGCCCCAGTTGCGCGCGTTGAGTTTGGTAAAAGGCGAGTTCCCGGCCGCCGGTTCAACGCACGAGGCGGTCATCGATGCGTACTCTGCGTCGCGCTATCACCTGGGAATTGGCAAAGTCATCAAGGTGGCCGGCGTCGGGAGAGCGCACGCTCTGCGGATCGTCGGTATCGCAAGGTACGGTAACGCTCAGTCACTCGGCGGCGCGACGATAGTCGGTGTATCGCTCGCCGTTGCACAGAACCTCTTAGGTCAGCCGGGCCGAATATTTGAAGTCGTCGCCTCTGCGTCGAGCGGGGTCTCGCCGTCCACCTTGGCCGCGCGAGTCCAACAACAGCTAGGACCCCGTTACGAGGTCCAGACCCAGTCTCAGGCGATCGCGAGTGCGACCTCCGCTCTCGACAAGGGATTCTCTGTCTTTGGCGACGTGCTACTGGTGTTCGCAGGGGTTGCCCTATTCGTGGCGCTGTTCTTGATCTTCAACACGTTTTCGATCCTTCTCGCTCAGCGATCCAAGGAACTCGCGCTGCTGCGCTGCGTCGGGGCGACGCGCAGGCAAGTCTTGAGCTCTGTAATCGTCGAGGCGTTCTTCCTCGGGGTGGTCGCGTCGTTGGTGGGGCTCGGCGTCGGCGTACTGCTGGCGCTCGGCCTGCGAGATCTCCTCTCCGCTTCGGGGATCTCGTTTCCCCCGACCGCTCCGGTCGTCGAAGTGAGGACCGTTATCGTCTCGATCCTGGTCGGGACGCTCGCGACGATCGTCGCCGCGACACTGCCCGCGATCAGAGGTGCGAGGACCTCTCCGATGGCGGCGTTCCAGGAAGTTACCGCTGTTGACCTGGGCAAGGCTACGCTCGCACGGCTCGTCGTCGGCGTGTTCTTTTTATTAGCCGGAGTGGTCGTCGTAGCCGTCGCACTTCATCGCGCAGGCGCTTCCTTCGGTCCAGGAGGTGGCGCGGCTTCGCGGGCCGAGCTCGCCGCGGTCGGTCTCGGGGTCGGATTTATCGGCGTCGTCGCACTCGTCCCAACGGTGGTTCGCCCGAGCGTTCTAGTGATCGGTTGGCCGTTCGCGAAGCTACGCGGGTTAAGCGCGCAGCTCGGACGGCGAAACGCGATGCGTCATCCGAGAAGGACGGCTGCGACCGCTTCGGCGCTCGTGATCGGGTTGGTCCTCGTGACGACGATCGCGGTCTTCGCACAGTCGGTCGAAGTCTCGACTGACGCAACCCTGTCTTCGAACCTCTTCGCACAGGTCGTCGTGAACTCGAAGGGCATTCAGGGCTTCAGCCCACAGGTCGGTTCAACGTTGTCGAAGGTCAAGGAGGTCACTTCTGTCGCGACGCTGATGCACGGTCAGGCCTACCTTGAAACTTATGGGAGAGCCCCGGCACAGGTCCGCATCGGTGGAACCGATATCACCTCTTATATCCGCGACGTAAACGTGGACGTCGTGAGTGGAACCTTGACGAACGTCGCTGGAAACGTCGCTCGCAACGTGGCGGGAAAAATCGTCGCGGTGACGACCGGCGTCGCATCGACGTACCGCCTTCACGTAGGCTCTTCGCTCAACCTGATCACGGCCCAGGCGGGGAGGAGAACGTTTGAAGTCGGTGCGATCTACCGGGACCCAAGTGGCCTTACGGGCGACTTGCTCGTGTCTCAAGGGGAGTTCTCCACCTTGTTCCCTCAGAAGAGTTCGCAAGCGACGCTCGTGTTGGCCCGCGATACTCCCGGAGTCTCTGAGCGCTTCGCGTTTCACGCGGCGACGCGGTCTCTTCGAGGGTTTCCCCAGGTCCAAGTAGTTTCGAAGGCGGGCTATATCTCCGAGTCGACAAAGCAGATTCAAGAGCTCGTCTCGATCATCACCGCACTGCTCGTCCTGTCGGTGCTGATAGCGCTGTTTGGAATTGTGAACACACTCGCACTGTCGGTTGTGGAGCGAACGAGGGAGATCGGCGTCCTGCGTGCCCTCGGGATGTCTCGTCGTCAACTGCGCGCCACTATACGTTTTGAGTCGATCGTCGTCGCGCTCTTCGCGACGCTTCTCGGGATCGGCCTTGGGGTGCTGTTTGGATGGGTGGTCGTAGATTCGCTCAACTCGGCGGGCGTGAGCGAGTTTTCGATACCGACTCTGGAACTGCTGGGATTTGTCGTCTTGGCCGCCGTCGCCGGAGTCCTCGCGGCGGTGATTCCGGCGAGGACCGCCGCGAAGATCGACGTGTTGTCCGCGATCGCAGACGAGTAGCCAAGAAGGTTGACGCGCATCGCACCGATTAAATGATTTCTCGTGAACTCCGTCGCCGGCAAGGTGTCGAGCGAGGTTTTCGGATAGCTCACAAGTCCAGTCTTTTCGTGAAGACTCCCGCTGCAACTGAGTTCGGGGAGTCTTGGACCAACGAGAGCGAGGAGCGACAGATGAGCAATACGACGACAGTTACAGGCAACCTGACGAGAGAGCCAGAGATCCGCTACACCCGCGACGGACAGGCGAGTACCGTACTCGGCGTCGCGGTCAACCGCCGGTGGCAGAGTAAAGAGACCAAGGAGTGGGAAGAGGCGACCTCGTTCTTTGACGTCGTTTGCTGGCGTGAACTGGCGGAAAACGTCGCACTCAGCCTTGTGAAGGGCAGCCGTGTGATCGTGACCGGTCGTCTCGAGCAACGGAGTTGGGAGACGGACGAGGGAGAGAAGCGCTCGAAAGTCGAGATCGTCGCCGACGAGATCGGACCCAGCCTGCGTTTTGCCACCGCAGATGTCCAACGCAACGTGCGACACGAATCGACGGAGGCGGGCACGAGCGGCGAGGAGGCCTCCTTGAACGCGGAGTCGTCCGAGCTCGTCACGAGCGGATCGCAAGAGGTATGATCCGTGTCGTGGATCCTGCTGGAACACGCCGGCGCGTTCGGGGCCCCGATCAACTCGATGGTCTTGTCCAACGAGACCGTGAGTCGGACAGCCGAGGCGCTATATCTCGCGTTCTCGCCTTGGGGTCTCGTGATCCGATCGCTGGCCGGCGCGTTTGGAGTCGCGGCATCAATCGTACTGGTTGCATTGTGAAAGGCCTCTTTCCAGTTACGGTCAGTTACCCCAAGGAGGACGTGTTCGAGATCTGCTCGGCACTTGCGTTGGCTGAGTCGGCGCTGAAGACGGCCGGTTTTACCGAGTTCGCTACTGAGATCGGGAGGGTGTTCGAGAAGGCGGAGTCGGCCCTGAGCGAAACTCGAGCGACAACGAGTTGACGCAGTAGCGCAGACCCGAATCGGTCGGCCCGTCGCTAAAGACGTGCCCGAGGTGACCTCCGCAGTTCGCGCAGGTTATCTCGGTACGGATCATTCCAAGGTCCAGGTCTTGAACTTCGACGATCGAATTCGCCCCGATCGGCCTCTTAAAGCTCGGCCAGCCGGTGCCAGAGTCGAACTTGTCCGACGAGGAAAAAAGGTCACCGCCGCATCCGGCACAGACGAACACACCCTCGTCGAAGTGGTGAAGATACTCACCCGTCCACGCCGGCTCGGTAGCGCGCTCTATTAAGACCTTGTAGCGCTCCGGGCTGAGCTGGCGGTCGAGGCGCACGTCGGGTGCGCCAGGGGGGCTCGGTTGGGTCGACTTCTCGATAAAGATCTGACGCTGCTTCATAAGGGCCATCCTCCTGGGACTACGCTACCTTGATGACGGACCCGTGTAGCCGCGGCGAGCGGAGTAGCTTATTGGTAGAGAAACAGTGTCTAATTTGAGCACAGTGTCCAATTCGGGCACAGTGTCCAAGTCTAATTTGAGATGATTCTAGATAACATACATACACCGTCCGACCTACGGTCGCTCACCTACGAGCAGCTCGCGGTACTGGCCAGTGAGATCCGCAGCTTCATCGTCGAGACGGTCACGACGACCGGGGGACATCTCGGCTCTAACCTGGGTGCGGTCGAGCTCACGTTGGCGGTGCACAGGACGTTTGAGTCGCCGCGTGACGCGATACTCTTCGACACCGGGCATCAGGCCTACGTGCACAAGCTCGTTACTGGGCGACGGGAGCGGTTCGTCGATCTGCGAAAGGCCGGCGGCCTCTCTGGATATCCGAACCGCTTGGAGTCCGAGCACGACTGGATAGAGAACAGCCACGCGTCGACCGCGCTGTCCTACGCTTACGGGCTGGCGGCGGCGTTCGAGTTGCGAGGAGAGGCGGTCGGTCACGGTGGGGACCGCAGGGTTATCGCTGTTCTAGGCGACGGTGCGCTCACCGGAGGGATGGCGTACGAGGCGTTGAACAACCTCGGCCACTCCGGTCGCAGGGTGGTTATCGTCTTGAACGACAACGGGCGTTCTTATGCACCGACGGTCTCGCACCTTTCTCAGAGCCTGACGAGTCTCCGGCTTAATCCGACGTACGTCCAGACTCGCGAGCGTGTGCGTTCGTTGCTCCGCGACATTCCAGGTGTCGGTGATCTCGCGTACTCCGGCGTGCACTCCATGACGAGCGGGCTACGTGAGCTGGTCACGCCGCACACGTTCTTCGAAGCGCTCGGGGTACGTTACGCGGGCCCGATAGACGGCCACGACGTCGCCCAGATGGAGCAGGCGTTTGAACGCGCGGCCGAATGGGACGGCCCGATTGTAGTTCACGTGCTCACCCAGAAGGGGAGAGGGTACGCACCGGCCGAAGAAGACGAGGTGCAACGGCTACACGACGTGAAGGCGACGCCCGGGACAGCGCGGGTGACACAGCGTGCTCGAGTTACCCCAGATGGGCGATACGACGCTGATCTCGCACCGACCTACACCGAGGCGTTCAGCCGCGCTCTCATCAGCGAGGCGGAAACCCGTGAGGAGATCGTCGCTCTAACCGCCGCGATGCCCGGCCCGACGGGGCTCATTGGTTTCCAGGAGAGATTCCCGGACCGATTCTTTGACGTCGGGATCGCCGAACAACACGAGATGACGGCCGCGTGTGCGATGGCGATGGGGGGGCTCCGCCCGGTCGTCGCGGTCTACTCGACCTTTTTTTCGAGGGCGTTCGACCAGGCGAACTTAGACGTCGGCCTTCACCGCCAGCCGGTCGTGATCGTGTTGGACCGGGCGGGCGTCACCGGCGACGACGGGCCGAGCCATCACGGCGTCTTGGACATCGCGCTGACGCTCGCGATTCCCGGGATGACCGTTTTCGCGCCTTCGTCGGCAGAGGAGATCCCGGTCATGCTCGATCAAGCGCTCTCGCTTCTCGGGCCTAGTGCGATCCGGTTTCCCAAGACTCCGGCGCGCCACGTCACGGCGTCCGAGGTAGGGGAAGGCTTCGCCGCTCGCCGGGTGCGCTCAGGGGACGGATCGGTCTGCTTGATCGGGGTCGGGAAGATGCTTGGCGCCTGCGAAGAGGCGGCCGCGAAGCTGTCGACCGAAGGGGTTGAGGCAACCGTTTTCGATCCGCGGGTCGTTTCTCCTGTGGACCCAGAGATGATCGCGGCCGCCGTCGACCACTCGTTGGTCGTGACCGTCGAAGACGGGGTGAAGTTCGGAGGGGCGGGGATGTTCTTCGCCGGCGCGACGGTAAAGGCCGCAGTCGATCGAGGGGTTCAAGTACCCGCGATCCGAGTTCTCGGGTTGCCCCGTTTTTTCATTCCCCAAGGAAAACCGGACGACATCTTGGCGGGGTTCGGTCTCGACGGACCCGGTATCACCGAACTCGTCTTGGACGCACTTAGCTCAACTTAGCCCACCCGAGCGCGCCTAGTTGTGCTCAGCCGTTGTTGGCGCCGTGTCGTTGTTGGCGCCGTGTGCCCTGACGAAGTCGTTGACCGTGTAGTAGGCGTCGATCGACTCACCGGCGTCGCCCCAGAATCCCTCCAGGACTTCGTATGTCATCGTCCCGGCGTCGATGTAGTGGTTGTTCACGTCGGTGATCTCGAGCTCTCCACGTCCAGACGGCTTCAGCGTTGTGATCACGTTAAAGACCGACGAGTCGTAGCAGTAGATTCCAGTGACCGCGTAGTTGCTCGCCGGGCTGTCGGGCTTCTCCTCTATTCGCAGGACCTTTCCCTCGGGGGAAAAAACGGGGACACCTAGGTGGCGGAGGTGCTCGGGTTCGTTGACTTCGCTCAGTAGGATCCGCGCACCGACTGGTTCGGCCATGAACGAGTCGACCATCGGACGGATCGATCGCTCGACGACGTTGTCGGCGAGCATCACGAGGACCGCGTCTCCGTCGACGAACCTCTCGGCGAGGCCCAACGCTTCCGCGATTCCACCCGGTCGGTCTTGGTAGCCGTAAGAGAGGCGGTCTATGCCGAACGCGTTCCCGTTCCCGAGCAGCCTCAAGAACTCCCCGGCGTGGGTTCCGCCGGTGACGACCATAATCTCGGTGATCCCCGCGTTGACGACCGCCTCGATCGCCCATTGGATCATCGTGCGGTCGTATATCGGCAAGAGGTGCTTGTTGGTGATCGTCGTGAGAGGTTGCAGCCGCGACCCCGTCCCCCCGGCTAGCAGCACTCCTTTCATGGATGAAACCATAGACGATTATCTTGAGTGACGCCCGATGGAGGAAGCGGGCTATACAGATTGAGAGGCACGGGCCATGAATGCCGCCTCGTCGACGATCACCCGTGAGAGGCGGCCTGCACCAACCAACCTGTCGCCCTGTCCCGAGTGGAGCATCACCGAGATCTTGAACGTGAGGCGCCTTCCTTCGACGCGGACCAACGTCGCTTCTGCCCTGACGCTCCCCCCGACTGGGACAGCGACGAGGTGGTCGAACTGGACCCGGCTCGCGACGCTCGTACGCCCGTTGCCGAGATGGCCCCTCAGGGCCGCGCAGCTCGCCTCCTCGCACATCGCGATCAACCGCGGGGTCGAGAGGACGTCGACCTCGCCGGTCCCCATAGCCCTCGCGGTATCAGGGTTGTCGACGACGAGCTCAGAGCGCGCCAAAAGACCTGCCGCGAGGCCGGCTGGGGGGCTCTTTAAAGGGCTGTCGGGCGAAACTCCTTCCACGACGATTACGATACCGCGTGTGACAGAGCCCGCACTCATCGAAGAAGACGTATTGGAGCGAGTACTTGCCGTCGCATCGTCGAGGGGTGCGAAGATCGCAGAGGTCTTCGCCGAAGACCGCTCTTCTTCTGGGGCGTTCTTGGACGACCGCAGGGTAGAGGAGCTCTCCTCTGGACGAGACAGGGGCGCAGGCATCCGCGTCGTCGTCGGCACGACGACAGGGTTCGCCCACACGGCAGATCTGAGCGAGCGAGGGCTCGTCGCGGCCGCCGAGGCAGCTTCGGCCGTCGCGCGCAACGGGCCCGGGGCCGGCGCGTCGCTCCCGGTGTCTTTGACCAGGACGACCGCGGATCTTAACGGGCGCCTCGCGGGCCGGCGCCTCGCAGACGGGCTCTTTCCGTCAAAGGACGCCAGGCTCGAACTGCTCTTTCGCGCAGATGAAGCTGGCCGACGCGCCGGAAAGGCGATCGTGCAGGTCCAGGTGGGCTACGGCGACAGCCGGCGCCGTATCCTCGTCGCCAACACCGACGGCCTCTACGTCGAAGACTCCCAGGTCAGGACCCGGTTTAACGTCTCGTGCGTAGCGGTTGGGGACTCGGGGCTCCAGACGGGTTACGAGAGCGTCGCTCGCACGGAAGGGTTCGACGGTCTCATGAGAGAGGCAGGGAGCGACGGGATCGAAGGCGTCGCGCTGAGCGCAGCGAAGCGAGCGATCGGCAAGCTCGACGCGAGGCCGGCGCCCTCAGGCGAGGTCCCCGTCGTCCTCGCAGGTGGAAGCGGCGGCATCTTGTTCCACGAGGCCTGCGGCCATGGTCTCGAAGCCGACCACATCGTGAAGGACGCCTCCGTCTACACCGGAAAAATCGGGGAACTCGTCGCAAGCCCGCTCGTCACCCTCGTCGACGACGGTCGGGTGTCAGGCGAGTGGGGGAACTTCACCTTCGACGACGAAGGAAACGCCGCAAAGAGGAACGTCTTGATTGAAAACGGGGTCTTGACCTCGTATATGTGGGACTGGCTGCGGGCGAGTGAAGAGGGGCAGTCCTCGTCTGGGAACGGACGGCGAGAGAGCTATCGCCACCTCCCGATGGTGAGGATGACGAACACATTCCTCCTCGCCGGCAGCGAGGATCCAGACGAAGTCGTCGCCCAGACGCAAAAGGGGGTATTCGTAGCGAAGCTCGGCGGCGGCCAGGTGAACACCGCGACCGGCGACTTCGTCTTCGGGACGAACGAGGCCTATCTCATAGAGAACGGCCGGATCACCGCGCCGCTGCGTGACGCGAACTTGATCGGAAACGGACCGGAGGTCCTCAAGCGCATCGACGTCGTCGCGTCGGACTTCGCGATGACGCCGGGGACGTGCGGCAAGGACGGCCAGAGTGTCCCAGTCGGTTGCGGACAGCCGACCCTCAGGATCACCGGGGTCACGATCGGTGGGACCGCATCGTGAAAGACCTCGACAAGATCGCCGCACTCGTCGTCGGCCGCGCCCTGCCCGGTGAGAACCTCGAGGTCTTCGTAGCGAGGGGTCACGACACAGAGGTCCGCGTCTTCAAAGGTGAGATCGAGTCGCTCTCGTCGGCGACCTCAGAAGGTGTCGGCGTGAGGGTCGTCTCTGGAAACGGGGACTCTGGCAACGGGGGCTCTGGCGGAGCGAGGTTGGGGTTCGCCTGGGCGGGCTCCCTCGACGACGTCGTCGTAGCGTCCACCCTTGAAGAGGCGAGGGACAACGCCCGCTTCACGACCCCTGATCCGTTCATGAAGTTGGCCACCAAAGACGGCGTGTCGGCGGTCGAGCTAGACCTGTTCGACCCAGGGTTGTCCAACGTCGCGATCGACGAGAAGATCGCTCTCGCGCTCGACCTCGAGCGGCGGGTCAGAAGCGCGGATCCCAGGATCCGCCAGGTCACCTCGGCTGACTACGGAGACGCGAGTGTAGAGGTCGTCTTGGCGTCGACCGCGGGGATCAGGGCCGCGAGCAGGCGGACGTCCGCGTACCTCTCCGTTTCTGCGATCGCAGGTGACTCCGACGAGTCAGAGACCGGTTCAGGGTTCAGCGTCGGGCGGGGATTCGACGATCTAGACCCTGCTCGAGCCGGCGAGGAAGCCGTGTGCCGGGCCACCCGGATGCTCGGAGCCGTCAAGGGAGGCTCTAAGCGCTGCACCGTCGTCTTCGACCCGAGAGTCTCCTCCACCCTTCTCTCGGTCCTCGCCGAAGCACTCTCGGGGGAGGCGGTTGTGAAAGGTCGCTCGTTCCTCGCCGGACGCCTCGGCGAGAGCGTCGCGTGCCCGTCGGTTACCCTCGTCGACGACCCGACCGACGCCCGCGCGTACGGCGCGTCCCCTTACGACGGAGAGGGCCTCGCCAGCCGTCGTAACGAGCTCATCGTCTCAGGAGTACTCGCCGGTTTCGTCTACGACACGGTCTCCGCGGCGAGGGCGGGGGTCGCCTCGACCGGGTCCGCCGTCAGGGCGGGATTCGCCGGGACCCCGAGCGCGGGGTGCCGTGCGGTGCTCATGGAACCCGGCGCGAGCGACCAGGCCGGTATCTTGGCCGCGGTCGGTTCCGGGCTCTACGTCCAGTCGATCACCGGCGTCCACTCCGGGGTCAGCCCGGTGAGTGGAGACTTCTCCGTCGGAGTCGAAGGTCTGATGATCAGAGACGGCGAGCTCGCGGAACCCGTGAGAGAGATGACGGTGGCCTCGACGCTGCCAAAGATGCTCCTTTCGATGCTCCACGTCGGAAACGACGTCGAGTGGCTCCCGGGGAACGCGGCGGGCCAGACGCTCGCAGTATCAGATATGCAGGTCGGAGGCGACTGGCCAGTTCGTTTGGACCCGCTCAGGACGCGCGGGCCGGGTGGGCGGGTCGGGTGCGGCTCAGGACCCCGTCGAAGCTCCTGAAGGAGCCGGACTCTTGGTCCCCTTGGTCTCGCTCGTCCCCGACGTCCCTGATGAGCCCGAACTCTTCGTACTCGAGGATTGGGGCCCTAAGGGTTTAGCGTCGTTGCCCGTCCCGCCGTCTCGGCCTGATCCATCCGACGGCTTCGCTCCAGGCGTCGATCCCGCTCCCGCCTCGGCGTTTGACGTGCCTTCGGGGGTCTTCGTCCCTCCGACGCCGTCGGCCTCTACGCCCTTATCCCGGCGTTTCTTCGCCGACTCCGACGCCGCTCGGCTGTCGGTCTTGTAGAACCCGCTGCCTTTCAGTACGATCCCGACAGTCCCGAAAACCTTGCGCAGCTTCCCCCCGCACAGCTCGCACGTCGTAAGCGGGTCGTCCGAGAACGACTGGACCGCGTCGAGGTGATGTCCACACGTAGTGCACGCGTACTCGTATGTCGGCATATATCAGCTCCTCATCCTTCTTCGTCGCACCGGGTCCCGGTTTCCACTTCCCGGGTTCGAGTTCGCAGGCTCGAGTTCCCGGGCTCGACTCCCCAGTTTAGACTTCCCAGGTTCCGTCGCTTGAGGAATATCGCTGGTCACAGAGGTATTCCTCGTCGCGTCGTGCCCGCTCCAGCCCGGGTAAAGCCGGTACCGGTGATTGGCACTCAGCCTTGTCGAGTGCTAAGTCTACAGCGTCTTTCCCTCGGTTAGTCCAGCGGCGCCGTTTGGCCGTAGACTGGGCACGTGACTGACAGGAGTTTGGCCCATCTCGACCCACTGGGGGGCGCTCGAATGGCGGATATCACGCCGCGGGAGCCAACGCACAGGCGAGCCTCCGCCCGCTGCCGGGTCGTCATGCTTCCAGAGACGACGGCCAAGGTCGCAAGCAACGCAATTACCAAAGGAGACGTCCTCGCTACTGCGAGGATCGCCGGAATTCAAGCGGCGAAGCGCACCTCTGAGCTCATCCCGATGTGTCACCCCCTGCTCGTCGGCTCGGTATCTATCAATTTCTCGATAGGCGACGACTACGTGGAAGTAGAAACCCAGGTCGAGACAGTGGATCGGACCGGAGTTGAGATGGAAGCGATGACCGCCTGCACGGTCGCCGCTCTCACCGTCTACGACATGTGCAAGTCGGCCGATCGGACGATGAGCATCGAAGACGTCAGGCTGTGGGAAAAGTCAGGCGGACGCTCCGGTGCGTGGCGCCGGAGCGACGCAGCCATATGACGAGAACGCCAACTCGCGTACGGGCCTCTTCTTAGCCTAAATTAACGCCTTCGCCGACCCGCACGAGCGAAGAAATCGGGAGTGATCATCGGTTGGGCAACCGGCGCCGACTTCCTCGCCTTGATCCTCGCCTCCTCTTCCTTGTCAGGGTCGACAGCCGCGCTTCCCCCGATAGCGTCCTCACCGCTGAAGTCAGTTAGCGAGAAGCCGCTCTCTTTTCGGGGCGACGGAGGCGGAGGTGGTGGCGGCGGCGGCGGCGGCGGCGGCGGAGCTTCTGGCGCGCTTGGTCCTTGCCCCGCCGCGAACCCAGGAGGCGGAGGCGGAGGTGGTGGCGGCGCTGAAGAAGGCGGCGGCGCTGGAGCTGGCGTTGGAGCTTCTGGCGCGCTCGGTCCCTGTCCGGCCGCGAACCCAGGAGGCGGAGGCGGAGGTGGTGGCGGCGCTGAAGAAGGCGGCGGAGGTTCCAGACCGGCAATCACTTCGGAGAAGTCCGATATTGTAGTGGCCCGCGGTGCAGGTGGTGGCACAGAAGGGGCGGGTTGATTGCCGAACTCACCTGCTAAGAGTTGGTCTATCTGGCTGGTACCGGGCGTCATGTCTCGCTCCAGTGATGCCGGTTCGAGTCCTGAGTCCTGTCCAGGAGTTTCCTCGCTCTTCTCCAGCAGGGGAGGTACAAAGAATAGTGGTTCCGGGACGTTTCCAGGTGGTGGCGCGCTCGGTCCTTGCCCGGCCGCGAACCCAGGTGGCGGTGGCGGTGGTGGTGGCGGAGGTGGTGGCGGCGGAGGCGCTGGAGCTTCTGGCGCGCTCGGTCCTTGCCCGGCCGCGAACCCAGGTGGTGGCGGAGGTGGCGGAGGTGGTGGCGGCGGCGGTGGCGCTGGAGCTTCTGGCGCGCTCGGTCCTTGCCCGGCCGCGAACCCAGGTGGTGGCGGCGGAGGCGCTGGAGCTGGCGTTGGCGGCGGCGGTGGCGCTGGAGCTGGAGCTGGAGCTTCTGGCGCGCTCGGTCCTTGCCCGGCCGCGAACCCAGGAGGCGGAGGCGGAGGTGGTGGTGGCGACGCCAAGCTAGCCAAGGTTGGGGGGGACTCCAAAGGTATGCTCAACGGGCCAGAGGGTATCTGCGACTCTAGGTCGCTGAACTTAGCCGCCAGCTCCACTTGAGCTTTTTCCACTCGGGACAGTCGCTCCAATACCTCTTCCCAAAGTTTCGCTGAAGACAAAGCCACGGTGCGAACGAGGTCAGTGCTATCGGTGGATTGCGATTCTCCCACGGGATTCTGGTTAGTCATCAAGCTGCCCTCCCCGGCTGCTCCGCCATATAGGTATTGAGTCCATTATAAGTAGTAAATCCTTCCACGCTAGTTAACCAGGTGAAAGCGATGTTGACAGAGTCGAAGGACTCCGGCGGATCCCAGAGTAGTGGATTTTTGATCCGGAATCGAGGCCGTGGTCCGATGCGATATCTCCGACCGCCAATTGATGACGTATTGTTAATGGCGTATAGCGGTTGCGGAAGGGTTAGATATAGCTAACGGACTCAAAAATGAGACGTTTCTCATGCACGGTGTCCACATTTGGAGTAAGTTAACGACGCGGCCAAACAGGCCGCAATCATTGAAATATAGGAAACTAGTTCCGGAAGGGGGATCCAGAGATGGAAACCACGAGAAGTTCCGGTGTTCTCAGAGTGTTGCGTGAGGCACTGGGTAAGAGGGCGAACGCGTCAGAGGAAGAGGGAGCTGAGTCAGGTTTCACCCTCATTGAGCTGATGGTCGTCTTGTTGATTATGGCGATTTTGCTAGCTATCGCGATTCCGACGTTTCTCGGAGTTCAGGGTGGAGCTCAGGACAGGGCGGCGCAGTCGAACTTGACTACCGCGTTTACCTCGGCAAAGGCGTTCTACGCAAACAATGGCAGCACGTATAGCCCAGCAGCCCCGGCTACGGGCCTTCTGAGTGCCCTTATCAGCCAAGAACCCGAGTTGACGTTCACGACTGGTTCGGCTTCAAACGCCAACTTGAACCTAATATCCGTTGCCATCGGTTCGAATGGGAATACGCTAGTACTGGCTGACCAATCGAAGAACGCTTACACATGTTGGTGGTTGGCAAGTGCGATTAGTTCCACGAATACATTCAGTGTGCCGTTGGGTACCAGCTACGCAGCAACTGTGGGAACTTCTTCTGGCTGCAAGGCGGGAACTCTTAGTGGGGGTAGTGGGTGGCAACCTTCGTACCCGGCTGGTCCATAGTCTGGTAGCTGTGACAGCTGCAACATTTGATCTTCCTTGACTTAGAGGGAGAGATCAGATCAGAGAGTGGGGCCCACGGGGCCCCACTCTCGCGTCGCGGATCGGAGGAATTTTTGTGGACACGAACGAGGAGCTACAGAGTCCAATCGTTTACCCCAAGAGACGTTGGATCGCTCGGCGAAAGTGGGTGATACTGTCCGCACTCTTGCTCGTAGCTTCCGGAATGACATACAGCGTTGTCGCTGGTAATACTGTTTACCATAGTACTGTGTGGATAGTTCCTGGCGACATTTGGGGAACGTTCAGGTCTGCTCAGTACGTCGGGTGGGGTGACATTGGGGATATCTACTCGGGCGGTACGGGACTGGTTACCTTTCCTGGCATTGCGGTGCTATTGGCGCCAGTGACGATACTGGCGGGTTCTCTTGGCCTCACCGCGAGCGTACCGCCCATCGTGCTTGTTCACCCAACAGCGTGGCTTATACTCGGTCCAGCTGAAATGGGAGCTGGAACGATTGTCTTGTTTGCACTCGACTCACTTGCTGAGGTCATGCGGCTCTCTACTGCCAGAAGGGCAGTATTGTCGGTTCTCGAAGCTGCTGCGCTTTGGCCTCTGTTGGTTATTTGGGGACATCCAGAGGATGCTATCGCTGTTGCGTTTGCAGTTTATGCATTGATGGAAGCCTTGGAAAGGCGATGGAGATGGTGCGGATGGCTGTTTGGGTTCGGCGTGCTCTTTCAGCCGCTCGTGCTACTGATGCTGCCCGTGCTCTTAGCTACTGCCCCCTCGAGACGTTGGTTGAAGATGATTGTGCAAGGGGCAGCGCCTTCTCTGACGCTGTTGGCAATTCCCTTGATCCAGAGTTGGAAGGCTACCTCACGCTCTCTTTTCGTACAGCCTAATTTTCCAACAATTGATCACCCAACTCCGTGGATTTCACTAGCACCGGTCTTGGTTCCTGCTCATCGGCAGGTAACGAGATCGACAGGGTCTGTCGGGTGGTTGGGTGCTGGGGTGCAGGTCCACGGCGACATGATTACAAGAACATTCACGGAATCTGTGGCAGCGGGTCCAGGGCGAGTGTTGGCACTTGTGGTGTGTGTCGCGATAGGGCTCTGGGTCTACCGAGCCAAACCAGATCCTTTGGGAGTCGTCTGGTGGATCGCAGTTTCGTTGAGCGCTCGGTGTTACTTCGAGTCGGTAATGGACCCCTACTACCTATGGCCACCTGTCGCGCTGATCCTCTTGGCGGTTGCTTCGAATCGTAGCTGGTGGCGAATAGGAGTTACCTTGGCAGCCATCAGCTCTGCCAGCGTGTACAGCTATCGCTATACTGGCCCGTGGGAGTGGTGGTTGCCAGTTGTCGGGCTGTTGAGTACTGCCCTCGCACTGTCAAAACCTACTACGCGTCAACGCAACGACAAGTTGGCAGAGCGAGCGACCCGGCTGGAAGCAAAGCTCAGCAGATTTCGGGAGACCCAGCAGGTGGAGGCGCTCCGGTAGGGTCAAGAGGGTCTCGAGTAGCGCCACAAGCTGGGACTACTACCACAGGCGCAGTCTTGCCAGGGGTGGTAGCTGGAGTCGAGGTAGGTACGGAAGCAGCTTGAGTTGTCGGTGTAGTTGTGGTGGGGCTCGATGATGCCCCGCCACAAGCACTTGCAAGGAAAGATAATGCAAGTGTTGATGCCGCTAAGGTGATAAGACGCACTAACTTGCTTCTACGTCGGTTGTGATATTTCATGCCCCTCATTTCTTAACCGTTAGCAGCGGGTAGTGTGCCCGTGGTGAAGATTGACATACTTAGTGATACGGATAACAGTGTGGCGCGATTCGTGTTAACCCCGCCGCCGCTCAGCGTAATGCTGTTAATTGTTGTGAGACGTGGGAGTCCGTAAATGGACTTTATCAAGCCAAGCACCTGGTCGTAGGTGGCCTTTGTTGAAACAGTTATAGGGATAGTTTCGTAAGCTGCCTTCGTCGCAGCAGGCGCAGAGGTGGTAGCTCCTACGCCCAGGTCGATGGACTGTGGACTAATTCCATTCAACTTAGCTATGTTGTCGAACTGAAGATTGTATACATAGATATCAGCACTCGGTGGTATCAACGTTGCAAACTGCGTTTGCATAGCGTTTAGAAGCGGCGTATGGGCCTGTGTTGTCTTGAGTTGCGTCAGCTCTGCGTTGAGCGAAGCCTGCTTTGCTTGAAGAGTCGACACCTGGGAGTTGTACTTCGATATCTTGTTATTTTCCGGCATGTAGAAAGCGAAAAGCCAGATCGCGACGATGACCACTACCGCTATGATCGAAATCATGACGACGGGTTTTCTAACTACATCTGTCAAAGAACTCATTGAGCCGGACTCACTACTCATGGCACCACCTGGTTAAATAGGCTCAAGCGTTGGCTGTGAGCGTCTCCTCCGATTTCCATTGCCGCTGAGAATGTGACAGTTCCATTTGAGTTTGTAAGTGCTGACGTTGGCAGGACGTTCAGTAGCACGGGTGAGTTGGCCATAGATATCCCCCAGGTGGTGACGTCTGGATAGGTTGGAACTGTGATCGTGCTGGCAGTGACCTGACCCAGTATGTCAGACGGCGCCGGGACGCCGCCTGGACCTGGTGCAGGTTTAGTTGCCGGGGTTGCACTGCTAGCGGCCGTTGGAGGCGTTGACGTCAGAGATAAGCTGGCCATTGTCGCGTTGGGCCTCGTGTACTGGCCCAACTGGTTGAACACGACGAGCCAGTCCACCTCATTTGCAACTGTAGGTGCAAAGTTGGCTTCCTCGGCCTTAACTTGATTCTGTAGCTGTACGGCCTTGTTGTACTTAGGTATCTCAACATTTTGGATGTATGAATTCTGGTTTGCAATGGTTGTGACTTGGCTCTTTGCACTGTTTACGTCGAGAACTTTTAATACGGACAGGACCACCAAGACGACAATCACAACTGCGGCCGCCAAAATCAGCAACTGACGTATTCGTTTTTCCTCCACTGCCCGCGCAATTTCCGGCGGGATAAGGTTAAACGCTTGACCTTCTGGGTCTGGCAGCGCCAGCCCCACCGGCACGGCGAGAGTTGGATTTATTGCGGCCGCCTCCTCGGGCGCCAAGGACAGTCGGCTTATGTCCACCATGGACAAGGGGGACGCAGGCTGGATTGGGATCTCCAGTTCGCTCTGGAGTTTTGCCAGGAACCCGACCGTTCTTGCGGCAGCTCCCGTGACGAGGACACGAGCGACCGGGCTCCTCCCGGGAAGCGATGAGAAAAATCGGATCGAGTTTCGTATTTCACCAGCCAAGTCGTCCACCGACTGCTCGACAGCGTGTAGGGCCCGTGTGTCCGCAGGGCCAGGCTCTCCGAGCCGGCGTTTAAGAGCTTCAGCGTCGGGAAGTGGCAGGTCGAGGGCGCTAGCGAGTGACTTAGTGATCGACTCTCCTGCGATGTCAATTGTTCTAACAAACTGGAGGACACCAGCGTCGTGGACGACGACGAGTGTGAGGCCTGCCCCGACAGACACGATCGCCTCTGGGCCACCCGTAAAACTGGGGTCATGAAGCGCCCTCACCAAGGCGGCAGTGTTCAGATCCACTCCGACGGGATTGAGTCCTGCCTCCTGGGCGGTTGCCACAACTGAGTCGACTAAGTCTCGATGAGCGGCAGCGACAAGCACTCGAAGTGTTTCGTTGCCCTCAGCGTTGTTGTATCGCGCGATCACCTTCGACGAGATCGCGGTCTGCTCTATCGGGAAGGGGATTACCTCATCAGCCTGGAACTTGACTGCCTCGTTCAGCTCGCCAAGAGGCAAGTCCGGCATGTCTATCTCACGGGTGATCGCTCTTAGCCCAGCGATACCAATGTTCACCTTCTTCTCGCTGAACCCGCCTTCGCTCCAGAGACGCCGGATTGCACGCGCTACGCCGGACCTGTCTCTTATCTCACCGTCGACAACTGTCCCAACAGGTAGCCCGACCTGCCCAAAGGTTTCCATAGTCGGAGGGCTACCCGGATTAACGGTGAGCTCTACCGCCCTAATCGCGCTAGTTCCAATATCAAGTCCGACAATCCGTTGTGCCATGCGGTTATCTTACCCCCGTCTTCCACCTAGGGCGAAGACGCTCGAAACGATCGGCTACGGGGCTCGCTGCACTCATCTTCTACCCCCTATCAATATATTTTGGCTGTTTGAACGACCTGGCTCTAACGCCGTTCGATGACCTTACCTCATCCGGCCTTCGCTATCTAGTGTCATGAGCTTCCGGGGACCTTAGCCTGTTTGTGCGAGACAATCCAGCCAAATCGCACTTGGGCTATAACTTGGCAGTTAACCCGGTTTTCATCCCGACCCCGACAGGCGGGTACATTATCAATAGTGACGCTTCAAACCTCTCCCTCCATTGGGATTCGATCTGGTGTCAAAGGAACAGTAGGCGTCGAAGTCCGTGAGCTGGGGGACCGTACCGCGATTCTAGCTCGGAGTGCCTCAACTTACAGGAGCGGCGCGCTGGCGCGGAGTGACGGCGAGAGCCTGGCAGAAGCTGCATCGATTGCTAGAGACATGCGGCTTCCTCTGGTGATGGACCTGGCTTCGAGTGGAGCTGACGTATTAGAGGGCATCGATGCGCTACACGGTTGGGGAGGAGCGGCCAGAGCCGTTGCGAGCTGCTCTGGGGCGGTCCCGGTGGTAGCGATCGCGTCTGGACCAGTGATTTCAGGTCCCGCGTTACTTTTGGGCCTGGCTGATTTTGCCGTGATGTCACCGTCAGCGGTGGCATTTGTATCAGGACCCTCAATGGTGCGCGAGTTCACGGGGGTCGAGGTTGGACTAGAGGAACTCGGTGGGGTTGGACCGCACTCGTTGACGAGCGGGCTTTGCGCCTTAGAGGACTCAGATCCAGAAGTAGTAGCGGGCGAACTACTTGGATTCTTGCCGCGACACGCGGACGAGGAACCACCGATGCTTGACACCACAGACTCCGGTGGAAGATTGGTTCCAGAGTTGCGTTCTCTAGTACCAAGTCGCGACGCGTCTTCCTACGATGTGTTGAAAGTGTTGAGCCTCATCGTTGATGACGGCGTGTTGCTGGAGTTGAGGCACCGGTGGGCGCCTCAAGTAGTTACGGCCTTTGGCCGGGTCGATCGCCGGCCAGTTGGGATCGTCGCCAACCAACCCCAGGTGCTTGCTGGGACTTTGGATATTCCAGCTTCTCAAAAAGCTGCGCGTTTTGTGCGCTTCTGTGACTCATTTAACTTGCCAATCCTTACATTCGTTGACACTCCAGGATTTCTCCCCGGCAAAGACCTCGAGTGGCGGGGAATGATTCGCCACGGTGCGGAGCTGGCGTTCGCATACGCTGAGTCCAGCGTCCCGCGGATCTGCGTGATCATGAGAAAGGCGTTTGGCGGTGCATATATTGTGATGGACTCTAAAGGGATGGGAAACGACTTGTGCTTAGCGTGGCCGGGGGCAGAAGTTGCCGTGATGGGTGCGAGCGGAGCGGTTCAGATCTTGAACCGAAAAATAGGTGACAACGAACGTGCTGCGGCAGAGCAGTCCTACTCTGATCGCTATCTGAACCCCTGGAGAGCTGCTGAGCGAGGTTTTGTGGACGCAGTGGTTGACCCAGCAGAGACACGCAGTGTCATCGCCCATGCCCTAGGCGCGCTCCACGCGAAGCGAGAAACGCTTGGAGGGAGAAAACACGAGGTAGGGCCGCTCTAGCGGCTGATTGCATCTGTTTGGCATCGTAGTTGTCATTAAATCGCAATCTTTCTGCCCCCGATCCGACCTTCGCTTTGATGGGAAAATGAGGCATGATCACTCAGATGGATGAGCCGTTCGAAGAGGCGCCACTTGTATTGGAGTCGTGTCACAGCACATGGCTTTTTGATGCTGAACGGATGCGATTTCGTCGAGTACTAAAAGGACTGGATCTCGACACTCGGGCCGCATCTACTGCTTGGCGACCTTACTTTGGACTGGAACTTGACCCAATCTCGGAGTCGTTCGTAGTCATGTTGAATCCGGAAGGTACTCGACTGCTCAGGTCTTGGCGGCACGTGGACCACTGCTCGCAGTGTGGTGGTGAGGCCACCGCCGAACTTTCAGTCGAGGAGCTAAGAAAGGTCACTTCCACATAGCGTTCACACCGAACCAGAATGAACGTCGCCGACTCTGGCTTGCTTATCGGAAGGTCAAAGTTTGACGATGTTTCCGGCGGCCAACAACAGGAACGTCACGGCGACTGTTGCAGCTAACACTACCGCCACCGTCACTATCGCAGGGATACTCTCCTCGGTACTCTCACCTTTTTCGAGAACCTCTCTTGGCGTTGGAGGAGGAGTCGATCGATCGATTGGGAAAGCGCTCGAACCACTTGCGTTATAGAGAGCAGAGATCGAAGTGATCGAAAGCTCCAAGTTGTCCGGCCGCCTGGACGGGACGACGAATCGATGTGTCTCGTGACGTGGCGCCCTGACAGTAACCGCCAGCACAACCCCCTGCCCTCCAGTCGGGAGCGAGGAGCGGTCACAGGCGGATAGTTCTTCGATATCTTTCCAAGGAGCCTCCCAGACCTGAGTCCCACCGGATTTTTCCAGGCGAATCCCGCTCTTGCCTACTGCGAGGTGGAGCGAGGGTACCGCGGTAGGACCCTCTGGGCCAGTGGTAAGGAGAAATACCCCAGAAAACAGTAGCGAATCCTCCAGTGAAGGGTCACTTGTGGCCCCTGGGGGCTCCAGGTGGACTTTAGGGTTTGGGCTGTTATCCATCAAGTTCCGGGCTCCTCGTGACGGCTCTTGCCAGAGATCGTACTGCGCCAAATTGCGGCGGAAGAGACAACGGCCACCTTTTGGCAATATGCTAGAGGTCGTGGACCAAGGTGACTTAGACCGGTTGTTGACGTTGATGGCGCAGTGGGAGGGTTCTGACCTCCACATCAAAGCTGGAGCCTCGCCGCGCATGCGCATCGATGGAGAGCTACGGACCCTGACCGACGAGGATCGTTTCACACCGGAGGAGACAGCGGCACTGGTTGACGCGATCATGCCTCCACAGGTCGCAGAGACCTTCGAGAAACACCACGAGGCAGACTTTGCCTACTCGGTAGCCGGAGTTGGACGTTTCCGGTGTAACGCGTTCTACCAACGGAGCTCGGCAGCGATCGTACTGCGCAGAGTTCGTCCGAATCCCGGTAGTGCAGAAGAGCTCGGGCTGCCACCGGTAGTGTACGAGTTGGCGAACGAGCAAAGAGGGTTGGTCTTGGTTACAGGGCCTACAGGCTCGGGCAAGACGACAACTCTTGCGACGATGATAGATCACATCAACCGGACGCGCCCTTGCCATATTGTTACGATCGAAGATCCAATAGAGTACCTCCACCGTGACCAACTGGCAGCAGTTGATCAACGAGAAGTTGGATTCGATACCGATTCATTTAGTACGGCGATGAGGGTTGTCCTTCGCCAAGACCCCGACGTGATCCTAGTTGGTGAGATGCGCGACCCTGAGACAGCGTACGCAGCGTTGTCCGCGGCTGAAACCGGCCACCTGGTTTTCACGACGCTTCACACGATCAACGTCACTGAAACCATCAGCCGAGTAGTGGACTTCTTCCCGCCCTACCAGCAGACTCAGATCAGAGTAGCGTTAGCGGGGTCAATCCGGGGAACCGTCGCACAGCGGTTGGTTCGCAGGGCTGACGGCACCGGGAGAGTCCCTGCTCTCGAAGTGATGGTTGCGAACGGCCGCATACGTCAGTGCATCGTAGACCCCGAAATCACGTCTGACATCGAGCAGATTGTTGCAGACGGTGAGTACTATGGAATGCAGACTTTCGATCAGAGTCTGGCCCAACTCCTCCAGGAGGGCACGATCACGCTCCAAGAGGCGTTGCTCGTCGCGTCGAACCCGCACGATCTAAGGGTGATGCTGGAGAGTCGCGGACTCGTGGCAACTGGGAACCGCTGGTAGCGCGAGGTAAACGCGCTCAGCCCTGTGCGTGGTTGAGGTGAGGACCAACCACGATAAGCGCTAAGGATCCTGCGGTTACCGCCCAGAGATAGAGAGCGGGCCAGGCGGGTAACTTGGCGGGGCCACAGCTTATCGATTTAACGTTTGTGGCGCTCGCACCAGATACCTTGTTGTGGCGAACAAGAAGACAGCTCAAGAGCGCGTACACCATGAGCCAAACTGATAGAAGAGCGCTGCCTGTATCCCATGTCCAACCTACGCTCCATCCAAGTGACAGGACTACTAGGAGCTCTGGCAGGTGGTAGATGTCCGGCCGGTTAGTTGGTTCGCGCGAGGAGATCCTCGATTGCGAGCTCGTGATCGACCGTCGGAAAATCGCAGAGATCGCGACAGCTACGACGGCGCCTCCCGCGGCCCACAAGAAAGTGGCGAAGGCGTATCCCTGCACTGGAAATGCAGCCAGAGCCAGTGCGCTCACGACGGCCGGGATCCAAAGTGATCTTGGAACCGTGAAACCGTCCGCGCTGACCGACGCGGCCGCAATTGCACAAGCGGACAGCAGCAGCAACGGAACGCAACGTGGCGAGGGCCCGCCGGACCACACAACTGCTCCAAAGGCTAACGCGGTCGCGGCCTCGATCAAGATGTAGCGAGGAGATATCGAGGATCGACAGTTTCGACAGCGCCCTTTGAGGAGTATCCAACTCACTATTGGAACGTTGTCGTAGGGTCTGATCGGCACCCCACACGATGGACACATGGATCCGGGGCGGATCACGGACATCCCCCGTGGGACCCTGTAAATTACGACGTTTAAGAAAGACCCGGTCGCAAGACCGAATGCAAAGCTCACCGCTATTAGAAAGGCAGTTTCGTAAGGGCTTGCGGGTGTGGCCATCTGGGACGACTCTAGCGCCTAAAAGACGTATAATCCTGAACTACCTGGAGTTTTGCGCGAGTTAACCTGATATTTGCGGTTCAGAGCGCCGTGTTGGAGGCAGTGTCTGACAGTGACCTCAAGATGTCCGCTGCGTACTACCGTTGACGCTCTGGAGCGAGTAGTGTAGTAAGGAAGCGGGAATCCCCGAAAACGAGGACTCCTGGAGCAGGTGAACAGCAAGTAACAAGCTTGATCGCTCTACTAGACTCAACTAGTAGTGCTCGTGGGCTCGGAACGGAGATGGAGGTAAAGAGGGGGATGTCTATGACGCAGGAGGTGGAAGACACGGCTCGGCGGTTGGCTGAGCAGCACGGGCTGCGATTTGTCGACCTGACCAAGTCAGCTCTCGCTCCTGGTGCTGCTGCCCTGCTTCCCGAAGCGGTTGCTCGAAGGCATCATGTGGTTCCTATAGGGCGCAGGCTCGGAACGCCGGTAATAGCAGTATCTGATCCTGGCGATCTGTTTGCGATGGATGCGCTCAGGGCGAGCATAGGACGTGAGTTCGTCGCGGTTGTCGCAAGTGCGGATCAAGTTGCTCGCGCGCTGAAAGAGTTGTACTCACCAGGTGACGTTGACAGTGACGACGTTGTAGCTGGCCTAGGGGTTGAAAGTGAGCCGAGTTCAGCTGGCTCTGACGTTGACGATGTCGGAAATGAAGTCGTAGCCGATGCGGGCGCGGCTGTCGAAGATATCGCTGGAGCGGAGCCTGAAATAGAAGCTGGCCAGGTGATCGAGAGTCCCGACATAGCTGAGGATGGAGAACTCATTGACGAAGTTGGGCAGCCTACGTCGCTCGAGGACTCGTTGCGCGAGGTGCTCAGTCCTCCCCCGTCAGACTCCCCGTTCTTCCCACCTCTGCCGGCCCCTGGCGCGTACCAGCCCGTAGAGCCCGAGGGTATGACGGGCAACGGAAGCGCGCCGTTGGCGGGGAGCGAAGAGGTGTCGAGTGGTGACGACACTGGCGAAGATCTCGATGCAGAGTCGGCAGCGTTGCCGCCTGTACCTGCCGGCTACACGATGGCCGAAGCGGAAGACTCGTCGTCTCAGATATTTTATGGACCTCCCCTCGCCCGTGTGCTCGTTGAAGCCGGGCGAGTCTCGCCTGAGGAGATGTCACGCGCGTTACAAGCTCACCAGGAGACGGGCGAGTCGTTGGCGCGCTTTTTGTTCAACCAAGGCCTTGCAAAGGAGGAGGACTTGGTCTGGGCGATGGCTCAAGAAGTTGGGCTGGAGTTTGTAGACTTGAACTCGTTCCCGATAGACCAGGGCGCAGCTACGTTGATCCCGGCCGCGACGGCCCGCCATCACATGGTTATTCCCATCAAGTTTGAAGATGGAGTTCCTGTCGTCGCGATGGCGAACCCGACTGATGTGTTCGCTATGGACGACTTGCGCACGATCATGGGTAGGAACTTCACCCCGGTTGTCGCTACACGCACCCAGATTGCGACACTCTTGCGCTACGCGCAGGACACGAGTGTTGACGTCGAAGACGTTGCTCAGGACGCTGCCGGCGACGCGACCACGGCCAGCGAGTTCGAGCTCGAGAGCCTTCAGGCGGTCGTAGAGGATGCACCGATTGTTCGTTACGTGAACTTGCTGATACTCCAGGCCCTCAACGAGCGCGCATCTGACATTCACATCGAGCCAACTCCGCGTAACCTGCGGATAAGGTTTCGTATCGACGGGGTGATGCACGATGCGACTACGGCGTCTGCGTCAATTGCAAACGCCGTAGTAAGCCGTCTAAAAGTCTTGGGGGAGATGGACATTACCGAGCACAGGGTTCCCCAAGAGGGACGGGTATCGCTGTCGGTGAGCGAGCGCCAGATTGACTTGCGTATCGCGGTGCTCCCTTCAATCTACGGCGAGACCGTTGTCATGCGACTGCTCGACAAGTCCGCAAGCCTGCGCTCTCTTCCAGAGCTTGGGTTCTTTCCAGACACGCTGGAACGCTACGCGAAGTCCTACAACCATCCCTACGGCGTGATCTTGGTGACGGGTCCGACGGGCGCTGGAAAGACGACTACGCTCTACGCGACGCTCTTGGAGCTGTTGTCACCGGAGAAGTCAGTTGTCACGGTGGAGGACCCAGTCGAGTACCGGATCGACGGGATCACGCAGGTCCAGATCAATACAAAAGCCGGGTTGTTGTTCCAGACGGCGCTGAAGTCAATCCTGAGAGCTGACCCCGACATTGTACTGATCGGTGAGATTAGGAGCACTGAGACTGCGACGATCGCGATGGAAGCGGCCTTGAGTGGTCACCTGGTTCTTTCGACTGTTCACACCAATACCGCAGCAGCCACGCCGCTCAGGTTGACCGAGATGGGTATTGAGCCGTTCCTCGTCACCTCGGCCATCGGAGGTGTCTTGACACAGAGGCTGGCCAGAACGCTGTGTGAGCAGTGCAAAGAGCCTACGGAAGCTTCGGAGAAGGACTTCTTGGCGGCAGGCTATCGTGAGGAGGACTTGGAGGGGGTCGACACGTCGACCCTCTACAAGACCGTAGGCTGTAGGCACTGCAGCCATACTGGTTACTTGGGGCGAATGGTTTTGGCAGAGGTCATGGAGATGACAGAGGAGATCGACCGGATGATCATAGAACAGGCGTCCATTGTCGACATCGAGAGAATGGCGGTTGATCAGGGAATGCGTACGTTGCGGCGCGACGGACTACTGAAGGCAGTTGCTGGACAGACGACTCTGGAAGAAGTCTTGAGGGTAGTGGTATGAGTCCTCAATCGACAGCGACACGTGCCGAGTGGTCAAGGCGCCTTGCGCGTTCGCTGACTGGAGCTGGGTACCTCGAAGAGCCGGTTATCAACCCGCTCTTGGCAGAGGCCACGCAGACCGACACGCCGCTCGGCAAGATCTTGATAGCTCGTGGACTTGCACAGAGCCCGGTCGTCGTAAACACCCTTGCACAGCTCGCGAGACTTCCCTCCGTCGACATCCACGCAGAGCCGCCCGCGCCTGAGACGCTCGGACTGTTGCCGATCGCGCTCTGCCAAGATCACCACGCGCTTGTGTTAAGAGTTGTTGGGAATCAGGCGGTGGTCGCGTTTGCCGAACCTCCAGAGGCCTCCGACGTCCGTTCACTGGGAGAGTTGATCGGCCACGAGCTCGTGCCAGTGCTCGGGGACCCGGTAGCAATCGACAAGCATCTGGGTTTAGACGGTGCTGGAGGTGTATCTCCTCAGCCTGGGGCGACGGTTCCAGCGAGTGCGCCTCTACCCTCCAACCTCCAGGGCAACGGTGCTGGGGCAGGCCCGGCTCAAGCGGCGCCAGATATTCCGCTTCACGTCGATGATCTACTTCGTTACGCGGTAGGCATTGGAGCCTCCGACCTCCACCTGACTGCGAACTTGCCTCCGACGGTTCGCCTCCACGGCGCGCTTCGTCCGATGGAAGACGTGGACCGCTTGGATAATCAGACCCTTAGAGAGATGATCTTTGGTATCTTGCCACAGAGCCAGCGTGAACGGTTCGAAGCTGAGCACGAACTCGACACGTCCCACACGATTCCAGGAGTAGGGCGGTTCCGTGTGAACATTGCGCTCCAGCGGGGAACCGTTGCTGCAGCTTTGCGGCCGATTCCCCACGAGATACCAGAGTTCCACACGTTAGGGCTTCCAGAGTCGGTGCGGAGCTTTACCGAGTTGCGGAGAGGACTCGTCTTAGTCACCGGCCCGACAGGGTCGGGTAAGTCGACGTCACTTGCTTCTCTGGTAGACATCATCAACCGCTCAAAACCGCTGCACATTATTACGGTAGAGGACCCGATCGAGTTCTTGCACGGTCACAAGCGCTCAGTGATCAGCCAGCGCGAGGTTGGCGCAGACACGGCGTCGTTCTCGGAGGCGCTACGAAGGGTTCTGCGCCAAGACCCAGATGTCATCCTCGTTGGTGAGTTGCGTGACCTAGAGACCATTGCGACGGCTCTCACCGCTGCAGAGACAGGCCACTTGGTTTTTGCGACCCTTCACACCCAGGATGCTCCAGCTACGATCGACCGGATCATCGACGTGTTCCCACCGAACCAACAAGACCAGATCCGCATCCAGTTGGGGTCTTCACTGCAGGGAGTTGTAACTCAGCAGCTGGTGCCGGTAGCGAGTGGGGATGGAAGGTGCGTGGCCGCGGAAGTCCTTGTGTGTACACCGGCGATGCAGAACCTCATCCGTGGGGCCAAGACACACCAGATCTACTCGCTCATGCAGACTGGAGCGCAGTTTGGAATGCAGACGATGGACCAGAGTCTTGCGGCTTTGGTGAAGAGTGGTGACATCAGCCAAGGCATGGCGTTGGACCGCTGCAGAAGTGAAGAAGACTTCCGTAACCACATGCGAGGTACGTGACGATGTCCGCTGGGCCAAGTGAGTCCTTGTTGAGGGAGGGTTGAGATGGCACTGACATTTGACTACAAGGTACGAGACCAGAGCGGCAAGTTGGTCGAAGGGTCCCTGGAGGGAGACAGCCTTCCCCTGGTGATTAGTCGCCTCCGCGAGATGGGGTATCTCCCCGTCTCGGTCACCGAGGCCGGCAGCAAGGGGATGAAGACCGAGATAGTAATCCCGGGCCTCTCGGACCGGATAAAGCCTAAAGAAGTTGCGATGTTCAGCCGCCAGTTCGCAACGATGGTCGACTCAGGACTCTCTATCAGCCGATCGTTGGCCGTCTTGTCTACCCAGATGGAGAACAAGTATCTGGCCGCGAAGATCCGAGAGATCAGAGACGACGTGGAGTCAGGCGCGACCCTTTCCTCGGCGCTGGCCAAGCACCCAAAGGTCTTTGACAACCTCTATGTGTCGATGATTCAAGCCGGTGAGATCGGCGGTACCATCGACACCGTTCTAAAGTCGACGTCAGAACAGCTTGAAAAAGCGGTTGAGCTACGGCGCAAGATAAAAGGTGCGATGACCTATCCGATCATCGTCTTGTCCGTGATCGGAATCATCGTCTTGGTGATGATGGTAGCGATTGTCCCGATATTCAAGAACCTGTTCAAGACCCTCGGGGGGACTCTGCCGGGTCCGACCCAGGCGGTGATAGCTATCTCGAACACGCTCTTGAGCTGGAAGCTTCTGGTAGTCATAGCAGTTGTAGTCGCGTTCATAATTGCGTTTCGCCGCTGGATTAAGACTGAAAAAGGACGTCTCATATGGGACGGGTTCAAGCTCAAGCCTCCAATTTTCGGCCCACTTGCCCACAAGGCTGCGATGACCAGGTTTGCTTCAACGCTCTCTTCCCTCCTGTCCTCAGGTGTACCCGTACTAGAGGCGCTGGATATCACTGCAAACGCTGCTGACAACGTGATAGTTGCAAATGCGGTCCGCGCGACGAAGACAGGGGTCCGTGAGGGGAAGCCATTTGCCGAGCCGATGAAAGAGCACGATATCTTCCCCAACTTGGTCATCCAGATGGTCGAGGTCGGCGAGCAGACCGGTGCGTTGGACGAGATGCTCCAGCGGGTCGCTGACTTTTACTCCGACGAGGTGGATCAGACTGTGGACAACCTCACGTCGATCCTTGAACCACTGTTAGTGGTGGTCATGGGTGTGGTAGTTGGTTCTGTAATCATCAGCCTCTACTTGCCGATGTTTGACTACATCAAGCTGCTCAAATCCTAGACGGCCCAGTGAACAGCTCCGAGGAGAGCGCGTAGCTTGCGACGACGGGCGCTCGTGCTCTTGCGGCGGAGCTGGCCAGCGTTGCGCTTTGTGCTCGGGATTGCACTCGCGCTCGTAGCGCTCTCTGCTTTGAGTGGGCAAAGAGGAGAGTTACAGGGAGTAGCGAGCCTGTTCGACCACTTGAAGTGGTGGTGGCTGCCGGTAGCGGTAGTAGTCGAGTCAGCGTCGATCGTCGCACTGACTGGAATGCAGGTCCGCCTCTTGGAAGTCGGCGGTCTACGCCCGCCGGTGCGCCCGATGATTGCGACGACTCTGGGTTCTCAGGCACTGACCAACTCCTTACCCGGCGGGACGGCGTTTGCCGTCGTGTACGCCTTTAGGTGGTTCCGCAGATACGGAGCAGACGACACGCTTGCAGCGTGGGCACTCGTTGGGACGATGGTCGGCGCCGCGGTCTCCCTATCTCTCGTCGCAGCGGGCGGTCTCGCGATGGCAACTGGACTCGGAGGGAGCCTAGATCTGATCCCCGCGATACTGGGGGTTTTGTGCGTTGCGGTCGCGATCGGAGCGGTGTTCATCTACGAGCGCCCGCTCGCTGGGGTCGTGAGTAGGGCGGTTAGAGTCTCGAGAAAGACGATCGGTCGTCCGCACGGAGACGTAGCGGAGCACATCGACAAAGTTGTCGCTCGCATCAGGATGGTCCAGCTCGGGTGGAGCGACGTCTCAGCTGTCGTCGGGTGGGGGCTAATGAGCTGGTTGGCGGACTGTACTTGTTTTGTCGTCGCGTTCGTCGCGGTCGGTGCACCGGTACCCTGGTCAGGGCTACTGCTCGCGTACGGCGCAGGCCAGCTTGCGGCGAATTTGCCAATTACCCCCGGTGGTCTCGGCACCGTAGAAGGCAGCATTACTCTTGCACTGGTCGCGTTCGGCGGTGCGCGCACAGCCACCGTCGATGCGGTCATGATCTACCGGTTGGTGAGTTTCTGGTTGGTCTTGGTAGTTGGATGGTTTTCCTGTGGCGCGATGGCCCTCGCGGTGAGGCGCGGTCGCTGGCCGCGGCACGCCCTTCGAGCGCTCGTGGACCCCTCCGTGCCAGACGGTGACGGTCAAGAAGAAGGCGGGAAGGACGCAGGCGGGAAGGATACAGGTGGTCCCATCCGGGTGGACGTGGAGCCGAGGGAAGTTACGACGCGATGAAAGACGGTCGTGTTGAAACGACGAGGGTGAGCCGGCTAGCAGCCCAAGGAGCCGCATGCGTCCTGTTGGCTACGCTGCTTGCCGGTTGCGGTGGAGTCCGTAACAACCTCGGGACTAACGCCTCGGTCTGTTACACAACTCTTCCAACTGCGTCTGTCGCCATTCACAACTCGGGGCGCTTGCTCGGTGTGAGACTCGTCGCTACGAGTTCGCTGCGAGGCCGCTACGCACTCTTTGGGGCTACGAGCGGCGATGTGAATAGCGTGAAGAAGGTCTGCCTCGTAGCCTACGCCGGCACGTTCTTCAAAGCCGCGGTATTAAAGGGTCGCGGTTATCCGTCCGGGCGGCGTGCCGTCGTCGCCGTCGTGTATCCGGGGAACCGTCTCTTAGCGACGGTCGTCTTGGATAAGTTACCGATGCCGTTCAACCATCCCCACGTCGGAGTATGACTCGTTCAACGCAGCTCGCAGCTCGTCGCCGCGGGCCAAGAGAGGCTGTTCTAGTCTCGGGCGTTGGCCGCCTTGACGAGGTCGGTTTCACAAGATCGGCGTCGCGGATCTACGCTTTGCAACGTGGCCATCTCGGATCGACTGGAGCGCCTGACCGACCTCATCCTCGTCTTACTCGACACGAAACAGCCGCTCACACTCGAGGCGATCTGCCGGGCGGTGCCCGGCTATCCAAACGACGCGAACAACCGGCGCCAAGCGTTCGAGCGCGACAAGCGACTCTTGCGCGACGAGGGGATACCAGTCGTCACCGAGAAAGTAGGTGGCAGCGATCAGCCGGGATACCGGATCGATCGTGACGCGTTCTACGTGCGCGATCTGGGTCTAACCGACGACGAGCAGAGCGCTCTCAACCTCGCGGTCGCAGCCGTCGATCTCGGCGATCTCGGTTCACAGGGTGCGTTGCTGAAGATCGGGACAGGAGGGATCAGGGCCGGCGCTCCGATCGCGTCGTTGAGCCCGACGCCGGCGCTCGTCCCGCTCTTCGCCGGGTTGAGGTCGAACTCTGACGTAGCGATCGTCTATCGAGGCGAGAAACGGCACGTCGTCGTAGGATCGTTGTCGTTTCGCGGCGGCCACTGGTATCTATCGGGGTGGGATCGCACCCGTGACGCACCCCGTACCTATCGGGTCGACCGGATCGAAGGAGAGGTCGAGGTCGTCGACTCATCGCCTCCAGGGGACCCTCGCAGGCGTGAGCTCGTGGAAGCACTAACGCTTAACACAACTAGATCCGACGGTCGTCTGTGGCCGAGAGACGACGAGCCACGAGAGGAACTCGTCGTAAGAGTGGATCAGATAGAAGCCGCCCGAGTGTGCGACGACGTCGGAGAGGCGGCCGTCGTCGAGTACGGTGAAGACGGGTCGGTTCTGATCAAACTAGAGTTTCCCTCCTTCGCGTTACTGCGTTCGTGGGTCTTGGAACTCCTCGACCACGCGAGAGTCGTCGGACCCCGCACTACATTGGAGCGCTATATCGAGTGGCTGAAGTCGATCGTGGACTCGCGACGACCCTCTCTCGACGCTCCCGTGGAGTTGCCCCTCGGCAACGACTTAGCAGATCGAAAGCGAGTTCGTTCCACCGACAATCAGACGCCCAGAGATCAGACGCCTGTAGATCACGAACCTAGCGAGTCTGCTACCGAGAACACCGCCGCAAAGGTTCAACCGCTCGACTCCAAGCATCGACTCCGCAGGCTCCTCGCGATCGTCGCGTGGCTCGCTCGAGTCCGTGAGTCGACCGTCGAAGAACTCTCCGAACGATTCGGGATCTCTGAAGAGGAATTGGTACGTGAACTGGAGTTAGCCGCGTGTTGTGGTATCCCGCCGTACTCTCCCGACGCGCTCATGGAGATCGTCGTGTCGAACGGATCTATCCAAGCGTTCCTACCAGAAGAGCTCTCCAGACCACGCCGGTTGACCCCGGGTGAAGGGTTTGCGCTCGCCGCCGCCGCGCGGACGATTCTCGCCGTATCGGGCGCCGACGACTCAGGAGCGCTCAAGAGCGCTCTGTCGAAGCTGGAGTCCGCGCTCGGTGACCGCCAGAAGTTGGTCGTAGACCTGGACCATCCGCGCCTCTTGGAGGATGTGAGAGGTCTCGTCGATCCCCCGTCGAGAGCGCAGATAGAGTACTACGCCGTCTCCTCCGACGAGGTGACGACTCGCGTCGTCGACGCTATCAGGGTTATCTCGGTCGAAGGACACTGGTACTTGGACGCGTTCTGCCACCGGGCCAACGGTTTGAGGAGGTTTCGTGTCGATCGGATCAGAACCGTTCGCAAAGACCGTCCGCTTAAAGAGCCGCCTACAGCCGCGGCGCTGACCCTGGAGCGGTCGTTCGTTCCCGACCCTGAAGACGTCGAGGTCGACTTGGTCGTCGACGACGCCGCGTCGTGGATTATCGACAGCGTCCCGGTGAACGACGTGGTCCGCGGCGACGACGGCGAAACCCACGTCTCCTTGAGCGTCGGTAGCGTCTATTGGTTGGAGCGACTTCTCCTACGTTTGGGTCCGGGCGCCCGCGTCGTCGCACCTCCCGAGCTCGCCGGAGTTGCCAGCTCGGCCGCCGCCCGGCTCTTGAGCTACTACGCAGAATAGAATATACTAAAATAGTATGAAACATGGTATATGGACGGGCGGAGCTGGCGGGGCTCCATTGCGGGTGATCGACGTTGAAACTCCACGCAGAGTCACAGCGCGGTGTTGCGAGTTACCCGGCTGAGGGATCCGACTGGTGCGTACTACCTCGCCGACCTCAGGGCCGACTCAGTCGAGTTCGCTCTCTTCGGCGAGGACGTGAGCGCCTGGGTCGGCTCAGGAAGCGGCGATCTCGGACTTTTCGGCAAGGTTTCACCGGAGAGTTTTGCCAGACTCCTGTCGGGGCGCCACCCTCGCGTCGATCTCGCGTTGACCGGCACCAGACGCTCGGTATGTGGCTTTGACCTGACGTTTTGCGCTCCAAAGTCTGTGAGTGTCTTGTTCGGTGTCGGCTCGAGGTCGGTGTCGGAAGAAGTCCTTAAAGCCCATCGGAGCGCCGTCGGCCACGCCGTCGACTACGTCGAACGCCGTGGACTCGCCGTTCGGCGGGGGAGTCGCGATGAGCGAACGCTGCTCGGCGCCGACGGGGTCGTCGGCGCTTCGTTTACTCACGGCGCCAGCAGAGCGCTCGACCCACACCTCCACAGCCACGTCGTTCTCGCGAACCTCGCCCGTGGGGAGGACTCGAGGTGGTCCTCGATTGACGCAAGAGGCCTGTACGCTCACGCGTCGGCAGCGGACGGCCTGTACTTCGCCCACCTGCGGGACCGCCTGAGCACAAAGTTGGGCGTCATCTGGGCACAAGATCAAAACGGCCGGATCGACATTCGCGGGATCGACCCGCTCGTGCTCGGGGCGTTTTCGAATCGCCAGGCCGAAATCCGCGAGCACTTGAGCGAGCGAGGCTCGCTCGTCTCGTCGAGGAGGGCTCGCGACGTCGCCGCGTTGGCGACGCGAGACCCGAAAGAGAGAGGGCTGACAGTGAAGCAGCTGCACGACATCTGGTCCAATAAGGCCTCTTCTGTCGGCTTCGACAGAAACGAACTCGAAGTTACGCTCGAGCTCGACGGTTTAGATCGGCGCCCCGATCAGGGTTTGAGCGGTTCCATCCCTGTCGACGAGCACAGGTACGCTTCGTTGCTCGTCGTGTCGCCCCACGCTACCGCAACCAGGCGAGACGTCGTGAAAGCTTGGAGCAACTCAATCCTTCAAGGAGCGTCCGCGGCCGACGTTGAAAGTTGCGTCGACTTGATCGCGCACGAGAACGTTGCTGAACCCGGCGTCGCCGAGACCCGAAGAGCGCTGTCTACGCTTCTGCCGAGCAACGACGCGATCAGAGTGCTCGGCCCGCGTCCAATCGGGGTCGATCAGCACCGACTCTGGAGGAGAACAGCAGAGTCGATAGACGCCTACAGGAGGCGTTGGGAGGTAAACGATCACCTCATTGGATTTGAAGTTGGCGAATCAGGTCCCGAGATAGCCAAGTTTCCTATCAAACGCCTCGCCGATCACATCGAGCTGAGACGTGCCGTCGACGAGACTCGTCGAGACCTCGGGCGTGACGTGTCCCGCGACAGATCAGCGCCGAGCCTCTCTGCTGGACGCGACCACTCGCGCTGAACCGCCTCAGCGAGACCGATCCCTGCCGGCCGGTCCGACCTGGGCCCGACTGCGCTGGTCTTTGACCGTCGCGTTGTCCCCCGGGCTGGGAGCGGAGGCGAGTTCGGGATCGCCGCGTGGACGGGTCGAACGATCACGAGCGTTCGATATGAGATCGCGCCAAGGGCTCTTAAGATGTGCTGGTGTGAGTTCGACCCAGCCGAGTCGATTGCCCGCGTCGAGTGCGAGGCAGGATCCACGATCGCCGCGGCCGATCGCATCGACATCTAGGCGCCGACGAAATATGGTTGAAAAACTGCTCGAGTAGTGGACGGCGTGTTTCATATCTCGTGACTCGCCCACCGAACGCGTCGTGAGTTCCTTGTCTCCGCCGAGTGCGGAGAGCGTCTCAAGGGTCGAGATGTCGGCGATACCGCTTAGAACCACCGTAGTTCCAAACAGCGAGATGAACGAGTCTGCCTGCTTCCCCCATCGCGAGCGTGCCTGGGAGAGGTCTTGCAGGCAGGCGATCGTCAGCAAACCTTGGCCAGGTCCTTCGCTCACGATCGAAGGCAGGTTCGGCAACGGCGCGATGTTCGCGACCTCATCGAGGGCTAGGACGAGAGGTGGAGAGACCCGCCCGCTCGCCGAGCGCGCGTAGGCGGCGTCTTGGAGTTCGGAGACAAGGCCTACAACGAGCGGGGCGAAGACTTGTTGATCCCGCCCCGGGGCACAGATATAGAGAGTGTTCTGCCCTTCGCAGAAGGTTTCGACATCCAACAGAGGCTCTCTACTCGACCAGATTGCAGAGTTGCTCCTATACGCCGATAACGCTCCCGACGCCGTCGACCATATCCCTGACTGCTCGCGCGGATCAGTGGTAACTATGCCCGCGAGCAAGTTCGGCGCTACGTCTTCTTCGCCGTAGTGATCTACGAGAATGCCCAAGGCGGCATCTCCTTGATGACGGTTCACCCACGTGACCACCTTGCTCATCGGATCTCCGTTGAGTGCCGCCGCGTGAAGCAGGGGAGCGAGGAGGGACGCCGCACGTTCGTTCCAATGACTATCGTGGGATAGATCCAAACTGTGTTGTGAGGATCGAGCGCTTCTTACCATAGCTTCCGCGTTGAGGACCGCACCGTCAAAAGTGAGGCTCGTACGGATCGGCGACCAGCCGATCCGGGTGACCCCTCGGGGCAGTTCGACGCGTCCACTCGGGTCGAAAAGAAACGTCCATCCAACGCCAGAGCGCGCAACAGCGGTCATTTCGAGCACATCTGGCTTCGTTGAGGTACTGACAACAGCTCCGGGCGCCGCGAGCACGTTTGGAACGATCAGCGACGACGTCTTGCCCGAGCGCGAAGGTCCTAGAACCAAGACGGAGCGTTCAGGGGCCGCCCACGCCCATCCGCTACTCCCACGACCCAGATACAGCGCGTTCTCGTTCTGCGCCGCCGCCTCTTTCACGGCGGAGTGCACTTGTGACACTTTGGAACCTGGTGCGTGAGAGGTCGCTATATTCGCTGGTCCAGGGGGTGTAGAAGAGCTCTGGTCGGCTCGTCGAAGTGGAGAGTTCTCCTTTGCACGCGACGTGTAGAGATTGGTCATAGTAGACAATCGTGGCACGAATTAGAGATCAATTCTATGGGCAATTTCTTTGAATTCGGCGACGGATTTCACACAGTTTCGCGAGTTGAAAACGAACGCAACGAGCGCGTCGTTTCCAAGTTGCTACTCGTAGTAACGACACTCATCGACAGTCTCAAACGAGCGCGAAATCGTCTTGAATGCGACAATGCTTGACCTGAGGCCAAAAACGCACTGTGATTGTAGGTATCCCGAGATACGACGGAGGTGTTGTGGGAGAGCTTGCAATATGTAGGTCACTCACCCTGATGGCGCCAGAGCGGTTCCATCGGTGCGTTGTGGTCCACGGTAGTCTCTCACGTCACGAAGTCGGACGGCGGGCTGTCTGGAGTAGTGCATCCGAGATATCTGTGGCAGATGGAAGCCGCGGCTTTCGCCACATTGGGCGCCGTACTTCAGTCGACCGAACAAGTGGTGTAGTCGAGTGGGATCCGAACGCGTCGAACCAGACGCGCTCGGCGTCTCGCGAGCTTCATCTCTGTTCATTGTTAATAACCTAGGGAGGTGCACCTGTGGCGACAGCCGCGAAAAAGCGGGCTCCGGCCAAGAAGGCCGTAAAGCGGGCCCCGGCAAAGAAGGCGGTGAAGCGGGCTCCGGCTCGCAAGGCCGCGAAGCGCACGGCCAAGAAGGCGGTGAAGCGGGCTCCGGCTAAGAAGGCCGCGAAGCGCACGGCCAAGAAGGCCGCGAAGCGCACGGCCAAGAAGGCCGCGAAGCGCACGGCCAAGAAGGCGGTGAAGCGGGCTCCGGCTAAGAAGGCCGCGATCG
>JAJYQJ010000099.1 GCA_021794655.1 Actinomycetes bacterium | reverse complement strand
GGTGGCGTATGCAAACGACGTTGTCACGAGCGGACGCCACGGCGGCGCAGTCGTAATCGAAGAGCGGATAGAAGCACCGGAGTTCACGATCCAGGCGATCACCGACGGAAAAGAAGTTGTTTTCCCTCCGGCGACGTACGACTATCCATACCGCTTCGAAGGAGACCGCGGTCCGGGCACCGGGGGAATGGGGTCGTGTACGCTACGGGGAGGTCTTCTGCCGTTCTTGGATCGAGAGAGTTACGACAAAGCGTGTGCAATCGTCGCTCAAGTGATCGAGTATCTCGCGGCGCACGGTCGGGAGTTCTCGGGATGTATGAACGCCGGTTTCTTTGCGACCCGAGGAGGCGTCAAGGTCATCGAGTTGAACGCGAGGTTCGGAGATCCCGAAGGAATCAACATCATGTCGCTGTTTTCGGGCAACTGGGTGGAAGTGATGGAGTCGATCTGGTCTCGTTCCCTTCGATCGACAGACGTCGATCTCGCCGACGAGTCTTCGGTTGTTACTTATCTGGTGTCGCCCGAGTACGCGATATCAACAGGGGTGAGACACGAGTTCACGGTCGACGTAGACGCGATTGAGGCGGCCGGCGCGAGTGTTCGGTTCTCGTCCGCACAAGAGACGGGGCCTCAGCGTTACGAGACGGTCGGGACTTCTCGAGCGGTAGCGATCACGGCGCGTTCACCTGAGATCGATACGGCTCGAAAAACTGTTGCGGACGCGATTTCAGCGGGTGTTAGAGGCGATCTTGAATGGCGTAGTGACATCGGTGCGTTTCCAACGGGCACCGGTGACCACGCTCACGTAATGCGCCCCTAGATAGCCGGTCGTTCTCCCTCGGCGACGTAGTGTCGCTGCCCGATTGGGTCGAGCCACACACGCATAACCCGGTTCGTCGACGGATCGTTGAAGACCTCCGCGGTTGGCTGCCATCCGAGCTCTGGAGAGGGATTTTCCCTATGGCGGCTGACGAAGATGCTCACGACGAGAATCACTATCAGGGCCAACGGGATCAAGACGAATATCAACGCACCCACCTCTACGCGTCGCTATGAGCGTCGAGCGAGCACGACCGCCGTACCGTACGCGACGATCTCGGTCAGAGCTTGACCGACTTCAGAGGAGTCGAATCGCATCGAAACGATGCCGTTTGCTCCAAGCAGCTGCGCGTTCTCGATCATCCTGTCCATCGCGTGGCGGCGGCTGTCTTCGACGAGTCTCGTGTACTGCTTTACCTCGCCGCCCGCTAGAGCCTTGAAGCTCGCGCCGATTCCCTTCGCCATGCCCATCGAACGAACGACTACCCCAAAGACCATCCCGAGGCTTCGTTGAACGGCCCATTCGGGAAACTCGAGTGCCGTCGTAATCGGGAACTGCGTTACCACTCCCTGTGGGTATCCCTGCGGGGGTCCTTGCGAGTATCCCTGCGGGGGTCCTTGCGGGTATCCTTGTGGGTATCCCTGCGGGGGTCCTTGTGGGTATCCCTGCGGGGCATCTGCCATCGGTCGTCCTCCTCGATCACTTCGCCTAACGCCAGTCCGTCCAGCGTGAGTTCCATCGAGTGCCAAGTCTATCGAGTGCCAAGTCCGGACTTGGCTGTCACTCAAGGTGAATACTATACAACCACGACTACTCGCAGCGTTGGAGGTCAGAGTAGTGCAAGTCGCGCTGATATTCGATGGAACTCGGCTGCTACCTCAGTGGTTGTTGAGCGAGGGGTGACGTCTCGCGACCATCTTCGCGACGAAGCCTTTTGGGGTCAAGATGGCCGCGGTCGCGAGAATCCGGTTCACGGATCCAGGGATGACGACCTGGCGACCTCGGTCCATCGCGTCGATGCCGGCACGCGCGACGTCCGGGGCTGAAACCCAGACGGATTTGGGGAGCGACGCAGCGGCGTCTTCGTCGCTCGCACCTGCGGCCTCTGCGAATCCAGTCTCGACGGGTCCCGGGCAGAGAGCGGTTACGGTCACGCCGGTACCTTCGAGCTCTGCGCTGAGCGCTCTGCTGTATGAAAGGACGAACGCCTTTGAGGCTCCGTAACCGGTCTGACCCGGAAGCGGTTGGAACGCCGCTGTCGACGCAGTGTTCAGAACCGCGCCTCTGCGTCGTGTGACCATGCCGGGGACGAAGATAGAGCACAGGTCGACGACGGCCTCGACATCGGTCCGGACCATAGCGAGTTCTTTGGCCCTATCGTTCTTGTACACGGGACCCATCGTGGACACCCCTGCGTTGTTGACCAAGA
Organism: Actinomycetes bacterium; assembly: GCA_021794655.1. Classification (GTDB taxonomy): domain Bacteria; phylum Actinomycetota; class Acidimicrobiia; order Acidimicrobiales; family RAAP-2; genus JAJYQJ01. The sequence continues at coordinate 11,884 of JAJYQJ010000099.1, read as the reverse complement.
TGTCGACGATGAGCCCCATCTCCTCCAAGCGCTCTTGGATCTGCGAGCGCGACTCTTCCAGAGTCAAGTCGGCAGGTATCACCTCCATCCTGCAGCCCCGTAGGTCAGCGAGCTCTTCGGCCAAGGACCTCAGGAGACTTTCGCGCCTCGCGACAAGGGTCACTCCGTAACCCCTTCTGGCGAGCTCTCTGGCGATCTCCGCTCCGATCCCAGAAGACGCGCCTGTGACGAGACACGTCGAGTTCGGGCTGGGGCGTGGAAGGCTCATGCACCCATGCTAGAGCAGCCGGGCAACCGTTGTATATCTCCTCTTACCGTCGAGTCTCTTTGTCGAGCTGGCCGGCGCTGATCTCACGGTGAGCTCGCGCTCAACCCCGAGCAGTTAACTGTTCTAAGGACGAGAGCCGCTCGGGCGAGGGTCTCGGCCCATGAAGGCTGCCAGACGCTCCCAGTCGTCTGCGTTCTCTGGCGCTTCCACCTCAGATCCATACGGGGAGCCAGGTGTGATCAGATTCCGGTACTCCGGTTTCAGGAATGAGCGGGCACCTTCAAGCGCTACGGCGGCAAGGTTGCCGTCGACGCTGAGCAACTGGCCAGTTGCCGTCGCGAGATCCCACGCGTGCGCGGCGAACTCCGCGATGTACATGTCGACGAGGGTGCTGCCGGTGTAGCTCTCGCCCCAGGGCATTGTGAGTTCGGCGGCCAGGCGCTCATCGTTGGACCAGCCAGCTTGTGCTTCTATTGCTGCGCTGCGCAGCTGCTCGGGTGCTTCGGCGAGGTCGACGTGGGGAAAGTCACCAAGCCCGGTTGGAGCCTTTCCCTCACCGAGAGCCACAACGCGCCACCCGACTCCGACGATGTGATCGACGAGTCCCCCAACGTTGTACTCGGAGCACGGGGTAGGGAGTTCGAGCTGGTCAGAGTCGACTCCAGCTACCGTCTCTTCTGCTAGCAAATACGACTGGAACAGTTGGGGACGCCGGTCGTTGGTGCTCATAGTTCTGTGCCCTTTCGTTAGTTTGATGTGATCATCCGACATCTTGGCGACCAAAAGTGGCCATCTACTGTCCTATTTTCAGGTATTTTTGCTAAATGCGTGCGGACCGTTTGGTAGCGATCGTGTTGTTGTTGCAGGTTCGTGGGCAACTCACGGTAGCTGAGTTGGCGCAACGGTTGGAAATCTCAGAACGGACGGTCCGGCGGGACCTCGAGGCACTGTGTATCGCCGGCGTCCCTCTTTACTCCGAACGCGGGCGCGGTGGCGGGTGGAGGTTGCTCGGAGGCAACCGCATCGACCTGAGTGGACTTACCGTCGACGAAGCGAGGGCACTGTTTCTTGCGACGAGTCCTTCGTCGGCGGTGCCCGGGTCCGACCATAAGCAGGCCCTGGTTGCCGCGAGGCGCAAAGTTCTATCCGCGCTGCCAGAAGTCCTGCGCTCTCAGGTGGAAGTGGCAGAAGGTGCGGTTCTATTCGACGACACCCGGTGGGGGAGCGACGGCCGAAGTGGACGAGGTGAGGAGGTTCGCTCTGGCGCGAGTTCGCGGACTCGTGAGGACCTTCACTTAACGCTGCTTCGCAGAGCGGTGTTTTCGGGAGTGGAGGTGGTGGTGAACTACGAGCCACCGGGGAGGCCCCCTGAGGATCGACGGCTCAAACCGCACGGACTCGTGTGCAAGAGAGACGTGTGGTACCTCGTGGCCAGCGCTCCGGCGGGATTGCGCACCTACCGTCTCTCCAGAGTTCGATCCGTGGTCGTGACCGACGAGCCGTTCGAACGCCCCGCTGGGTTCGATCTGGGCGAAGTTTGGTCGGCCGTTCAAGATTCGTTCGCGTCACGTATTGAAGATGGCGTCGAGGTCGAGATTGCCGTAGAGGATCGGTTTGTTGACCTCGTACGGACGAGGCTCGCGTGGTGGCCGATCGAACTGTTCGATACGAGCGAGGCGAGCGGTGCCCCGACGCAGGTGAGAGTTCGCTTCCCGAGCGTAGAGATCGCGGCCGCTGAGCTGATCTGTTTCGTTGACCACGTCACTGTCCAATCTCCTCTGGAGGTGCCAAGAGCGATGACTGAGATGGCCGATCGCTTGTTGGACAAGTACCAACAGGTCCACGTGCTTGCCAGGTGAGCCGTGTCGCGTTACGAACAGTTGAAGATATTGATCGCTAGTCCCTTGCGAACTGGAGGTTTGCATCAGCCCTGTTCAGGGGGGTTGATTTTTCCCGCGATCGGTAGAGAATAAGCAAGAGAGGCGGCGAGCCAAGACGGAAGGCTCGGCGCACCTAGCGAGGAAGGAGCTTGAACATAATGTCTACAGGCTCTCAAGAGGAGGGTGACCCGCCGGGTCGGTGACGCACCGCTGACGTCGGAGTCGGTGGTGCTCCAGACTCCACGATGGTAGGAACAGCGCTAATTCTGGGCCGCGTAGACGCCGGGATCGATACGGCTGAACGACAAGGGTCCTTCGCAAACGTCGCGTGATGGCCGAGATCGGGGAGTCGAAAGCAGTGCAAATTGGATACGTTGAGCCGACCATTTGGTCGGCTCAACGTATTTACAGCTCGCTCTCGGCGGGATCGCTCAGCTCACTCAGCTCGCTCGGCGGGCTCGCCACCTGGGTGGCTTCTAGATGAAGCTGAACTTCGGGAGACCAGAAGAGACGTCTTTGAACAGCTCGCTTTTCGCAGCGACGAGTTCAGAGGGGGTCCAAGCGTGATCCCGGTGCACCTCTCCAACCGGGTGGAATCCAGCCATCGCCCAGACGTCTCCCCCGAAGACGACGAAGACTTGACCGGTCACATCCGCGGCTTCGTCGCTCGCCAAGAACCCGACGGTCTGAGCGATGTTTTTCGGGTCCCACTCGTCGAAAGCGTCTTCTTTCTTGTCGACGGCATCCCCAAAAAGGTTCTCGGTCATGCGCGTTCTCGCACGGGGGGCGATTGCGTTTACCGTTACGCCGTAGCGCTCGAGCTCCCTGGCAAGGACCCAGGTCATCGAAGCTATTCCAGCTTTAGCGGCAGAGTAGTTCGCTTGGCCTGCGTTGCCGTAGAGCCCGGCTTCAGATGAGGTGTTGATGATTCGCCCCGACGTAGGCTGGCCGCTCTTGGATTTGTTGCGCCAGTAGACGGCTGCGAAGTGGCTGGGGGCGAAGTGGCCTTTCAGGTGGACCCGTATGACGTCGTCCCAGTCCGACTCCTCCATGTTGAACGACATCTTGTCTCGCAGGATCCCAGCGTTGTTGACGAGGATGTCGAGAGTTCCATACGACTCGACAGCTTGATCCACGACGTTCTTCGCACCGGCCCAGGAGCTGATGTCGTCGCCGTTTACAGATGCCTTCCCGCCGTTGGAGGTTATGATGTCGACAACCTCTTGGGCTGGATGGGTGTCCCCACCGCCGCTGCCTTCCAGGGAGGCTCCGACGTCGTTGACGATCACGGTTGCCCCCTCGCCGGCGAGCAGGAGAGCTTCCTCTCGCCCAATTCCGCGACCGGCGCCGGAAACGATTGCTACTTTTCCATCGAGTAGTCCCATTCTGTCCTCTCCATTTCTCGTGTTGTCATGCCCATCGGACACTTCGATACGTTGCCCGCGGCCGCTAGTCGCACCTTTGGCGCGGGTGCGTGGTTGGGCACTGGACTTGAAGCATTGCCGAAACGGGGTAGCTATCGCAAGAGCGGGAGATCAGCGTGCCAAGCGATGCGATGAGACGTAGTCAGCGACAGTCGCTTCGACCAGTTCAGGCACCTCATTCAAGGCCCGCTCGAGGCCAAAGGATCTCTCGAGGTTGACTGTGGTTACATTTGGAGTTGCGATCGGAGGAGTAGAGGGATCGACTGATCCGACTATGCAAAGGACCGCTTTACCGGCTCCAGCGACCCTGATAACTTGACCGACGACCTTTCCCGCAAAAGACGTCGTGTCGAGACGTCCCTCCCCCGTCATCACGAAGTCGGCCCGCTTCAGAGCGCCAGCAAGCCCTCGTACGCCGGCGACGAGGTCGAAGCCCGACACGATCGTCGCCCCGAGCGCCGCGAGACCTCCGGCGAGACCTCCGGCGGCGCCAGAGCCCGGGATCGAACCAACGTCGACTCCGAACTCATCCCTATAACGCTGAGCGAGATCAACGAGTCGGGTTTTTAGAAGGCCAACTTGCTCGGGGGTCGCTCCTTTTTGGGGTGCGAACACCTCGGCGGCTTGGACGAACAGTGTCGTGACGTCAGTTGCGACGATCAGGTCGATTGAATCGAGCATGTCGTTTGACTTCAGTGCTTTAAGCGCGCCGAGTCCGCCGTCGCTCGTCGCGGATCCGCCACACCCGACTATCACGCGCTTAGCTCCGGCATCTATCGCAGCGTTGATCAGCTCGCCGACTCCCGCCGTCGAAGCTTCAAGGGGTTGTTTTCCAACCGGGGCAGGCAAGAGCTTTCTTCCTGCGGCTTCTGACATATCGACTACCGCTGTTGGAACTCTCTCGCTCGAGTCGCTCTCACCGTCTAACGATAGATCTTGAATCAAGCGCCACTCTGCGACCGTAGGATCGCCCAGCGGCCCACTCACGGTCGTGTGATGGACTTCGCCGCCGATGATCTCGGCCAGTCCTTCGCCGCCGTCGGACATCGGGATCTCCTCTACGTCGCAACCTGTGTCGCGAGCCCCCCGTGCTGCGGCAGCGGCGACCGATTCGGCCGAAGCGGTTCCGCGAAACTTGTCGGGAGCGGCCAACATCACTACCACGGGATCAACCTAAAGTGCGGACGGAGGGACTCGAACCCTCACCCCCGAAGGGACCGGGTCCTAAGCCCGGCGCGTCTACCGATTCCGCCACGTCCGCCCGTGTAAAGCGTAGGTCTGCACCTCGTAGTTTCTTCACGATCCAGTCGAGTCTATTCGCGAAGCCCCTTTGCTCCCAACTCCACTTTGCAGCGTTGAACTACGGTCCGACCTGTTGAACCACCTGGTTGGCACGGTTTTAACCCACGAGAAGCCAGCCTTGGTTAAACGCCGCGTTCACGGTTGCGAGCACGAAATGCCCGCTGACTGTCGCGGCGGACCCCGCTGGCCGGGTAGCCTCGTGCTATGGCAACTGACCCTTATATCCATGAAACTGCGTCGATGAACTCCGGAGGTGACTCGTCAAACGAGATCTACCAGAGACTTCTAAAGGAGCGCATCGTCTTCATCGGGAGCGCGATAGATCAAGCGACGGCAAACATGGTCTGTGCGCAGCTAATCCTCTTGGAGTCAGAGGACCATGAAAAAGACATCTCTTTATACATCAACTCACCCGGTGGATCGGTGACCGACGGGTTGGCGATATACGACACCATGCAGTACGTGCGTCCGGACGTGAGCACGATATGTGTCGGTCTCGCGGCGTCGATGGGGCAGTTCCTGCTGTGCGCTGGAGCCGCGGGCAAGCGTTACGCGTTGCCGCACTCGCGCATACTGATGCACCAGCCCTCTGGCGCTATGCAGGGGCAGGCGGCCGATATAGCTATTCAAGCAGAGCAGATCGTATATTTGAAGCGGATGATGGCCGAACGAATTGCATTTCACACCGGGCAAGACATCGAGCGTATCGAAGCTGACTCAGATCGCGATCGGTGGTTCACCGCAGAGGAGGCGCTCGAGTACGGATTCATAGATAAAGTGATCGATCGCTCAGCCGCCCAGGTCGGGAGCAAGTAAGGGTGAGACCAGGGGTGCCGACCACTCCAGTCGGCGCGCACAGAGCACAAAGACAGCCAGGAGGGTCGGGGGGATCAGTTCCAACTGGCGGTCCAGACCGGGTGAAATCGACGCGAGTCATCTCGGCGAGCATGACCGTCTGGCAACGTATCGCAGCGATTTGGCGCTCGAGAGAGTTGCTCGTCTATCTCGTCCGCACTGAGATAAAAGTCAAGTACAAGAACTCAGTCCTCGGCCTGTTGTGGTCGTTGGTCTCTCCAGCGATGACGCTTGCCGTCTTCTTTGTCGTCTTCCAATTCATAGCCAAGAACGGCATACCTAACTTTGTGATCTTCTTGTTCTCAGGACTCTTGTTGTGGAACCTATTCCAGACCGGAGTTCAAACGGCGACGGGCGTCGTCGTCAACAACGCCGGCATTGTCAAGAAGGTCGCATTCCCAAGGGAGATCCTCGCCCTCGCTGCGATTGGCTCCGCCTCCGTGTTCTTCTTCTTTCAAATGATTGTGATGGTCATCTTCATGGTCGTCTTGGACTCACCGCCGGTGTGGAACTACTTGCCACTCTTGATAGTCGCGCTGCTCGCGATGTTGGTTCTCGCTTCAGCGCTTGCAGTGTTTCTCTCGGCGGTGAACGTGTACTTGAGAGACGCTCAGCATCTGGTCGAAGTGCTCCTGACGGCGTTGTTCTGGATGTGTCCGATCGTGTACTCGTTCCAACTCCAACTGTCTGCAAAACTCGCACACCACGGGTTGAGTGCTCTCTACCTCATGAATCCAATTACCCCGCTGATCATGACGTTTCAAAAGGTCATATACGCGAAGGAGTTTGTTCGGAGTACGGTCACTCATAGTACCTCTCAGATCCTTCCCGCTTGGAGCGCTCTTACCTACTTAGAAGCCGATCTCGCGGTGCTCGTATTTGGCGCCGTTCTCTTTGTGGTCGCTATCAAGATATTTGGGCGTCTCGAGGGCAACTTCGCGGAGGAGCTCTAAGAGATGTCTGATATCGCAGTGGACGTTCAAGATGTTTCAAAGCGCTTCCGCCTCCACCACGAGAAGTACACGACGCTAAAGGAGCGCATAATTCACGGTGGGCACGTACCCTACGAAGACCTTTGGGCGCTCCAAAACGTCTCCTTCGAGGTTAAAGAAGGTGAGACCGTAGGGATACTCGGACGAAACGGTTCGGGGAAGTCGACCCTGCTCAAGTGCGTCTGTGGTGTTCTACAACCGACCGACGGTCAAGTTGTTGTTCGTGGGAAGCTGGCAGGACTCTTGGAGCTAGGAGCGGGATTTCAGCAGGAACTCTCCGGCCGTGACAACGTCTACTTGAACGGTTCGATGCTAGGACTCTCAAAGCGCGAGGTCGACAAGGTGTTCGACGACGTAGTCGCGTTTGCTGAGCTCGAGCAGTTCATAGACAACCAGGTCAAGTTCTACTCGTCGGGGATGTACGTGCGCTTGGGGTTTGCGGTAGCGGTCAACGTCGACCCGGACGTCCTCGTGATAGACGAGGTTCTAGCTGTCGGTGACGAGAAGTTTCAACGAAAGTGCATGGAGAGGATCAAGACGTTCCAGGCCGAAGGGCGTACGATCTTGTTCGTCTCGCACTCGCCCGACCAGGTCCGCTCGATATGTGATCGTGCGGTCGTGCTCGCGGACGGAGCGATGGTCGGACTCGGCCCGCCCGGTGAGGCGGTGCGGATATTTAGAGAGCATCTCTTAGAGGCCGGCGACTCCCTTGGAGAACAGGCGATCGAAGCAGCCCAGGCCGCACAGAACGAAGCGGCATCAGAGAGCGCGGCAGAGGCGAGTGGCGACGATTTGAACGGTGAGTCCCCTTCGCAGCGCTCGGCGCGGACTCGCCCGATCCGTCTCTCCCAGGTAACCGTCGAGTATCCAGGCAGCGATGAGCATCCATACGTTGTGAGCGGGGACCCACTTACGGTGAGGATTGGCTTCGACGCGTCCCAGCCTACCGACGGCGTTGTCTTCGTACTCGAGATCCGCGACGCACCAGGTAATCTCTTGATCCACACCGACACCGACATCTTGGAGGTTCCAATCGACGTCCTGAGTGGCCCCGGCGTCTGCGAGTTCGCGTTCAACTCCTTTCCTTTCTTGGACGGCGTGTACTGGGTTAACGTGGGCGTGACGAGCAGGCTCGGTGGGGTGATGTTTGACTGGGGCGAGCCGGCTTGCCGGTTCGAAGTCATGAATCCCGGTCGTGCAGTTGGAGTAATCTCGCTTCCGATACGCGCATCGGTGCGCCCCGGGTCCAACGCCGAGACAACTCCGATGTCGACGGCTTCGGGTGACGACGGGCCAACGTCGGACTCATCAAGGTCGGACTCATCAACCTTGGACTCATCAGAGGACAGTTTGATACAGAGAGCCGCGATATCCTCTAGCGGACATGAAGGGCCGCACGGACTCGCTACGGACGAGAGGAAAGCGAAAACTTGACTGATGTGAGCGATGTGAGCGACGTGAGCGGCGTGAGCGACACTGGGGCGAAACGAACACCGCGAGGCCCAAAGGGATCCCCGACGAAACAGCGCGCTCCAAAGGGCTCGAAAGCTAAGGAACGTAGCGGAGACGAAGCGTACTTAAAAGCGGTGATGGCTGAGATCGACGAAGAGGTGAGAGCACGGCGCCAGTCGGGAGACCTACCCGCCCGAGTTGAACAAGAGCTCGAAGAGCTGTTCCTCGAGCACTCTCCGGTCGGCCACAGGGACACCGGGTTGTCTGACGCGCTGAGGATGGTCGACATGTACGCGTTCATAGATCCGGTCGTACCAATCGAGTCCGAGAAGTCCGGCGGCGCGGTTCTCAAAAAGGGCTTGCGCTCGATGAGCTTGTGGTACGTCGGATACGTCACGCATCAAGTGAGCCAGTTCGCGACGTCGGTCGCCCGTGCGTTGCACGCAGTCGACGAGCAACTCTGTTCGCTAAAGGAGCAGTTGGACGCTCAAAGGACTCCAGTGGCCGGGATCATCGACTCATCTTGGAGTGTCGGCCCGAGTCCGTGGTGGATGAAGGAGGCAACAGACGCGGTCACCTCTAGAGACGGAAGGGTTCTTCATGCCGCAGCACGTGACGGATGGTTGGTCAAGGCGCTCGAAGAGTTCGGAGTCGACGCGTACGGACTCGAAGAACGCAAAGAGTTGACCTCGGGTGTCGACACCGATCAGATAGACTTGAGAGAAGAGTCGCTCGTTGAGCATCTCGGATGTGTCGCACCCGGATCGATCGGTGCGCTTGTCCTGACAGGCGTCGTCGAGTCGATGACGAGCGGGGAACGTGAACGACTCTTGGATCTCACAGAGAGCGCGCTGTCCTACGGCGCAGCGTTGGTCGTCCACTCCCTGACGCCGACAGCATGGATATCCGAAGAGATGGCTCCCGAGGCCGACCTTGCTCCGGGGAGACCGTTACGTGCCAAGGCGTGGGAGTTCGTTCTTAAACGGCGCGGCTTTGAAACGAGAGTAGTAGTTGGACCGTCGTCGAACGACTACTTGGTCGTCGCCGCCAAGACAGCGCTTGGATCAGGCTCTCGCTGAGTTTTCGCCCGGCGCAATGGACGAGCGAGCTGAGTCGAGTGGAACGAGGGAAGGCCGAGGTGCGTCAGTTCACCAATTCGTCCCCGCTTTAATCCCAAGAGACGCGACGGGCAACCACACGCTTCTACTTAGAGACGCGCTCCGCAATGCTGGGTGGGACTCTCAGATATTCGTCGAGGCGACCCACGACGAGCTCGTAGGGGAGACGATTCGATTCGAAGAGTATCCAAGGTTGGCTCAGCCGGGGGATGTATTGATATATCAGTTCTCTACGTCTTCCAAGGTTGCCGAGTTCTTGATGGAACGGAGCGAACCGCTCATCCTCAACTACCACAACGTGACCGCTCCGCAGCACTACGAGGTGTGGGAACCAGCTACCGCGAATAGAGCTCGCGACGCAAAAGCCCAACTGCGCCGTCTCGCGCCTCGTGCAGTTCTCGGGATAGCTGACAGCACATTCAATGCGAGAGAGCTAGTCGAGGCCGGTTGTAGCCGTAACGTCGTCGTGCCCGTGCTCACAGACGCCGGCCGCGCGGCTCGTAAACTCGACGAGTGGACGAGTGCAAGACTCGCGAAGTTGAAAGACAACGGTGGTAGTGACTGGCTGTTTGTTGGACGTCTCGTACCCTCCAAGGGGCAGCACGATCTGATAAAGGTACTCTGGGCATATAGGCGCCTCTACGACCCAAGAGCGAGACTGCACCTAGTAGGCTCGACCCCGTCGAGGTCTTACCTCAACGCACTGAGATCCTTCAGCGAGGACCTTGATCTAAGCGGCGGTGTTTTCTTCTCTGGCGAGATCTCCGATCCGTCGCTTGCCTCTTACTTCGCCGCTTGCGACGTCTACGTCTCGCTCTCGGCTCATGAGGGGTTCGGCGTGCCGTTGATAGAGGCGATGGAGGCGAAGTTGCCGATTGTCGCGTTGAACGTCGGAGGTGTCGCAGAGACGCTTAATAACGCGGGGATGTTGATAGAGCGCAAGGAACCTACCTACGTCGCGAGTTGCGTTCACAAGATACTGACTGACGATCGACTCGGCGTGTACTTGGCGCGCAACGCGACCATCCGTTCAGGGGAACTATCGCTTGAGCGATGTTCCAAACTGGCGCTCGACGCTATCTCGAGCGTCGCTCCTCACACAGCGCGAAAAGTAGGCCCGCTATGAAAGTGGCATTTGCAACCCCAAGATATGGTCCAGAAGTCATGGGTGGAGCCGAGACAGCAGCGCGCCAGCTAGCAGAGCACCTCGTTAGCGACGTCGGCTGGGAGGTGGACGTCTTCTCCACGTGCACGCTGGACCATGTCACCTGGGAGGATACCCTGCCGCCGGGGAATAGCACTTTGAACGGTGTCAACGTTCACAGGTTTCGATCGCTTCACGGCAGGAAGCCGGACTTCTACGGGCTCGACGGGCGGCTCCGTATCGCACCTGGTGCGGCAACTCGCAGTGAAGCGAAGCGCTGGGTGGAGTTGAACGGACCGGTCAATCCTGATCTCGTCGAGGCGCTCGTAAGCTGTGATGCCCAAGTCATCGCGTTCTATCCATACCTCTACTACCCGACAGTCGAGGGCATACGCAGAGTTCGCGTGCCTGCCGTACTCCATCCTGCAGCCCACGATGAGCCGGCTCTATACTTGTCGGTGTTTCGTGGAACCTTCGCCGGCGCAGACGCAATCTGCTACCACACCGTCGCAGAGCGCCGCTTGCTACAGCGGATACATCGTGTCGCCGACCGGCCTCAGACCGTCCTTGGTCTGGGCGTCAACGAGGCGACTCCGCGCTGTAGATCAGGAGGGGAGGTGCTCGGCATTCCAGACCGACCATACGTTGTGAGTGTCGGACGTGTCGACGACCACAAGGGGTCTTCCATGCTGGCCGCGTTCTTCGATATGTACAAGCGGAGGAACCCCGGACCGCTCGCACTTGCGATGGTGGGTCCTGTCTCGGCAAAGATAAAGCCTCACCCTGACATCGTGATTACCGGAGTCGTAGATGAAGTCGACAAGTGGGACGTGATCAGAGACGCTCAGCTTTCTATCTCGCCGTCCGCACTCGAGTCGTTCTCGCTCGTCGTGCTCGAATCGTGGGTAGAGTCCGTTCCAGTCATGGTAAACGCGACCTGTGACCCAACTCGTGAGCACTGTGAGCGCTCGGGCGGGGGAGCGTGGTTCGGATCTTACCTGGAGTTTGAGGCGATCCTGACGAGGTTGCTTACCGACGAGAGGGCCCGATCTGTGATGGGTAGGCTGGGCAAAGACTACGTTGACGCTAACTACCAGTGGCCGGTTCTAATCGACAGGTACGCCCGCTTCTTGGAAAGAACTGTGGACAGGGGAAGGACGATGCCGGGAGTTTTGTGACTGCCCAGATGGATCATGAGCTGATCGCAGAGACGATCGGCGCGTTGAGAGGTCTACCACCCATCGAACCGAAGAACTGCGCGTCTCCAAAGCAGAAGATCCCGCCGTCAGAGGCGATGAGGCGGTAGCCTCTTCCGTTGGCGACCGCCGCGATCCCAACGATCGGCGCGTTAAGAGGTCTACCACCCATCGAACCGAAGAACTGCGCGCCGCCAAAGGAAAAGACTCCGCCGTCAGAGGCGACGAGCCAGTAGCCGTTGCCGCTTGGTGT
>JAJYQJ010000084.1 GCA_021794655.1 Actinomycetes bacterium | reverse complement strand
CGATCCTTTGGAGGCGGAGTTGGACGAGGTCTCGACCGAACACGCCCCTTCGTAGGACGAGCCTCGCCGTCGTGAGGATCAGGCTCGTTCCGAGGCGCTTCGCTATCCTCGCGACCAACCACACCGCTGGGACGGCGACCATCACGGCGAGCGCCCACGCGACGGCGATCGGGGCTTTTTGGAACCTCACGGTCACCGCTACCGCGACAGCGACGGCGAAGCCGGTCAGGATCGCGGGTCCCGCGAGGACGACCCAGTGCGGCCTCATGTCCAAGATGACCTCTTCGCCGTCGAGGAGCTGTCGGTTCGATATCGGCACCGTCAAAGAGCGTACCGGCCACGACCGGGAAATGCCGGTATCTTAGATAGAGCGACAAAGACGTCACGAGCGCCCGATTTCTAAATAAATTTTCCTGGTGGGAGCCGTTGGGGGAGGTCCTGGAGGAGTACGGGCCCCTAAAAATAGGGTCGAGTTCACAGACCGCCGAGCGCCCGTAGTCCCGCGTCTTTGTCGCAGGGCTCCATTGCGGCCGGCCGCCACAAGGGTGGCTCCCCTGGTCACGTGATCTCACGAGACGAGTCGAACTACCCGAAGGGAGAGGACCTCCACGATGACAGTGACGGTTGCGGTTACGGTGTTGCGAAGGTGCCTACGAGCCGCGCTCGTCGTGACGCTCGGGATAACGGCCTGGCTCCTCGTAGCTCCGATCGGACCCGCCGGCGCCGCTATGACCTCGGGATCCAAGACCGGTCAGTGGTCGACCGGGCCGGCGCCAGAGACTCCCCCGGCGCCGGTTACTTCGACTACCCAACCACCGAGCCAGCTCCCACCAAAACAGCTCTCACCAACACAGCTCTCACCAAGCGTCCTACCCCACACCCTCGGTGACGCACGGGCTTGCGCAACGCCGGCTCCGTATCCGTTCCAGGCCTGTTCGTACTTACACACGCAGAACACCGCCGGCCCTTCATCGTTTCCCGCGGGCAACTACAACAACTCCGCTACGCCAGACCCGTTCCCGCCTCACTCGTTCTGTGGCAACTTCAACCTCGCGGTCGCAGGATCGTCAACTACCTACACCGAAGGCTCCCCCACTAACGCCCCCGCACTCGGCTTCGTTGTCTCGACCAACGAGCTCACGACCAACCCAGTCCAAGCAGCAGCCGCTCAGCTCGAGGTCTGGAACCTGCTCGGACAAGACCCCGGGTCGGTGGATAACCCCGGGACTTTCGCCTCCTCGATCAACGCCGAGGTCTCGACAATCAACACCGCGTCCGGCGGTGCTGGCCCCTACAGCGCAACTGCTTCGATCTCGTCGTCTGGAACCTCTGCAACGTTCACGATCGTCGACGGGTCGGGCCACTACTACACCGGTGGCGGGCCCGTCACTGTTGCGGTTACCTCTGCGTCTGGAACGGTAACGAGCACCACCTACAACTCGACGCCGACAAGTGGAACCTTTAGCGTGTCGATTCCAGCAGGCACACAGCAGGTGAGCGCGGACTACACCTTCTTGCCGTCGACGTCGGTCGTCTACTGGGCGCCGAGCACTACCAACCAAGGGTTCTACACGGCCGGGCCGCTCAACACGGCCTCCGCGACTGTCGTGCCGCACAAGCTAAACGGCACGATATCGATCTACAAGCAGGGAAACGACATGGCCTACTACTCGATAGCCGGTGCGGTATTTGACGTGAGAGGACCGATTGGCGAACCAGGGGTCGCCTCTGCCACATACTCCTTGACCACCAACGCTCAAGGATACAGCCTTCCAACCCCTCCACTCAGATTTGGCAACTACGACGTCACAGAGGTCTCCTCCCCACCCAACTACAACACAGCTCCAGCGCAGCTCGTAGCGGTCACCCAGCAGCGAAACTACTTGGTCTCATACACTGGAAGCGAGCAAGACACTATCCATCAGAGCCAGATCACGATCGAAAAGCTTGACGCCCAAAGCGGCGCTCCTCTTGCGGGCGCTGTATTTGACGTCCGCTACGACCAGTTCAACAACGGGCAGTACAACGAGAACTTAGGGCAGTGCACGACCTCGTCGACTGGATCGTGCATGCCGGCTGGGAACTACCCACAAGCTGGCACGAACCTGCTGCTGCCTGGTTGGTATCAGATCACGGAGATCTCTGCCCCACCTGGCTACTACCTCGACCCTACAACCGCTGTAGACGACGTCTACGCAGCTCCTTTCACGTTAGTGAAGGCCAAGTTTAACGACTACCTGCTTGGATCCTTGCGAGTGAGAAAGACGGGGAACGACACCGCGTACCACTCGATAGCAGGCGCTGTGTTCAAAGCAACTGGACCCGCGCCCTCAACTGCGTCCGCGGGGACGCTCACGGTCGCACCAGACGGGGTGTCAAACACGCTCACCGGGCTCAAGGCCGGCACCTACACGGTGAGTGAGACAACCGCACCAAGCGGTTACGGGCTCGCTCCCCCACAGAGCGTCGACGTCACCTACGGCGCTACAACTGCATCGGTGAGCTTCGCGGACGCTGTTGTGCCGGCAGCCCTCTCGGTTAGAAAAGTGAGCTCAACTACTGGCTCCCCTCTTGCCGGCGCTGTCTTTGACACTCGCTACGACCCGAGTGGGACCGGTCACTACACCGTCGACCTCGGGCGCTGCACGACGGATGCCACAGGGAGTTGTACGCCACCTCAAAACGACACTGGAGGCTACCTCCCCGGCAACTACCAGATTACAGAGGTGACCGCCCCGCAAGGCTTTTACCTCGATCCATTCGGGGCAACACAAGACGTAACGCTTAACCCCGGCGAGACCGGCACTGCCTCGGTGGTCAGCTTCAGCGACCTGCCGCTCGTGCCGGCGAGCTTTCAAAAGGTCGCGACCGGCAACTACAACCCCGCTCAGGTGAGCTACAAGGGCGCAGTTATCACACTCTACGATAGAGGTTCGTCTGGATCGCCAACCGGTCCACAGGTCACGACCTGTACGACCGATACGAGCGGAGCGTGCTCGACGAGCTCGGTCCTTGTGCCGGGCAACGGGTACTGCTGGGTCGAGACTGCTGCGCCACCTGGCCTAGCTGGAGGAGCAAGAGGCTGCTTTATCGCGAGCAGTTCCCAGGCAGGGCTTCCAATAACAGTCACAGACGCCGGCGAGTTCGTAGAGATCAGCGCGAACAAGGTCGACGCAGCAGATCCCTCGGTCAAGCTGCCCGGCGCTGTCTTTGACCTCTACAGGGTAGACGGCGGCCACGGCCCTGGAGTGATCCCGACACCTCCTAGCGACGCAACAGCTGTTCCAGGAGACACTTGGGTAGCAAGAGCCACGACGGGAGCGAGCGGTGTGGCGCTGTTCCCACTCCAGTATCCCGGGTTCTCTTACTGCGTGATAGAGCACTCTGCCCCTCAAAACTTCAAGGTCAACCCCGTTCCCAGTTGCACCCCTGTTCTGAACGGGTCAACCTCTCCAACCCCTGCTCCCACGCAGGTGACCGTCGCAGACACCTCCTCTACGATCACGATTAACGCTCACAAGTTCAACTCGTTGGATCCAAACACCTCGATCCCAGGAGCGACATACGACCTCTTCGTCCAAGGCAGCCCACCTCCTGGTGCTACGCCGCAGCCTGCGCCAACCTCTCCGCCGCCGGCGAGCGAGCCCGGGGACTCCTGGTACGAAAGAGGCACAACCAACTCCAACGGGGACCTATCCTTCAGCGTCCCATCTGGCTACGCGTGGTGCATGAAGGAGGTCGCAGCGCCAATTAACTACTCACTGGACCCAGCGCTTCACTGCACCGCAGTCTTGACGACGAGCTCTCCACCGGAAGCAACGACGATCGCACTTCCAGAGACGCTCGCAAACCTCACTTTAAGCGCTCACAAGTTCAACTCGTTGGACCCGAACACCTCGATCCCAGGAGCGACATACGAGCTCGTCGTAGAGGGCTCTGCTCCTCCGGGAACTCCTCCAAGTGCTCCAGCTGATGCAAACGTGCCACCTGGGGACAGCTACTGGGCAACTGGCACCAGTAACGCGTCAGGGAACCTTGTCTTCACCGTTCCCTCCGGCTACTCGTGGTGCCTCCACGAGCTGAACGCTCCAAGCGGCTACCAACCAGATCCATCCTTTCACTGCACCGGTGTGCTCACGACTGCCTCCCCCGCGAGCGCTTTGTCAATAGCGCTTCCAGAGCTCCCGGTAGTCTCGGTGCCAAGCGCACACACCGGAGAGTTCTGGGCTGGAAGCGGTACTGTCCCTGTTGAGATAGCAACTACTCTCTTAGGGGGCATCCTCGCATCCTGGCTCTTGATGCGGCGCAGGCGGCTTCGCCTACTGCCCGATGCGTAGCGGCACGCGGGCCGGCAACTCACGATCTGGCAACGCACTCTCTTTGATCACGCTCGCAACAGTCGTGGTCGTGAGCGCTTGTGCAGTTGGAGCTCTCTCTTACTCGTTGTGGTGGCAGCATCGCCAGAGCTCTGCTGGAGCTTCGCTCGTATCCAAGATTCGTTCCGCTGAAAGCTCGCTCAACTCCTCGACCAACATGAGCTGTGGCTCAACGACCACAGGATCGGGCTCGCTCCCTGGGATACTTAAGATTCCAACTCTTCAAGTCACAGCCCCGGTCGAAGCGGGGCTTTCCGACGCGACGTTAGCGGTAGCGGTTGGACACGCCAGCTCAACTCCTCTACCAGGACCTGGTGCAACCTCTGTCTTGTCCGCTCATGACGTAGGATACTTCTCGCACCTTAACTCTCTAGCGATTGGTGACTCCATCTACTACCTGGCAAGATGCGCGAGCTATCACTACATAGTGGTCTCCAAGACGGTGACCACTGCCGGCTCAGCTATAGCGACCCCTGTAAGTGGAGCGCTGGTGCTCTCGACCTGCTGGCCACTCAACGCGCTTTTCTGGACAAAGCAGCGCTACGTAGTAATAGCCGCGTACGCGAGTAGCTCAGCTCGGCTCCCAACTTCGTCTAACCTCGATCCCCACGGCCCACACTTCAGCGTCCCGGCTCCAGCCTCCCTCAAGGCCAGAGGAATCACTCTTTCCTCATACTCCCAGGTGATGGGGACGCTTTCGCTCGTTGCTGGTACTCCTTACACTTGGGCCGTCTCGCCCGCGCCGCTTGCAGCGACTGGAGTAGCAGAGTCGGAGTGGATAGGGCTCCACAGAGCTGCCAAAGCACAAGACAAGAAGTGGTGGTCTGCTCTCGCACCTAACACGCCCCTTCCACGCTCGCTACCACCGCGCTCGGGCGCTCTTGAGATATCCGCCTCTGCTCCGTGGGGTGCTGCCGGCCCGATCACACTTAGAGCTTGGGATGAAAACCTCGTTATCCAAATTGTGATCTCCCACGGGGTCGCAGTCGTTTCTACCGTCCATCCAACAGCGAAAGGCACCTAGATGCTAAAGAGGCTCGCAACGACTCTCATGACGACAGCCTGCCTGTTAAGCGCTCAGCTTCTCTTAACTCCTAGAGCTGGGTCAGCCGCCACTCCCGTAGCCCACTCGGGACAGGTTGGATCAGCGCTGTTCCCGCATACGCCTGCGAACATGGCCTGCCCCGGCCCCCAATGCCCTTACACTGCGCCGACCCAATACGAGCAAGGCTTTGCAAGCGACGTGTTGGCACGCATGAACATAGAGCGCTCTATGCGAGAGCGCGACTACACCTACCAAGGACAGCTCATGACGCTGCCTGCGCTACCGATGGACCAGCTCGCACAACAGACCGCGCAAGCTGCAGCAGAGTACGACATATCCCATGTGACAGGCGGCTACGACTACGGCGGCCCAGCTCCAGGTGGATACGCATCAGATGGTGGAAACGCCGCCTGGGGCGGCGCAACATCTGCAAACGTAGACAGGGGTCTGATGGACTCGCCCGGGCACGCGGCAGCTATGTTGTCCGCGGCTCCTAGCATCGTTGGGATCGGGGTCGCTATCGACCCTGGGACAGCGGTCGTCGTAGTAGAGGTCTTCTACAACCGGACCTTCAACGGGTGGCTGTCAGGCCAGAACCGCTACCAAGCCGAGCTTGCTCAGAACTCTGTCTACGCTCAGAGCAACGGGACGGTCACCTCTGTGAATGAGCCCCCACAAGACGGTGGCGGCTCGATCCCCTCAGATGGGGTGTTCCCGGCCGGTCCTATAGCTGCAGAGGCGCCGTTTGCAACTGGAGTCGACTGGACCTCCAGCGGGCCCGTCTACCCCGGAACACAACAAGCGGCGTTCCATGGCATCTCCGTTGACTCGATGGGTGTGACCTCGATCGCGCCAGCTGCCAACGGCAACGGCTACTGGTTGACCAACCTTTGGGGCAGGGTGTCGCCGCACGGATCAGCGATGTGGTACCAGGACATGCAACATCCATACCAGTTTGGAGTTAACGGAGGGAGAGTCGTCAGCACGGTTGCCACAATCGATCGTAAGGGATACTGGTTGGCTGCCCAAGACGGTGGCGTATTTGGCTTCGGGGACGCGACCTTCTACGGCTCGATGGGCGGTCAACCGCTCAATGCTCCGATCGTCGGCATGGCCGCTACTGCGGACTCAAAGGGCTACTGGTTGGTTGCATCAGACGGTGGGATCTTTGCATTTGGAGACGCGACCTTCTACGGCTCGATGGGTGGTAGGCCACTTAACGCTGCGATAGTCGGTATCGCGACCGATACCGCGACGGGTGGCTACTGGATGGTTGCGGCAGACGGTGGGATCTTCTCGTTCAACGCGCCGTTCCACGGCTCGATGGGCGGTCATCCACTCAACCAACCCGTTGCCTCAGTAGCTGCTACACCAGATAGCGGTGGATACTGGCTCGTAGCCAGCGACGGTGGGATCTTTGCATTTGGAGACGCGAGCTTCTACGGCTCGATGGGCGGTAGGCCACTCAACGCTCCGATAGTCGGTATCGCGACCGATGCCGCTACGGGTGGCTACTGGATGGTTGCGGCAGACGGTGGGATCTTCTCGTTTAACGCGCCGTTCTTCGGCGCCGACTAACCGGATCGCTCTTCTCGGGCAGTTAGCTGGCTGGCGATGCGCTACCGTTAAGGCTATAACCAGAAGCGACGCAAGGGGCTGTAGCTCAGCGGTCAGAGCAGGGGACTCATAATCCCTTGGTCGTGGGTTCGATCCCCACCGGCCCCACTCGATAAGTGCAGGTTATGGGGGATAACGTTGCCGTGCTTGCGTCAGAGAACGTGTTTGGTCGCGTTCGCCGGTGAGGTAGGCGACTGGCCGTCCGGGCAGACTCCATCCGACGGTCAGCTTCTGTAGGCGTCCCAACGGTGATCGACATCGAGGAAATAGACCGTCTGGGCGTGATCGTCAATTCGGTAGCGAACTCGATACACTCCGCGGCGCGCTCGCTACTTTCCATCGAACGATTTTCGAAGCGGCGCGCCGACTCGATTGGGGTTCTGTGCGAGCGTTTCTAAGATGAACTCCACGCAAGCTCCGGCAACAGCCTCGGGGAGACGCTCCGCAAGTTGACCCGCAGCAGTTCGGGCGACGACGACCCGAAAGCTCACTCTGGTGTCCCCTCGGCCGACCAGCGAGCAGAGCACGAACTCCCTCTTCGTCGAGGACGTCACCCTCCGCAACGTCCTCTTCGGCGCGATCGATCCGTCCCTGCGCTTCGGGATCGCTCAAGAGTTCCAACGTCGCTTCGATGGACTACAGGTCCTCCGCTGCCAGAAGCACGACGTAGTCGCGACCGTTCTTGGTTATCTGCACCCGGTCATGAGTGGTCGCCACTTCCTCGGCGATCTCAACCGCCTTGCCTTCACCTCGGAAAGTGGAAGCGTCGTCATTAGACCATTGTTATAGTCCACTTGGCGCGTTCCACATACCCGTCTACCCTTGCGGCAGTCCGACGCGATTCCGTCGCCAACGGGCACCCGGCAGGTCCAGATAGCCGCCTTCCTCCGTGGGCCAGCTCCACCGAACGTCTCTTACGGACGTGTCGGCAGAGCGGGACGCATCTTCCAGCGCACGCGGTGTGCCAGTCGCGCAAAGTCGAGAGGCGACAGGAATGTGATCGGATCGTTTTTTGAAAACGAGATTCCGTGTGGTTGTAACTGACCCAACTTCAGCGCTACTGGGTCTGCCGTGACGACGACCCGCGGGAAGTCGCCCAACGAATCCGATGTCGCCGCCGTCTGTAGTGCCGTCTTCGTCGTGTCAGCGAATCTCGGCGGTACGTTTACCCGCATAGTGGGTGTGACCTGGCCGCCTGAGCTGCGGCGGGCCAAGTTTCTCAGGACGACCTCGGCAACGTCAGTTGAATCGAAAGGCCATTCGAGCAACGTCTTTCTTGCAAGAGCTAGAACGACCTCGTCGATAATCGCTCCCGAAGACACGAAAGCGAAGTTATCGTCATCCGGGTAGGCGAAGACAAAGAGTGCGTCGGCGTTGTCCCGTCCGGTCAGCGGCGGGACACCAGGGTAGGTAAGCGCCCCCGCTCCGATCTCGCAAAGCGCGGCGACGATGACCTTCGAGTCGAATACGACCTGGATCCGCATGGATCAGACACTTCGAATCTCATCGAGCGCCTCGTAGAAGGCAACACGGCGACGCTCGTCGTCTGGCGAGGCGACGCAGATAGGACTGGGCCAGGTCCGGGTCATCCCCGCCACAATCAGCTTCGCTTGTGCGAGCGCTTCCGGGTCGGGATCGGCGAGGGCTTTGTCCACGATTTCAGGTATGTCCTCGATCGTGTAGCCGGCCTCCGCGAGGCGCTGGGCGCCAAACGCCTGGAGACGTCCGATCTCTTGAACGAGCTCCAACTCTTCCATGATATCGATCGCCTTCCGGAGGAAGGCGCTTCGGTTCCCTCCACCGAAGACATCGGCGAGGTGGTCTAAGCGAGCTCGGTCGGTCTCGTCGACCGCGAACCCGACGGTGCTTGATGTCCGCATACTATCAGTTTATGTGGGTTGCACCTGGTATGCAACCCCATGTCACGAAGTCAGACGCAAACCAAGGTCAAGTTCGGACTCAACCCATCTTGCTACCCTAATCAGCCCGAATCAGCTCAACTGCTACGAATGTGCTACGTTTGAGCTATGGCGCAGGTGCCAACCAGAGAGTTGCGCAACCATACCGCCGGACTGCTTCGACGTGTCGAGGCCGGAGAGCACATCGTCGTAACCGTACGAGGACGCCCGGTTGCCGAACTAGTGCCGGTAACCACATCTCGTCGGCAGTGGATGCCTCGTGCCGAACTGCTAGAGATCCTGCGCAGGACCCAAGCGGACTCTCAGCTGCGCTACGACCTGGCTGAAATTGCCGGTGATATCACAGATGACCTCGGACCAATCCGTTGACTGCTCCCACTCGTGCGCTACTCGATACGAGCGTGTTCATCGCCCAAGAGATAGCTCACCCACTGGATACAAGCCGGCTCCCCGACGAATTCGCTATCTCGGTTATTACCTTGGGAGAGCTTCACGCTGGCGTACTGGTTGCACGCGATATCGAGACCCGTACCCGCCGGTTGGCGACACTGGAAGCTCTCGCGAGTATCTACGTACTCCCTATCAACGAGGAGGTGGCCCTTACCTGGGCATATTTGCGTGCCCGCCTTGCCGACGTGGGGCGACGACTCAACGTAAACGACTCGTGGATCGCGGCAACAGCGCTCGTCCACGATCTACCTATCGTGACGCAGGACAGTGATTACTCCGTCTTGAGCGACGTCGCCGGGTTCGCCTTCTACAAGCTTTGATCACGCCAGCTCCTGGATCATCGGTGACGGTAGCGCACGCCCGCGGTCCCACCGCCAATACCTGTGGTCGCATGGATCAACGAACAGAAGGAGGTGGGCCGTTAGCCACGATGATTCCTCGCGAGATCTGCCCAAAAAAGTTTGACGTCTTTCTGATCGGGCAGATCACGGACGCGGTGGACTGGACCAATACTGATGGAGTCGTTCGATTGCTTGGGCTCGGGTCAGCCTTGCGACTTCGTGCTCGGAAAGCCCGACACGACGAACAAGTAGGTACGCCAAGTCGGTCGGGAGCGACTCATCTGGTACTTGGACGCCGCCTCGGTTCGGAGTCGTTCCAGTGCGCACACATGCCCAGAACTCCTCCTCGCTGACCCTCAACTGGTCTCGCAGGATGTGGCTCCACATGGACGCGCCGTAGTCCGTCCTATCGGGTGGGTGCGACACCCGGGTGCGAAGTACCTGCCCGTCGGGTAGGGTCAGCTCGTAGGTGACGTGGTGCGTGCCGGTAGAGCCGCGAGAGTCTCGAACTCTCTCCCACGCCTCGCGTCGGCAGAAGGTGTCGTGGTCTGCCCGGGTGGGCTGCGGCCAGTTGGTCACGCCGACGGGCCGGCCAACCACTCCTTGATCTGAGCATCGTCGCTGAGACTGACCATTTGCACAAGCCCCCAGTTCTCACGATGGTTAGGAGCGTCTTTTAAGTGATCGCACCAGTCTGCTGCATACTCCCGGAGAGCCAACACCATCTCGTCGAGCGCCTGGTCGAGCGTGGACCCGTCAGCGGCGATCGGCAGTCCAGGGAGAAGGATCGACCACCCCCCTGCCTCTGGGACCACGCGTGCATCTGGCGGACAGCGGTGGATAAGCAGGTCACGCAAGCGCTCGACGTTCACAACTGCTGCGGCGTGGCCCTGGCGACGGACCACGACCGGCTCCCCGCGGTCGGCCGTGTCCAACACCTCCTTGAGGTGGTCACGGGCCTCGCTGTAAGAGTCAAAGGTAAGAACCGTCACGGCATCCAACATATCGACGTACGCCACGTACGTCAAGTACGTTGAACATGGCAGCACCCGACTGGTGGCAGCAGGGGGCCCCGGTACACGCTGGGACATAGCCCGAACACAGCGACCCGAGCTATCTAGACAACTTTCTATACCGTAAGTCGCTGGGCGGTGCTACGGAGAACAGATCGGCTGAGTGGCTGATGGCCTCATTGACTACTGTCGGCTGGTCACTCGAGTTGGGCGAACGGGTTCTCGGCACCCACACGGGAGGCGTGGTCAGCGGGGCGGCGACCACCGGAGGGCTTCCCTAAAGATCACTAAAAAGTCTAAAGGAAGTGGTTCTCCATCTGGATGCTGTAGCCCTGCTCCAGCTGCCGGGTGGGGAGGCTGTGACCAGGACAAAGGCGGTGTCAGCAGCACTGAGATGGAGAACCGCTCCTTGCAATTTCGGCTCAGCGTGCCGAATTTACAAGGATGATTCCCAAGTTCCTGAACCCCTGTCTGTCAGCATGAAGAGAGACACCGATCAGGCCGGCATCCCACCACGCCGAAGGAGAACGCTAACCGTAAACGTTCTTTGAGAACACGTTGCTCGGTACGTCGACGTACCATCGACCGTTGACGCGAAGGCAGGGAACGACCGGATCGCTCAGGTTGTAGGTTCCAAGCGACATCGAAGAACGCGCGTTTGAGTACGCGGTGTTGAATCCGGCGCTCATCCCCTGGGTGGCGTCGTAGGGATTCCCTACGAAGCTACACGACGACCCGGAGCAGACTCGTCCGACGATGAAGACGAGTGCGCGACTTCCCTCGGTCACCGCGGTAGTGGTCACGTTGAACGAGATGTGTTGCGGTATCGTCGCGAAGAGTACCGGGATCTTGGTCGTGCACTCTGACTGGACGGACGGGGTCAACTTAGAACAGATGCCGGAGTAGTTGCGAGCGGAGGTGTCGGCGAAGAGTCCGTGGACGGTAGCGTCTGGAGAGGGCCCGCTGCCGGAGGTGAGAAACGAGACGACTACGACGACTACGACGACGATACCGAGCCCGATCACGAGATTGCGCTTCTTCATCGACGCGACCGACGCAACCGACCCGACCGACGCGACCGACCCAGCCGAAGCGCCTGAGGGGGCCGACGGTGACGTTCGTTTCCCCTCCGGCATCCAGACGAGCTGTGGACGTTCACGTTGAAGATCACCTTCACCTCGCTCAATAAATTACCACCGTCACCCGTAGAAAACAGCCCTACCCTGGTGGCGCCCCGGGGCACGCTCCGGCTACCTGTGGGACGCTCGAGGCTGAAGTAATAGAAGCGACCCCTTGGACGTTCCCGGCAAGTTCCATCGCACTCAACGCAGGGGCGTCGTGCTTTAGTACGTGGTTCAAGAAATCGATGCTCACCGCCGTAACGGTGCGTTCGTAGGGGGTTGGGTACAAGTACGGGGAGTGATGCCCCGCTCCGTAGAGGTATAGATAGTACTTCGGGGGTGGAGCCGAGTTGTAGATCTGGACGCTACACGAGGGCGGGTTGATGTTGTCGGACGTCCCTTGGGTCACCAACATCGGCACTGAGTGGGCGCCGGGTGGAAAGTAGGCGCCACCGAAGGGTGCGTACTCGGCGCCGGAGAAGATGATCGCTGCTTTGATGTTGCTTGCGGCGCTCGTATACAAGCTGTTGGCGACGACGGCGAGGCTCACGTCCCCGCCGTCGGAGTGGCCTGCGACGGCGACTTCGGAGGTGTTGATGACACCTTCCAAGGTGCCAGGGGTGTTGGCGTAAGAGAGGATCTGGGAGATCACCCCGTTCAAGTCGGCGGGGTGGTTGACGAGGTAGGCCCTGTTCGGCCCGCCCGGAGCGTTGGGGTCCGTATGCGGGTATGTCGGGTCCGCGACGATGTAGCCGGCTGCTGCCCACGCCTGGAGGATCGACGCGTAGGCCTCCGGGGAGATGTCGAATCCTTGTGAGAAGACGACGAGCGGGTACGGCGCGGCGGCGCGGTCGGGCGTCGACCCGGTTACGTCGGCGCTCCCGGGTGGTCCAAGGGTTGGATAACGGATGTTTGTCGGGAGCGTCTTGCCGTTGACGACGATGTTTACCGATACGATTCCAACTGCGTACGGCGGTCCGGCGGGTGGCTCGGTGCTCGGTACCGACGACGACGTAGTAGAGGGTGGGGGATGTTTCACGACTGGTCGGAGTTTGCCGTGGCCGATATTCGCGAGCACGACGACTCCCGCGACGACGACGACTGCGGCGCCGAGAGCGAAGAACCGCCGCATCCAGTAACGAGGTCGTGCGCCGCGGGCGTGCGCCGCGCTATGGTCCTTGGTCGATGACATACATAAGAATCTAAACGCTCGTAGCCCAAGACTGCGGCCATATCGGACACGTCGGCGTGAAACAGGTGTCTGGCATTCGAGAGGTGGAGATGAAGTCCCACGCTATGGTGTGCTCGCTATGGTGTGCTCGCTATGGTGCACTCGCTATGGTGCACTCGCTACGGTGTGTACGGTGTAGATGAAAGGTCCTCGATCGACCTTGGAGCGCCCGC
Source organism: Actinomycetes bacterium (assembly GCA_021794655.1). Taxonomy (GTDB): domain Bacteria; phylum Actinomycetota; class Acidimicrobiia; order Acidimicrobiales; family RAAP-2; genus JAJYQJ01. Next base: position 38,448 of record JAJYQJ010000084.1, on the reverse strand, counting down.
ACAGAGTCGGCGTCGAAGAGCGCCTTTTCCACCTCCGGGTCCACACTCGGCATGGCAGGGTCGAGTAGTTCACTGAGATACTCGCTCGCCTCGGCGAGATGGCCGAGCTAGTTGTAAACGGTTCTCCCTCGAAGATATCTCGCCGGATTCGGAACGACTCGACAGGCTCGACAGATCTGAGACGAGAAGCGCTGTCGGATCTACCGGGATTTAAGGTTCGAGACGCAACCCGATGATGGCGCTCCGGGGGAGAGACTCGAACTCTCAACCTAGCGGTTAACAGCCGCTTGCTCTGCCGTTGAGCTACCCCGGAAAGCTTGGACGACGGCGAAGTCCGACCGGCGAGCGGTCGACGCCAGACGCCCAACGCCCAACGCCCGACCGGCGACTCTGGCGGAGCGTGCGAGCGCCAACACGATAGCAGGTCGCAGAAGTCGTGTCGCTCAGGAGTCCTCGAGGTAGCCCCTCAAGAGGTGGGCGGCGTCTGGTCTCCTCAGTTTTGCGAGGGTCTTCGTCTCGATCTGGCGGACGCGCTCGCGGGTGACGCCGAACTCCTTCCCGACCTCTTCGAGGGTGCGGATCTTGCCGTCTTCGAGCCCGAATCTGAGCCGGACGACTCCGCGCTCCCTCGGGGAGAGGTGGTCGAGCGCTTCGTTGAGGGCGCGTTCGAGCATCATGCGGGCGGCGGCGTCGTCGGGGACGACGGCGCCGCGGTCTTCGATCATGTCGGAGAGGCTGAAGTCCTCGTCGTCGCCGACGGGTTGCTCCAAAGATATCGTGTCTTGGTTCATCCGCTGGATCTCGCGGACTCGATCGATCGGGAACTGGATTCGCATCGCGACTTCTTCGGGGGTCGGCTCACGACCGAGCTCTTGGTGGAGCTGGCGTTGGGCCCAGACGACCTTGTTGATCGTCTCCACCATGTGGACGGGGATCCGGATCGTGCGAGCTTGATCGGCGATCGACCTCGTTATCGCCTGGCGGATCCACCAGGTTGCGTACGTCGAGAACTTGAAACCTTTCGTGTAGTCGAACTTGTCGACGGCGCGCATGAGCCCTAGGTTCCCTTCTTGGATGAGGTCCAAGAAGGCGAGACCGCGGTTGCGGTAGCGCTTCGCGATGGAGACGACGAGCCGCAGGTTCGCCTCGATGAGAACCTCTTTTGCGTGCTGGCCGCGCTTTGCGAGTTGGCGGAAGTGGACGAGTTGCTCGGGTGACAAGAGGTCGGCTTTATCGCCGGTCCCGTCTTCGGCGAGGCGGTGGGTCAAGAGCCTCGCGGAGGCGTCGTTTCCCTCTTCGATCCTCCGCGCCATCTCGACTTCGAGCTCCGCGCTCAGGAGTGGGACCCGGCCGATCTCTCTTAGATACGTCCGGACGGGATCCTCTGAGGCCCCAGAGGAACTCTCGGCGGTCGCGTCGGTCGTGGTCGCGACCTTTGACTTCGGCCGCTTCCCGTTTGTGGTCCGAGAGTCAGAACGCGTCGTTGGGGTCTTCGGGGTGGAGCCCGAACGACCGAGAGCGCGGGTCGGGTGGGATCGAGGCGGTCCGGATCGCTCACCGTCGGCGCTCGTCGTGCGCTTAGATGTCGATCCGGGCGCTCGATCGTCGAGCTCGCGGTCGCGAAGAGTTGTGGAGAGTTCCTCGAGTACTTCGTCGACGAGTTCGATCCCCTCGGATCGGACTCGAACGACGAGGGATTCGATGGCGTCGGGGGTCAACTCGACGGCGTGGAGCGCTTCGACGAGTTCGTCGTGGGTGAGGTGGCCACGCTCACGACCGAGGGCGAGGAGACGATCGAAGTCGTCGATCGAGACGCCGGCGGGTAGTCGCTGATTCAGCTCCGCCGCAGGGTTGACGGGATCGCGACGACCGGTCTCGCCGTTCCTCTCGTCCCAGTTTGCGTCGTTGTGGGTCTGGACAGATCCCTTCGCGGTCATCACACCTCCTCGGAGCGCTCGCGAAGCCACGCTAGCAACGACTCGACGGCGGTCTTGCACGCGGCGGGATCTTCCAGGTCTTCGAGCCAAAGTCGCACTCTGGCGGTGTCGGCTTGGAGCGCTTCTAGTTCCCGGCCGCCGGCCCTCGCGTCGGCGAGCTCGTCGGCGAGGGCCCGCTTCGCGGCCTCTCTGACCAACTGGGTGACGAGGGAGTCGACGGGGTCTCCGAGGGAGTCGACGTCGTCGATCGGATCCTCGACGGCGACCCGATACAAGAGGTCGGCGACGTCGCCCGGGGAGTCACTCGCTGCTTGTGCGAGGCTGTCGGAGTTCATGAGTACGAGACACGCGCTCTTGTGCAGTGGGTCGGCGAAGAGGATGGGGTCGAATCTGGATGAGACCTCGTCTCGTCTGTGCACGATCAACCGGAGTGCCTCCAACCCCGGACGGCTCTCCCCTCGCGATTGGGACCCACTTCGTCGAGGGGGACGAGCGCTCCCGTGGTCGTCGTCGTTGTCGGTCGGACGTCGGGTCGCACGTTTGACGGCGGCGGCGAGGCGGGTACGGACGAGGTCGTGTGATAGCCGGCATCTGTCGGCGATCTGCATCAAGTACTGATCACGGACGAGTTCGTCGGGATGCTCGGCGACGACGGCGAGCGCGGCGTCGGCGACGTGGGCGCGACCTTCGGGGGTGACGAGGTCGGCGTCTTGAAAGACTCTTTCGACTCTGAAGCCGAGGAACGGTCTTGCGTCGTTGACTGCTCTCAGAAGTGCGTCGGGGTCGCTTCGCGCTAAGTCCGCGGGGTCGCTCCCGGCGGGGAGCGCGGCGACGGCGACGTCGACGTCGTGGCGACGTTCCCACTCGTAGACGCGCGACGTCGCGGACTGACCGGCGCTGTCTGCGTCGTACGCGAGGACGACGCGTTTAGCGAAGTTACGGAGGAGTTTGAAGTGGTCTTCACCGAGAGCGGTGCCGCACGTCGCGACGGCTCGCTCGACGCCGACTTGGAAGAGTCCGATGACGTCGGTGTAGCCTTCGCAGACGACGACCTCGTCGGCGGATATCACGCCGGTCTTCGCCCAGTTGAGAGCGTAGAGGGTCCGGCGTTTCGAGTAGATCGGCGTCTCTTGGGAGTTCTTGTACTTCGGCTCCGCGCGCCGATTCGTGGCCGGAGCGCGGTTAGGGTCGACGGGTGGAAGTACTCTTCCGCCGAGTGCGATGGGACGTCCCGAGGGATCGCAGATCGGAAATATGATGCGGGAGCGGAACGCGTCCTGGGTGCGTCCCGCCCGGTTGACGAAACCTAGACCCGACTCGGCGAGGACGTGCGCTTCGAGGTTGAGGGCGCGGCTCAACGCGTCCCACTCGTCCGGCGCCCAACCTAGGCGGAACTTACGCACGACGTCACCGTCGTAGCCACGCGACCTCAGATAGTCCCGCGCCGGTCCCGCGTCGGGCGCCGAGAGGAGTCGCTCGTGGTACCACTCGACCGCTTGTTCCATCGCGGAGAGGAGCTGGGTTCGAAGCTTCGCGGTCGTAGACGACGATGCGTCTTCGTGGATGACGACCCCGGCGCGGTCGGCGAGGAGGCGGACGGCGTCGACGAAGTCGAGGCGTTCGATCTCCCTTACGAACGTGATCGCGTCGCCGGAGGCCTGACAGCCAAAGCAGTAGTAGAGCCCCTCTTCCGCGTTAACGCTGAACGACGGGGTCTTTTCCGAATGGAACGGGCAGAGTCCGAGCCAGCGCCGTCCCTGGCGCTTCAGAGCGGAGTGCTCCCCGATGAGCGCGACGAGGTCCGTCGACGCTCTTACCTGGGCGACCTCTTCACTGCTTATCGCCATGAGATCTCCTGTGATCGATCCAAACACGACTTAGCGGACAAAGATCCCACAAGAGAAGAGTACCGCCGATTACGAGTAAGGCGATCCCCTGGTATGCTCTAGAGGTGGTGATGCCGCCCCTGTCGCCGATTGCGAGGGCCGCTCGCCGCGCTGGGTCGAGCGGATCGTTCGTGGCGCTCGCGGCTGTCTGTCGGGATCTCTCACCGAGGTCTCCAGGGTGAGCTTTCCGACGGAATCGACGCACTACTGGCCACTTCGGGAGGGCCGGGTCGTCATGGAGGCGGCGAGAGCGTCAGGTCGTCAGGCGTGAGCACCTCGACTCCCGCCCCTGACTCTATGCGGGAACCCGTTTTCAAGTCTCAACGCTCATCGAGACACAACGTCGTACTGTGGATCTACGCACTGACGATCGCGGTAATCGTTTGGGGAGCCGGAGCAGTGCTCTTAGCAGTCCTCCTGCCGTCGAACGGTGCGAGCGGCAGTACCTACAACCCGACTCTTTATCAGGAAAACGGACTCATGGCTCTGGTCCCGGGATTCGCGATCGTTCTAAGCGCCTTCGTTGTCGCCGTTTGCGCGGCCATTTCTGGCAAGTGGCCGCGGCTACGCGTTGACGTCGTCGCGTATGTGATCGCTGGAGTACTCATACTCCTTGGGCTACTCACTCTACTAATCCCCTTAATCGTTGTCTTCTTCCCTCCGGCGATCGCGCTGGTAGTAGTTGGCACGAGCGTCGAGCGCCGCTCGCCCCGGCTCCGCGGGCACGACTCTTGGGGGTGGGGCTAGACCCTCGCGGTGTCCCTTCGAAACCCAAGAGACGCACCGGCGACGAAGATCACGAGCCAGGCGAGGAGGTTCAACACCCAGGTCCAGTTGAGTGGACCTCCGATCAACGGGTAGTGGACGAGTTGGTTCAGCCCGTAGAGGGGGGTGTAGGTCGCGATCGTCCGCAGGAGCGGCGAGAACTGGCTCAAGGGGATGAAGAGCCCGCCGCCGAAGGAGAAGAGCATCAGGGCGAACCCTACGACCTGCATGACGTTCTCCGAGGGGAGCAGGTACCCGACGAAGAGGCCGAACGCGGCGAAGAGCGACGAGCCGATCCAAACGCACGCCGCCGTCGTGATCCAGACGTACAACGGCATCGAAGGCTTGTGGACGACAATTCCGGCCGCGTAGACGACGGCGAGCGACGAGAGCCCCAAGACGAGCGAGGTGAGCATCTTCGTCACGATGTACGCGACCGGAGAGAGCGGTGTCACTCGCAGCTGCCTCGACCACCCGACGATCCGCTCGGTCGAGACCATCGCACCGCCGCCGGTCGTCGCGAGGACCGCTCCGTAGAGTGCCAGCGAGATCATGATGAACGCGGAGACGTTGCCACGTCCGGCCCTCTCTCCCGCGTAAGCGCTGTTGAGCCCAAACAACAAGAAGAAGACAACCGGGACGACCATCGTGAACAAGAGTGTCCGCTTGTTGCGAAGGAGGCGGCGGATCTCGAGTCGCACGAGCACCGGCTTGAACCCGCCAAAGCGCGGGGTCGCTCGGGCCATCAACTCGCTCGAAGAGAGGCTCATCGCTCTGCCGTCGACTTCATCTACCGACCACCGGGTTCGTCGTCGCCGGTGAGTGCGAGGAACGCGTCCTCAAGGCCGCGCGCGGTGATCTCTAGGTCGTGAGCGTCCGTCTCGTTCAAGAGGTACCGGGCGACGGCGTCGGGGTCACTCGTTTGGATGACGACGGTGTTCCCGCGCACCTCGACGTCTGCTGCGCACTTGAGGCCGGCGAACGACCGCTCGGTCGCGCCGGGGAGCGTCGCTCGCACGGTGCGGCCCGCCGCCAAGCTCTTGACTTCGACCGCGGTGCCGTCGGCTACGAGCTCACCTCTGCGGATCAAGACGATACGGTCTGCGTAACTGTCGGCTTCTTCGAGGTAGTGGGTCGCAAACACTATCGTTCGACCGCGGTCCGCGTCGTGACGAATCGCTCGCCAGAACTCCCTGCGTCCCTCGACGTCCATGCCTTGGGTCGGTTCGTCGAGAATGAGGAGCTCGGGGTCGGGGAGGAGCGCGATCGCAAAGCGGAGCCTCTGTTGCTCGCCACCGGAGCACTTCGCGACGAGCCGCCCCGCGATCTCGGCGATCCCAGCGCGCTCGAGCACCTCTTTAACCCGACGAGTCTTCACGAAGAGGTTCGCGACGTAGCGCACCGTCTCTTCAACCGTCAGGTCCTTCAAGAGGCCACCGTTTTGGAGTACCGCCGAGACGAGCCCGCGGCGCACCGCTTCGCCGGGCTCCATCCCGTAGACGCTCACCGCGCCAGAGCTCGGCTTCGAGAGCCCGAGGATCATGTCGATCGTCGACGTCTTACCGGCGCCGTTCGGTCCCAAGAATGCGACGACCTCACCGGAGCCGATCGCCAAGTCGATCCCGCGTACCGCCTCGACGTGGCCGAACTGCTTTCGAACCGCCGAGAGATCGACGGCGAGTGGAGCGGGCGCCACCTTAACCCTCTAACGCTCCGACGCTCAGTTACGACTCGCGAGGACCGCCTGGGCCGCCGCGAGTCGCGCGACGGGCACCCTGTACGGCGAGCAGCTGACGTAGTCGACGCCGGCCGCGTAGAACGTCGCGATCGACTCGGGGTCTCCGCCGTGCTCGCCGCAGACGCCGACCTTCAACCCCGGGCGAGTCTCACGCCCTCTCTCAACGCCGATGCGCACGAGCTCGCCGACACCGTCGGCGTCGACGACGTCGAACGGGTTGCGGGCCAACAATCCGAGTTCGAGATAGGTGCTCATCATCCTGCCTTCGACGTCGTCCCTGCTGAACCCAAACGTCATCTGGGTGAGGTCGTTCGTCCCAAAAGAGAAGAAGTCGGCCGCCTCTGCGATCTCTCCGGCGCGAAGGGCGGCCCTCGGAGTCTCGATCATCGTCCCGATGCTCACTTCAATCTTCTCCACCGACTTTCCGGCGCCGCCTTGGGCCTTCTGGGACTTAGACGAGCTCTTCGCGGGCTTCTCGGACTTCCCGCCGGCTGCCGTCGCCTCTTGGACCGCGTCTTCGACCCACGTCCGGGCGAGCGCGAGCTCCTCACGGCTCACGGTGAGCGGGATCATCACCTCGACGATCGGACGACCACCGGCCGCTATGCGCTCGAGGGCTGCCTCCATAAGCGCCCGCACCTGCATCGCGTAGAGGCCGGGCTTGATCACACCGAGTCGAACGCCGCGGGTCCCGAGCATCGGGTTCGCCTCCTGCCAAGCCTTCGCCGCGTCAAAGAGGCGTCGTTCCTCCGCGCTCAACCCGACGGTCGCCTCCTTGATCGTCAGCTCGTGGGTCGACGGCAAGAACTCGTGGAGCGGCGGGTCGAGCAACCGGACCGTGACCGCGAGCCCGTCCATCGCTTCGAGGATCCCGACGAAGTCTTCCTTTTGAACCTTGCGGAGCTCTTCGAGCGCCTCTCGCTCCTCGGTTGGGTCAGACGCCAAGATCATCCTGCGGACGACCGGCAGGCGGTCCTCGCCCAAGAACATGTGCTCGGTTCGACACAGCCCGATCCCCTCCGCTCCGAGTGCGCGCGCGTGTCTCGCGTCGTCCGCGGTGTCCGCGTTCGCCCGTACGCCGAGGTGACCTTCTCGGATCTCGTCCGCCCAACCAAGGATCGTCTGGAGGTCTTTGGGGGGGTCCGCGGGGAGGAGCGGGATCTGACCGACCATCACCGTCCCCATCGTCCCGTCGACCGAGAGCCAGTCGCCCTCCGCGATCGTCGTATCGCCGACCCGCATCGAACGATCGGAGATCACGAGCGCCTCCGCGCCGACGACCGCCGGCTTCCCCCAACCCCTCGCGACGACCGCCGCGTGGCTCACGAGACCCCCCCTCGCCGTCAGTATCCCCTCGGACGCGAGCATCCCGTGGACGTCTTCGGGAGACGTCTCGCTGCGCACCAAGACGACCTTCTCGCCACGCTCCGCCGCCTCCGCCGCCCTGTCGGCGCTAAAGTACGCCCTACCGACCGCCGCGCCCGGGGACGCGCCGAGGCCGACCGCCAACACGTCGTGGCCGGACGTCGCGAACTGGGGATGGAGCACCGAGTCGAGGTGGTCCTCCGTGATCCTCGCAACCGCCTCCGACTTCTTGAGCGCGATCTTTTCCTCCTTCGTCATCTCGACCGCCATCTTGAGCGCCGCCCTACCCGTGCGCTTGCCGACCCGCGTCTGGAGCATCCAGAGTTTTCCCCGCTCGATCGTGAACTCGGTGTCACACATGTCGCGGTAGTGGCCTTCGAGACGGTCGAAGATCTCGAGGAGTTCCGCGTAGACGTCGGGGAACTCGTCGGCCAACGCCGCGAGCGGCTCCGTGTTACGGATCCCCGCGACGACGTCCTCGCCTTGCGCGTTCACCAAGAAGTCCCCGTAGCTCCCCTTCTCCCCCGTCGCCGGGTCTCTCGTGAAACCGACCCCCGTCCCCGAGTTGTCGTCCCTGTTCCCAAAGACCATCGCCTGGACGTTCACCGCGGTCCCGAGGTCGTCCGAGATGTGCTCTCTCCTTCTATACGCGATCGCCCGCGGTCCGTTCCACGAGCGAAACACCGCCTCGATCGCTCCTCGGAGCTGCGCGGCTGGACTCTGGGGGAACGGACTCCCGGTGTGGCGAAGAACGACTTGCTGGTACGCGCCGACGAGGTAGCGCAGCAACTCCGTCGGGATCTTCGCGTCCGACTCCGTCCCCGCGAGCTCCTTCGCCGCCTCGAACAACGAGTCGAACTCCTCGCCGGGGAGGTCCATCACGATCTTCGCGTACATCGCGATGAACCGGCGATACGAGTCGAACGCGAACCGCTCGTCGTTCGTCAGCGCCGCGAGCCCCTCGACCGACTGGTCGTTCAACCCGAGATTCAACACCGTGTCCATCATCCCCGGCATCGAGAACTTCGCCCCCGAGCGGACCGAGACCAACAGCGGGTTCGCCGGGTCTCCGATCACCTTCCCCATCGCCGCCTCGAGACGGGCCCTCGCTCTCGCGACCTCCTCGGTCAACCCCTCCGGCCACCCCTCCTTCATGTACGCCCGGCACGCGTCCGTCGAGATCGTGAACCCCGGCGGTACCGGCAGCTTCAACACCGACGTCATCTCCGCGAGGTTCGCCCCTTTCCCGCCGAGGACGTCCTTCATCTCCATCGGACGTCGCTCGTGTTCGTGGTCGAAGTCAAATACGTAACCCATCTTTTCTCCCGTGCTCTCCGTGCTCTCCGTGCTCTCCGTGCTCTCCGTGCTCTCCGTGCTCTCCGTGCTCTCCGTGCTCCAAGACAGATCGTAGCGAGAAGCGAGTGTCCTGTGGTATTCGAGACTTGACCTCATCCCGACGGCCGGCGCCGTGAGCTTCGGCGACCCGATGAACTCGGATCCTTCCCCGCAGACCCGGCGAACGGCCAACGTTTCCAACAGCGGGACAACTAAGACAACCTGAATAACCAACGGAGGGCCACCGCAGTTATCAGGTTCCCGGCGGGAAAGTCACACCCCCGAGCAATACTCATTGGTGATGAAGGTGCGCGGGTTTGGCACTCCGGCGCTGAACACCGCAAAGTTCGACGCCGAGAAGACGAAAAGGAGCTAATATCATGAATGTGGCTGTGCAGGTCTGGACGCTGATTGGAATCATCATCGCTGGAGGAGTCGCCTTCTCCGTCGCTATACTGGGAAAGATCGATGGCCTCCGCGCCGAGTTCATAGGTGCGAACGACGCCCTACGCGCCGAGTTCATAGGTGCGAACGACGCCCTACGCGCCGAGTTCATAGGTGCGAACGACGGCCTCCGTACGGAGCTGAAGAGTGAGATCGGTGAGTTGCGCACGGACCTGAAGAGTGAGATCGGTGAGTTGCGCACGGACCTGAAGAGCGAGATCGGTGAGTTGCGCACGGACCTGAAGAGTGAGATCGGTGAGTTGCGCACGGACCTGAAGAGTGAGATCGGTGCTACGAACGTTCGGGTTGATGCGATCAACGTCGAGCTCCACACCATGAACCGCACACTGGGTGAGTTGGTTGCGATGGCTCACACTCATGAGCACGTTGCCTAGACGTTCGAAGAGGCAGGAACCAGCATCGCAGCCGAGCACCGAAGCGCCCAAGCACCAGCCGCGTAGGAAACTCGGCTCTCGCGCTGGAGTGCGAACGGCGTCGCGGTGGGTGCGTCTCGGAGCGATCTGGCTCCGGTAGCGTTCTGCTACATTTGTATACGAAGTGTTGCAGAGGAGCGTTCGGCGTGGCTCACGATCACATTACCCGATTTGACAACGATCTGTTCGAGGCGACCGCCGACGAAGGTCGCCGGGAACGCCGCTCAGCCCGCCAGCAGCTCGAACACTGGACCCGCCTGGGAAGGGAGACTTCCGCCCGTGAAACCGTCGCGCGTCGGCGTATTGCGTTGGCCGCACGCGAGGAACTGCCGCTGTCCGCGCTGACGACCGAGGATCGCGTCGCTGCCAACCTGGAGCTGGACGTCGCGATCCGGGAGCGGGCGGCGACGACGTCGTTTGGCAGGACACTCGTGAAGACAGGTTTGACGGCGGTCGCGCTCGACGACGACGGCGTGGTCGCGGAGTTCTGCTCCGACTGCTCCGACTGCCCCGTCTGCCCCGACTGCCCCGACGGAGTGCCACGTCGACTCGGCCCAGGTCGACAGAGCGAGAGCGCCTTGAAGCGTACCGGAGCTGACACGCCTGCCGCCGGGTGAGCCGCGTCGATCCAGTCGTCCGCCCGTTAGAACTGGCCGTCGCGGCGCTGATCGAGTCGTAGCGAGGAGGTGTCGAGACGGATCGAGTCGACGCCCGAGGTGCGCTCGACAACGGCGGGCGGAGTTGCGCTAAGTTGGCGAGCTAATGTCTGAGGCTCCAGCGATCGAGGCGAACGAGCTCGTAAAGGTGTTCGACAAGGGAAAAGTGCGAGCGCTCTCCGGCGTCTCGATCAGTGTCGAACGAGGCAGCGTCCTCGGCCTCTTGGGACCGAACGGTGCGGGAAAGACGACGGTCGTCCGGATCCTCTCGACCGTTCTCGCCCCCGACTCAGGGTGGGCCTCGATCTTGGGACACGACGTCGTCAAGGAGGCGTCCAAGGTGCGCCAACTCATCGGCCTTGCGGGGCAGTACGCGACGGTCGATGAGAACCTGACGGGACGCGAGAACCTCGTGATGGTCGGGCGCCTCACGCACTTGAACCGGGCGACGGTGCGGTCGAGGGCCGACGAGCTGCTCGAGAGCTTCGAGCTGACCGACGCGGCGTCAAGGCCACTAAAGACGTACTCGGGGGGGATGAGACGGAGGCTCGACTTGGCCGCCGCGCTCGTCGGGCGCCCGCCGGTGATGTTCTTGGACGAGCCGACGACGGGACTCGACCCCCAGAGCCGTCAAGATCTCTGGTCGATCATCGAGGGGCTCGTGAAGGTCGGGACGACGGTGCTTCTTACGACCCAGTACCTCGAAGAGGCGGACCGCCTCGCGGATCGAGTCGTCGTCGTCGATCACGGCAGGGTGATCGCAGAGGGGACTCCGGGAGAGCTGAAGGCGGACCTCGGGACGACGGTCGTCGAGGTGACGTTTGGAGACTCTTCGATCGCCGACGACGCGTCGACGCTCCTCCAGGGGCTTTCGACGCGCCCGATCCTGCACGAGGGGGCGGCGCTCGAGCTGACGGTCGAAGACGGTCCGCGTGTCGCGATCGAGGTCCTCCGCACGCTCGACGCGGCCGGTATAGCGGTTGGGGGGTTGGCGCTGCGAGAGCCGAGCCTCGACGACGTCTTCTTGACTCTCACGGGACATAAGAGCGACGACTCCGCCACGACGGCGGCGGCGGCGGCCAAAGGTGCGGTGGTGGGGTGACGACGTCTGAGGTCATAGGCTCGTCGGGGCGGATACGCTGGATGCTGAGCGACGTCGTGACGGTGACGTGGCGAAACCTCCTCGGGTTCTTGAGGATCCCAGAGGCGTTGTTCTTCTCGACGCTCCACCCGGTGATGTTCGTGCTGTTGTTCCGCTACGTCTTTGGCGGCGCGATCCACGTCGAAGGCACCGCGTACGTCGACTACTTGATGCCGGGGATCTTCGTCCAGACGGTGTGCTTCGGCGCGGTCGCGACGAGCATCGGACTCGCTGAGGACCTCCAAAAGGGATTGATCGAGAGGTTCCGGGCGCTACCGATGGCGCGGATCGCGGTGCTCGGCGGCCGCACGAGCGCGGATCTCGTGAGAAACGTGTTCGTCGTCGCGATCATGACCGGCGTCGGGTACCTCGTGGGCTTTCGCATCGGGACGAACGCGGCCCTCTTCCTCGTCGGGGCGCTCTTGCTGCTCGTCTTCGCGTACTCGCTCAGCTGGGGGTTCTCCGTCGTCGGGCTCTCTGCCCCGAACAGCGAGACCGCCCAGGTCATGTCGTTTCCACTCCTCTTCCCGCTCACGTTCGCGAGTTCCGCGTTCGTCCCGGTCTCGTCGATGCCGGGATGGCTCCAGGCGTTCGCGGCGCACCAGCCGGTCAGCCTCGTCGTCGACGCGGCGAGATCCCTCATGCTCGGCGGGGCGTACCACTCGACCTCCGCGGAACTCCAGGCGCTCGCGTGGTGCGTCGGGCTACTCGCCGTCCTCGTGCCCCTCGGCGTCTGGCGATACCGGCGCACCGCGTAGGCGCACCAGGCGCTCTCGAACGCAGAACGATCACACTAATGCGCTAACCTGTGGCTATGGACACGCTCGAGATCATCCGCCAGATCGAGACCGACCCCGGCCTCAAGGCGCAGTTGCGTTCGGTCCTGCTTGGAGACGAGATCCTCACTCTTCCAGCACTCATCGCGAAGAACAGCGCTGACATCGCCGCGTTGACCGCCGCGGTCACGAGGAACAGCGAGGACATCACGAGAAACAGCGCGGACATCGCCGCGTTGACCGCTGCGGTCGAGATGGGATTCTCTTCCTTACGTAGAGAGGTGGGTCAACTATCGACGGTCGTTGGAGGAACTGTCGAGGAGGACGCGGCATCTGTCGTCGTCACGGTCCTCGAATCAAAGGGTTGGCATTTCGTGACGCCTCCGGACTCGCTCGAGGCGAACGGGGAGATCGACGTGTTCGCCCGTGCCCGTGATCCAAGAGGGCATCTAGTTGCTGTTGTCGTTGAAGCCAAGACGCGGTTACGACCTGCTGACGTGCGTCGTTTCGCAGCCGCCCTCCCCGGACTCATCGAGGCTATCGGGGGGGTTGAAGACTACGTCGCCTACGCGTACGGCCTTCGGGTGTACATGGGCTCCAACGAAGCTGCGGAGGAGTCGGGCATCGGCGTACTCTCGTCCGACGGCGAGCGCGTCGGCGTAGAAGTTCGCGCCGCGTGACGAGGTACGCAAAGCAGCGCAGTTGGCCACACGCTCAGCGCAACTTGTCCTACAGACACCGCTTACAGGTGTCGGGAACATCGGGCTCAACTACCAGACCGTAAGGGCCGTGCAACTGGCGAGGCGATCGAAGTCCGCGTCGGCGTGCAAGAGCGGCGCACCGACGCGAACGCACGGCGCCGCGATTAGGCAGTTCAAGGTATTTAGAATAGTTATCCCTACTCGCCTTGTTCCGCGGTAGAGCTTCGCGGCCGTTGAAAAGTCACTCAATCCCTCCAAACGAAGGATTGGAAACTCCAAGAGGTGCGCTTCGACAACATCAGCGTCGTGCTCGGAACGTAGACCCTGGAGCACTTCTGTCAGAACGATGTCGGTGAGCGCAACCGGGAAACCACTATCGATCAGCTCTACGCACTCCATGGCCTTTGCCGAGTCGGTCCCGTTCAAGACGTCTATCCAGACACTCGTATCGACGACGATCACCGCCCGCGGGCCGCGTCTTCGGATCCGGTGATGTCGCCCAGTTCACCCCCGTCGCGCTCTGTGCGACCAACTCCCGGAGCGCAACGTCCACCGTCTCACGTTTAGTCCTCGTCCCGGCCACCCTCTACACCCAACATGAGGGCGACGTGCACATACCCTTGACCGCTCACGGAACCTGTCGACATTCAAAGACGCCGGGAAGCAGACGGCACAACCTCGCGCGCTTATGCTGACTACCTGGCTTGCATCGCGGTTGGATCCGCTTCAGCTACCAGGCAGGTCCCGACGAGGTTGACGCACCAGCGTTCACCCCGGACAACCCCGAAGCCAGAGTGCTGATCGACGCACCGTTTGGATTCGAGGTGAACTGGATCGTCCCAGATATCGTGGCGCCAGTCACCGTTATCCCGTCACAGGTTAGCGGTGCAGGGCCGTAGCAGGGGTTCGTGACGGACCAGTTATCGGGCAGGTTGCTCGTGTTCGCATAGCTACTTCCACCCTGACCTCCGGGACCACCACCACAGCCGTAGACGTACCAAAAACCGGAGTCGACACAGCCCATCGCGCCACCGCCCCAACCACCGCCTGAGTTGGAAGGGTTGTACCCGCCGCCGCCGCCGCCGCCGTCAGCTCCGCCCGGTATAGGAAGGTTCCCGGATGCTGAACCCTGGCCACCGTTGTTGGTAGGACCAGGCATAAGCTGGGTCGCGTCGTTAACACAGGGTTGGCTGGGGCCAGCGCCAAAGTTGGACTCGTCGCAGTTGACTCCATCGCCACCCATCTGGCCACCACCAGAACCGCCGTACATCGTCATCGGCGCCTCGTTCGGGTTGTTGTCGTCGATCGAGTTTCCACCTGACGTGTAGTTCGACTGTGGCGCTGGAGAGTCGGTGACGTTCTCCCCGCCTCCGCCGCCGCCAGCACCGACCACCAGGACGTCACTCGGAGACGTAGGCGTCGCCCCGTTCACAGTGCAGTTTGTCCCAATGCAGATGCCACTCGAACCTCCACCAGCTCCCGACGAAGTGGCCCCGGGATTCCCAGATGCTCCACCCTGGCTGAACCCCGATGTCGTGTTCCCACCGTTTGGAGCCCCGTTGCAGCCAAGGTTGACAGAGAACTGTTGGGGCTGGGCTTTGCCGTTGTTGTATTGAACTGGTCCCGAGATCACAGCAATTGCACCCTGGCCTGCGCCAGCAGATCCACCCGGCCCCGAACCGTGTTGGGTATCAGTCCCACCAGCCCCGCCGTTTGCACCTACTACCCCGACCGTAAGGCTGAAGCTGCTAGCTCCGTTTGGAGGTTGAATGGCAAACGGGTCAGACCCCCCGCAGGAAAACTGAGCAGGCCACGAGAAGGTGGAGCCGGTCGCGGAGTACGGCGATCCGGAGGGGAACGTACAGGTGCCAGAACAGGAAAAAGTGACACTGACCCCCGGTGAACCGGCAGGAAGAGTGTTGTTTGACCAGGTGAGGCCGCTAACCGGGGCAACGGAGGTAGAAGGGTTAACCCAAGAAGTCCCACCAGACCCACCGCCACCGCCGAATCCCCAGCCAAAGAACGCAGAAGACTGTTGCCCACCTAGCCCACCAATGAAGCCGCCACCGCCACCACCACCGTCTGCTCCACCGGTCTGACCGGCCACGCCGGCTGCTCCACTGCCTGTGTAAGACGTAGTGTTGTTGACCGGAGCGCCTCCGGCGCCCGCTATGCAACCAAAGAAAATGATATCCACTCCACAGCCACCGCCACCGCTCGTCATAGCTCCCATACTCGGATATGTAGGAACAGGGCTCTGGCACGGAGGAGGCGCAGTCGTCATAGGCGGCTGCGACACTCCCCCAGCACAGCCACCTGTCCCACCTACGCCGAACCACCCATCACCCTCGCCGCCGCCGCCGCCGCCGCCAGCGACAGCGATCAAGTTCGAGTCGACCTCTGCCACGGTGTTCAAAGAAGAGTCGGTGCAGTTTGTTACGCCGACGCAGAGAGCGCTCGCACCGCCGCCTGCACCGCCATCGTTACCACCAGCACCGCCGCTCGCAAACCCGGTACCAGCGCCAGCGGTCCCAGTTCCAGTCGCTCCACAACCCGCGTTAACCGTATAGGTGGCCCCGGAAGTAATAGACATGGTGAAATTCATCTGAGCGCCATCGCCACCGCCGCCCGCCGTGCCGGTAAACGGGTAGGCTCCTGGCCCACCCGGGCTGCCGTTGCCACCAGCCAAGGTGACGTTAGCTGAAGTTGCATTATTTGGTGTCGGAAGCGGCGTATTGGAGCCACAGGTCGTGATATCTGTAGTGAGGGTCTCAGACTTCTGGGGCTTGGGCAGCGTGTCTGTAATCACGGTCTTAGCGGTCCGACAGACGTAGTTTCCACTGACCCCCGAGCGGCCGGTCGCATAGATATAGATAGGCCCGCTCGTAGATGTGCTGTTTTGCACCGCGGAAGAGTCGACTACGAACTGATAACCGGTATTGACCCCGGACGAGCTTCCAGAGATCGTCTGCCATCCAGATGAGCTATAGCTGCTGGATGGACATTGGGGCTGGCTCACACAGCTAGAGCCTGAGTTGCCCTGGAGTGGTTCGCCGCTTGTCCCCGTCCCACTAAAGCAGTTCACAAACCCAGGGACCGACGCGTCGGAGTAAGGGTAGTAATCGTTGTTGGTCCGGCTGTCCTTTCCAGAGTAACACGTCCAACCGTTGCTTAGACCAGCGTAGCCGCCGCTGCAGTAGGACTGGGCGTTACCCGTTCCTTGAGTGTTGATCCAGACCTGGTAGGCGCTCAGCCCGTTCTGGGCCGCCTGAAGAGCTTGCTGACTCGAGAGCTCTTGAGCAGAAACCGCAGGCTGGCTCTGGGCGATGATGAGGACTCCAAGTGGCAGCAACACCATGACGATCACCATGAGTAAGGCGAGCATCATCGCTGTCTGGCCCTTCTCTGAACCGCCCGGACGCCTTATAGGCTTGAGTGATATCACTGCCGTTCCTCCAAATCAATCGAGTTAGACGAGTAGAACAACGTGGCCGGGGCTACCAAGAAACTACGAGTACTCTCATCCAGCATTGGGGAGTCCGATCTGTTTCACGATCTCGCTCGCTACCCCTGGTCCGCTTCCAGGCGAGGGAGTGTTGTGTGACACGACGTTTGGCATTACGTAGAGGTCAATCGTCACATTCGTGATCTTGGGCAGGCACTGAGACCAGTTGCTGGTCGACGAAGGCTGCGTGAGCGTGAACGGTGTAGGCATCCGCACGTAGTACGGCGGCGACGAACCGACCGAACAGCTGTTGCTTGGCGACGTGGGGGCCGTCTGGAAGTCGTTCCAGGTACTGGAGTTGCAGTCCGCCGAGACACCGCTTGGAGCAGCTGGTGGACTCATGCAGTAGGAGAAGTATGCCGGAGTCGTTCCACGCGTGGAGCTCGTTCCTTGGCAGTAAGAGTCACACCACACCCTCTCCACCGTGTTGACAACCCCGGACGTAGGCGTCGGACACAGGCCGGTCGAAGTCGAGATAGTGCAGTAAGAACTACCGAGGTCGTACTCGACGAGCGGGCACGTCGGCGCGTTCGGCGCGCTCGTGAGGTTGCACGCCTGGACGTCTGGTTGGATCAGAATCGTAGCTGCGGCCTGTCCGGCCTTTTCGCTCGGGTAGCCACAGAACTCGATAGCGTAGTTAGAGGCCGCAACTACCAAGAACTGCTCCGACGAGCTATACCCATGTGGAAGGTTGCCGTTAAGTGAGGTCCCCCAGCAAGATCCACCACCTCCAATCCCGCTCGCGACAGACGGAGCTATCGCACTTTGAATGACCGGCGTCAGCTCGTCACCGGCTACTATCGCGTAGTTCGTCGCGTTCCCTCTGTGGTAAGACGACGTCGCAACCTGCTCCATCGTTGAAAACCCGAGGGTGACCATCGTGGAGAGGAGCGCGAGGATCGTGAGCGCGACCATGTACTCGATCAACGAGAAGCCAGCCTCATCCGCCGCACCAGCTACCCGGCAACGTGGTGTAAACCGTTTCACTTCAGACCCGCCGGGCAGTTACTCGATGACGTCGGGTAAGAGTACGTAGCCGCTTGACTTGGTGGGAGCGGGATCTCGGTGACCTGGCTGATCGAACTCGGATAGTTGCTGCTCCAGGTAACCTTGACCGCCATCTCGTAGACCGGATACGCAGGCGCAGTGTATCCGGTGTAGTTGCCCATCACCGGTGGGGAGCCAGTCGGTGCGCACCATCCCCACACCTGGTAGACGTCGAACTTAAACCCGCTGACCGTCTGGGTAGAGGTGGGAGTCGACGGCCAAGCTGCCGCCACTGTCAGAGAGGGCGCAGGGTTGGGATCGACGGGGAAGGTCGTGCTCGACGCCTGGGACTCCGCGGTGAGCTCTGCTTGGACCGTCGAGGAGAGCAGGCCGCGCGCCGAGTTGAGCTGCTGCTGGTTGACAACCGCTTCGGTCGTCGACGTGAGGACCTGGCTCGTCGCGACGAGCGCTATCAGGATGATCACGAGTGCCAAGACTACCTCTGCTACGGAGAAACCCGACTCCTCGCCCAAAGCTCCCTTAGACAGCCTTGAACGCGACCGCGACATCACCTCTTCGGCCACCGACCGTCCTCTTCTCACGTCCATACGGTCCCCCACTTATCTCAACTGCTGAACTCTCGACTACTGGCGCTCAACTTCTAGAGAGTTGTAGTCACGTACTCTTGGTTACTGGTGAGTATATATGAAAAACCACCGAGAGTGGAATAGGTAATTACACCTATACACCGCTTTGAGCAGCCGCGACGGCTGAAGCCGCTTGTCACCTATCCCCCGTATCGACTGGAATCTTCACCTCGAGAATCGTTCCCTCGCCCCTCGCCGAGCGAACGACCACGCTGCCACCGAGCGACTCCGCACGCTCCGCGATCCCCGTCAGCCCGAGCGCTACCGCGTCACTCGCCCGCCCAACCAACGACGGGTCGAACCCCTCACCGTCGTCTCTGACGACGAGACCCGCAACACCTCGGTCAAAAGACAGCTCGAGGCTGACAGTAGAGGCCATCGCGTGTCTAACGATGTTCTCCAGAGCCTCTTGGACCATCCGAAACAACGCGAGCTCGACAACCGACGACACGCTCCCCGACGGTAGCTCCACGCGGAGTAAGACAGCTACCCCTCCACGGCGTTCCGTCTCATCGCACAACGTCTTAAGGGCCGCCACAAGACCGAGGTCGTCAAGGAGTGGGGGACGCAGCCCCTGTGAGATCCGCCGAACCTCCGTCGCGATCGACTCGATCAACGGCCTCAGCTCTTCGCCTCCACGCCAACCCTCTCGCTCCGGGGTTGCGGCTCGACCAGTGCCGACCACATCGTCTCCCTCGAGATCGTCGACCGCTCTCAAGAGACGCACGAGCGACTGGAGCGGCCCGTCGTGAAGCTCCTGTGCGATCCTACGACGTTCGTCTTCTTGAGCCTGTTGCACGTGGGTCGCAAACGCCTCTATCCGCATCCGCCGGTTCGCCTCTTCCGTCGTGTCTTGGAGGACGACCTGACACATCTCCTCACCCTCGATCGAGATCGCCGGCGTCGCTATCACGCGATACAGCGCACCGCCGGTTCCAACCGGTACGATAGAACCAGACCCCGACCTCCACGACTCCCTCGACTCTCCCCTCGCCCCTCGATCCTCGCTCGAGTAGGGTCTCAACGCGACGTCCGCCGCCTCACCGACGAGCGTCGTAATCGAGCGGCCGACAACTCTAACTTGGTGATCCAAGAACAGCTCCAGCGCCGCCTCGTTCGCCTCCACGACCTCGCCACCGGAGTCGACGAGCAGGATCGGCTCCGAGTTCGTCTCGAACAGTCCCCGGTAACGATCCTCCGCCGCGCGATGGGCGACTCGAGCAATCTCCGCGAACCGCCTCGCCTCCCTCTCCGCCGTCACCGCCGTGCCGACGAAGTACGCGATCACGTAGAGCACGCTCAGCTCGACAACCTCGAACCACGCGTACGTGCTCTGCCCGTCCCTCGTCGCCCCGACCACGAGCGGGAACACGACCGCCGTCGCGACGACCGCGAACACGACCCCTCCTAACGTCCCGAACTTCGCCGACGCATACAGGACCGGGACCAAGAACAACCCGAGCGGCATGAACACGACCGCCCCCTCACTTCTACTCAGTCCCGCCGCCAGTACCAAACCCTCCCACGCACCACTCGCTACGAGTACCCCAATTACGCCAACCCACACCTTCGAGTGCACAACCGCCTGAACCGACCCAACGCGCCCCCGAGAGACCTCCTCTCTGTCGCTGTCTCTGTCGCCGGCGCCGGCTATGTATCTGTCGGGGCGTGGGGCCGAACTCGCTGCTGGGGTTGGGCGCGCTGCGGGCGTTGGGCGATCCTCCGGGATTGGGCGCTCCTCGGGGGCTGGTCGCTCCTCGGGGGCTGGTCGCTCCTCGGGGGCTGGTCGCGCTGCGGACTTATCTGCCGGCGCCGTCGTCAACCTCCGACCATCCGTTCCCCGACCGCTATCGCGATCAGTCGAGTCCGCGAAGTCGTCCCGACCTTCTCGAAGACATGATTGAGATGCGCCTCGACCGTCCTGCGGCTGATCCCAAGCGCCACCGCTATCTCCTTGTTCGAAAGTCCTCTCGCAACCAGCTTGACGACCTCAACCTCGCGCGACGTCAGAACGTCACCACTCAGCAGCGTTCCAATCGCGAACTCCACCGACCGCTCAACCTCGCCCGCCGGCGATCGTCCCTCGGGTGCCGTCGTCGGCGGTGTCGGTTCTTGGAGTTCCGGCGTCGGCGGTGTCGGTTCTTGGAGTGCCGGAGTCGGCGGTGTTTCGGCTCGCGACGGGTCGCTCGACAACTTGCGGTCGCCCGCGACTCGGCTAGACAGCGTCTCGGACGCGTTCGGCAGTCGACGCGACGCTCCTTGATTCGTCGTGCCCAGATAGCCCGACAGCTTTGGGTCGAGCACCACTACCCCCGTCAACGCCGTCCTGATCGATCGAACCAACTCAGTCGCCGGCGTCGTCTTCAACAGGTACCCACTCACTCCCGCCGCGAGCGCCGCTCGCACGTAACCCGGATCATCAAACGCACTCAACATCACTACTCGGGTAGCTGGAGAGATCTCTCGCAACTGCGCCGCAACTTCTAGCCCGCTCCTCGTCGGGAGGCGGACGTCAAGCAACACCACGTCTGGACGACACGCCGCAACTTGAGCCAGCGCACCCTCGGCATCCCCCGCTTCCCCAACGACCGAAAACCCGCCCGCCCGCTCGACGATCTGGCGCGTCCCCTCGCGAAGGAGTTGATGATCGTCGACCACGACGACCGTCGTCGGAGTCGGGGTCGTCGGAGTCGGGGTCGTCGCGGTCGGGGGTGTCGCGGTCGGGGATGTCGTATCGGGGATCGTCGCGGTCGGGGGTGTCGTATCGGGGATCGTCGCGGTCGGGGGTGTCGTATCGGGGGTCGGTAGATCTTTAGTCCGGCCGATCGCCAAGTCGTCGGATGGATCGCCCATATCACACATGGTAAGTCACGAAAGCGCTCCCTGGATAGTTGCTCTTCGCCATCTTCGCCGAGCGCAAGCCTCGTCTCGTCTCCTCTCCTCTCGACTCATCGCATCGATCCCACGGCAACGGCAAGACGGCATTCGCTCACGGTCCCCCGCCAGCTCTTCCACATAACACAGGTTGCCATTCGCTTCCACCACGAAACGCCGACGGAGACTTCGATACCACCGGCACGTACCAGCAAGGCAGTGGAAGGGTCGCGGGCGGGCGGCCAGGCGGCAGGCGGGCGGGGGGTGTCAGACGGGCGGCAGGCGGGCGGGGGGTGTCAGACGGGCGGCAGGCGGGCGGGGGGTGTCAGACGGGCGGCGGATCAGACACTTGCCCGCTAGGCGGTGGAGCACACATTGCCTCTCGCCGCAACCTTCTACTCAGGAACGAGGTGCCTCATCGACCTCTGATACACCCCCGTGGCACCCTATTGGATGTGGACAGCACCGAGCGCAGCCAGTGCAAGAGCGGCTCGCTCCAAACGCCGTCGTGGGCCGTCCTCCAAGATCGCTTCGCTGGGCACGACCGCCAGCTCGCCTGAGAAACACTCACATCTTAGAAAAGAGGTAACGTTATGGATATGGCCGCGCAAGTCTGGACGCTCATCGGGGTGATCATCGCCGGTGGCACGGCCGCGTTCGTCGCCATCCTTTCTGGCACACGAGCACTCGGGGCCCGCTTTGACTCACTCGGGGCCCGCGTCGACTCTCTCGGGGACCGCTTCGACTCCCTTGGGCTCCGCGTCGACTCCATTGGGGACCGCGTCGACTCCCTCGGGCTCCGCGTCGACTCTCTCGGGGACCGCGTCGACTCATTAGGAACCGAGCTGCGCGGGGAGATCTCTGGGTTGCGCACGGAGCTGAAGGACGAGATCGCAGGAACGCGCACGGAGCTGAAGGACGAGATCGCAGGAACGCGCACGGAGCTGAAGGGCGAGATCGGAGGAACGCGCACGGAGCTGAAGGGCGAGATCGGAGGGCTGCGTGCGGAGCTGAAGGGCGAGATCGGAGGGCTGCGTGCGGACATCGGTCGCTTGGATCTGCGAATTGACGGCCTCAGCCACGACCTTGGAACCGTTAATCTCACACTCGGCGAACTCGTCGCGAAGGCCCACGTACACGAACACGCGGCGTGACCTAGCCCAACTCTTGCCTGATCGGTCGCGTCCTTATCACGCGTGGTGACCGCGTCATCCATCAACGTATCAAAGTCGATCATCGCCCACCACGACGTCCCTACTCCGACTCGGCTACGACGGCGCTTAACGATTCCCTGAGTCGTATCGAAGTCGCACGCGAAATCAGGCTTAAACAGTACATAGAAGTGCTGACATCGCTGTCGGTGCACTCGTAGGTTGAACTTGCCCTCTCAAGTTCGCGCGCCTTCGAGAGCGGAAGGACTGCAACTCCACAGCGCGAGAGCTCGTCTCGTTCGTGGTGGCGCAAGCGCAGTTCGTCCTCTCGTATCCCAAGGCCCAGATACCAACGGAAGCGTTCGTCCAACCAGTAGTTGAACCACTCGTCGGCCTCTTTGGGTGGAACGAAGTACTCCATCTCCATCTGTTCGAACTCCCGGGTACGAAAAACGAAGTTCTGAGGGGTGATCTCGTTTCGAAACGACTTACCGATCTGGGCGATCCCGAACGGCGGCTTCTTCCTCGTCGTCTGGAGGACGTTCGCAAAGTTGACGAACATCCCCTGTGCCGTCTCGGGGCGCAAGTACGCAACCGCGCCGTCGTCTTCGACGGGGCCCGCGTGAGTCTTGAACATCAAATTGAACGCCCTCGGCTCGGTGAACTGATCGGACCCACACTTTGGACACACGCCGTCGATCTTGTCGAGCCTCCAGCGAGCGTGACAACCCAAGCAGTCGACGAGCGGATCGGTGAAGTTCGCGAGATGACCCGACGCCTCCCAAAGCCTCGGTGGAGATAGGACGGCGGCGTCCAGTCCGACGACGTCCGCGCGGCGCTGGACCATCTCTTCCCACCAAGCATTTTTCACGTTCCGCAGTAGGTTCACCCCTAGCGGACCGTAGTCGTACGTCGAGCGAAATCCTCCGTAGATCTCGGCCGAGGGGAATATAAAGCCCCGCCGCTTGCAGAGGCCGACGATCTTTTCCATCACCTCACCGCCGCGAATCGAATCCCTCGAGCTCGCGTCCTGTGGGACGTTCTCGTCTCGCACCGTGTCCTTTCTCACCCTGTCCTTTCTCACCGAATCGTCTCGCACCGCATCGTCTCGCACCGCATCGTCTCGCACCGCATCGTCTCGCATCTGCGACAAGATACTTCGTCTGCCGGTCGTCTAGAACCAAGCGGCCCCACGGTCAAATCGCTACAGCGCTGCGCCAGTGACCAAGCGAGCGGTCAGATCGTTTGCAACCAGCCTTCCACGTACGTTCAAGACGGCCCGACCTCCTTCTCGCAAGACGAGATCCGCCGGCGCCGTCGGCAGTGCCGATTCAGGGACCCCACGGCGCGTCCTGAGGGACAACGCGAGCTCTTCGAACTCACGCTCCGCTTCGCTCAGCGTCTCCTCCCCTGCGACCGGAGACGACCCCGTCTTAATCGCGCGAATGTAGCGCTCAGGAGTCCTCATGTTCCACCAGCGCCGGCCGTCTACGTGCGAGTGCGCACCCGATCCAACTCCGAGATAGTTCCCTTGGCTCCAGTAGAGATCGTTGTGCCTGCAGGCGTGGCCCGGCAGAGCCCAGTTGGAGATCTCTTCCCAGACGTAACCGTGGGCCGACAAGAACGCACTCGCGTACTCGTAGCGCTCCGCCTGGACGTCGTCGTCGGGATACCGACTCGGGTCCGACGCGAGCGGGGTGCCCAGCTCGACCGTCAACGCATAAAGGCTCAAGTGTGGCGGGGGACAGCTCATCGATACGACCCCAACGAGAACGTCGTGCCAATCTTCGTGAGTCTCGCTCGCAGCGCCGTAGATCAGATCCAAGTTCCAACTCTTGAATCCGACTTGGCGAACGTCGTCAGCCAGCATCTCCGGCACCGACCCACCCGTCTCGTCGGCGCGCTCACTCGCCGACGACGTGCGTCCCAGTGTTGCGAGTACGTGCTCCAGGGTCGACTCGACTCCAAAGGACATACGGGTCACCCCAGCGCTCGCATACACAGACAGCCTCTCGATCTGTGCATCTTCGGGGTTGCACTCGACGGTTACCTCCGCACCCTCTTTGAGCGGTATCGCACGAAGAATCGTCACAAGATCCTCTGGAGGAAGCCGAGACGGCGTTCCGCCGCCGAAGAAGACACTCGACGCGGGAGGAAGATCCCCCGAACCGTACGCACGCTCGATCTCTTCCACGCACGCTTCGACGTAGCTCCGCATCAAGTGATCCCGATCGCTGTACGTCGCAAACGCGCAGTAGTCACAGCGTTCACGACAGAACGGTATGTGGACGTAAACCCCAAACGGACTCCCACCCGAACGTGACGTCGGCACCTGCCGTCTCATCTCACGCGCCGACGGCTGAGCGTACGCTGCGTAGCCGGCGGTCAAGATGGGTCTCCATCGCCTCCGTCGCGATCTGAGTTACCTCCTCCGATCCTGGTTGCACGCCTCGAAGCACACCGCTCAACGAACCGTTCAAGATCCTGCGCATCAGATCCAACGCCTCCGCGCTCACCGCACGCCCACGCCGACAACCCTGGCAGAGCATCCCGCCTACGACAAGGTCAAACGCCACAAGTTCGACCAGATCGCCCGCTTCGTCCTCGGTAGCCCTCTCGGGAGTCCTCTCGGCAGCAATATGGCGATCGCTATCTCGGCCAATCGAACTGCTCGGTCGTGCCCCACACGACGCACACGCGTCCAAGACCGGCGCCGACCCTTCGAGGCCGAGCACTTTCAAGAAGAACGCCGGTGCGACAAGCTCTGGATTCCACGCCGTATCCGATAACGCCCGAAGCGCGCCGACGAGCATCTGGTACAAACGGGGGTCCGCCAGACCTTCCTGGGAGATCTGATCGGCAACTTCGAGAAGCGAGATTCCCTTAGGGACGCGGTCTAGATCTTCGCGGATCGTACGGAACGTATCAACGATCTCTGCCTGGTTGATGATATCGAGATCGCTTCGCCCGCTCCATACGAGTAGCGACACGTGGCTCAGCGGCTCAAGGCGCGCGCCGAACTTCGACGTCGTGCGCCGTACTCCCTTCGCTACCGCTCTAATCTTTCCATGACCCTCAGTGAGTATTACGACGATTCGATCAGCCTCGCCCAGCTTGTACGTTCGAAGCACTACGCCGCGGTCACTAAATAGGCTCACTCCTCCAACTCTCGCGCATCTCGGCCAGTCAGGGACGGACCCTCCGCGTCGCTCCCCGACCGGTTCGGCTCGTCGGGAGCGTAACGCTTTAAAGACCCTCCGTGGTGAATCGAGAAGTTCGAGCTGATCCAGTTGCCGCCCGCGACGAGCACCACCAACGCCGCGAGGGTGACGAGCGGCGCGACCGCCGGCTTGAACCCCGCCGCCGCCAGCCAGATCAGTGCTCCAAGAACGACTATCCCGAGCGCCACCGCAATCCTCGTGAATATCACTTGACGGTCCCGTAGCGCCGGTTCCTGCTTTGGAATTCCAAGACCGCCTCGTAAAGATGATCTCTACGCATGTCGGGCCACAGCGTCTCTGGAAACACGAACTCGCTGTACGCGATCTCCCATAGCAAGAAGTTCGACACGCGTTGTTCGCCCGACGTCCTTATCACGAGGTCCGGATCCGGCATCTCGGGATAGTAGAGATGGCGACGGATCGATCGTTCGTCGATCTTGTCGGGACCCACCCCTTCAGCTACGAGCGAACGGACCGCGTCGACGATCTCAGCTCTCCCGCCGTAGTTGAACGCCATCGTGAGCGTCATCGTCGTATTCGACTTCGTCAGCTCTATCGACTCGTCCATCCGGCGCAGCACGCGCCTCGGGACCCTCCAATCACGCCGCCCCGCAAAGCGAATACGAACTCCTTTTTCGTTCAACTCATCTCGCCTACGCATCAAGAGGGACTCGTTGAATCCCATCAGGTAACGAACCTCATCTGGAGGTCGTCGCCAGTTCTCGGTCGAAAACGCGTACATCGTCAACCACTTCACCCCGATAGCGAGCGCTCCGTTGACGACGTCGAGTAGCGCCTTCTCGCCCGCCGCGTGCCCTTCGGTCCTCGGCAGACCGCGTGCGCTCGCCCAGCGACCGTTGCCGTCCATAACACACGCGACGTGCACCGG
Source organism: Actinomycetes bacterium (assembly GCA_021794655.1). Classification (GTDB taxonomy): domain Bacteria; phylum Actinomycetota; class Acidimicrobiia; order Acidimicrobiales; family RAAP-2; genus JAJYQJ01. Next base: position 11,996 of record JAJYQJ010000084.1, on the reverse strand, counting down.
GACTCTCCCCAAGTCGATCTCGGCCGGAACGTCGGCAGGTACGCTCGACGGAACCGTCGTCGCTCCCCGGTCGTCTCCCGGTGAACGTCTCAAACGGCCGTCGGTTGCCCTGCTCTTTGATCGCGCCACCTCACGAAGTTAGCTGACGACCAGCGCCTCGCCGCGACAGCTCGAGTTCTCGGCCGCGCAGCCCCAGCTGAGCGCTGCTTCTAAAGTTGCAACATGCCGATCACTCAGCCACGATCCTCGCCGCCAAAAACAAGTCCGTCGATCGCAACGCTGTGTCTCCTCGTATGCGTCGCGATTGCGGCCACCTCGTGTGGGTCACGTACTCCTACCTCCACTTTTAACGCCAACAACCGGACACGGGTCCAAACCACGCGGGGTCGCACCCGCCACGTCCCTCCTCACCCGACCACCGCTCTCCCGACAACTACGGTCCCAGAGAACCCAGCCCGCCCCACCGGAACCGCACTCGGCTCCCCGCTTCCTACCCCCGCCCCACTCACGCCGTTCGCAACTCCTTCGCTCCCGGGCGAGGGTTCCTGGAGTCCGGCAGGACGCTTGGTGAACGGCGTGCCGGCCGTCTACGAGACGACACTCATCCCGCCGGGTGGGACCCAGCCCGCGGGGATCGCGTGGATCGACACCGCGTTGTTGTCGGCACGCCTCTACTCGGGCTCTATGAGCCCGGGCGGTGGACCCTATCGATACACCGCCCCGATCCAGACCGCACAAGCGACCTCGTTAGTCGCCGCGTTCAACGGGGGGTTCGTGATGAACGTCGCGGGCGGCGGCTACTACACCGACGGTCGGACCATCGATCCGCTCGTCAACGGAGCGGCATCTCTCGTCATCTACTCTAACGGCACCGTCAACGTCGGCGCGTGGGGTAGTGACGTCACCATGACCCCGAACGTCGTCAGCGTGCGCCAGAATCTCCTGCCCCTCGTCGCGGGAGGCCAACCCACCCCGGCGGCATCGAGTCCGAACTGGCAAGCCTGGGGAGCGACGTGTGGCGCAACTTCGTGTGCACCGTCGGTGCCCGGCATCGAGAACCAGTGGCGCTCCGGCATCGGGATTACCAGCAACGGTGCTCTCGTATACGTGACCGGTCCGTCGCTCGCGCCGATCCAACTCGCACAGCTCCTCGTCCGAGCCGGCGCTATACGTGGGATGCAGATGGACATCAACCCGGACTGGGACGTCTTCGTCACATACGACCCGCCGACCCCTGGGGCTCCGGCCGCGCCATCCAACGGCACCAAACTTCTCCCGAACACCGTGCAGGGCCCTTGGACATTCTTCGAGTCCTGGTGGGCACGGGATTTCATTACGATGTCGGCACGTAGCAGCGCTCCTGGTTGAATGGTTCGCAGTGGAACCACCGGCAAGCGTCGACCCAACCGCAGACCACGACGATCCAGGATCGACCCTCGAGCCCGAGAACGTGATCGATTGCCTACGCCAAGTGACCTCGGCCCTCACTCGGGGCGAGACCCGCGACTCCCAGATCGAGATGTGCACATCGGTCGCGAGCTCGATCTCCTCCGGGCGTCACCTCGTCGTCCAGGCCGGCACCGGGACCGGAAAGTCTCTCGCATACATCGTCCCCGCCATCCTCTCCGGCAAGCGAGTCGTCGTCGCGACCGCGACGAAGGGCCTCCAGGACCAACTCGCAAGAAAAGACTTCCCACTCGTCGCCAACGCACTCAAGAACTCCACCTCGTTCACCTTCTCCGTGTTAAAAGGTCGCAGCAACTACTTGTGCCTGCAAAAAGCAACGGAGATCCAAGACAGCGGCTACCAACAGTCCTTTAACGACGACGCGCCATACATCGACGACGATCTCGCCAGCGTTGACCACGAGATCTCCACCTCGGACACAACACTAGATCCCCGCGGTAGCTCCGGCCTCTTCGGCCGGCACGTCCGCGACCTCATCACCTGGTCAAAGAGCACCTCCAGCGGCGACCGAGCCGAGCTTCATTTCGAACCACACCCAAAGGCCTGGTCGATGCTGAGCGCCGGACCTAACGAATGTCCGGGGAAACACGACTGTCCCTCCGGTTATGAGTGCTTCGCCGAGAAAGCCCGGGAACTCGCCGAGGGTTGCGACGTCGTGATCGTAAACACTCACCTCTACGGCGCCCACCTCGCCGTCAAGCTCGCGAGCGACCACAGCGTCCTTCCACCCCACGAAGTGGTCGTCTTCGACGAGGCACACGAGTTGGAAGAGGTTATGACCGCAAGTCTCGGGGTCGAACTCTCGCCCGGGCGATTCCGGGCGCTCGCGCGCATCGCTCGAGGTCTCCTCCACGAAGACCCAGCACCAAGCGTCCTCCAACACGTTGCCGAAGTCGGCGAGCAGTTGCGAGACCTGCTCCTCGACAGCCCCGGCAAGAGGGTCCTTCGAGAGCCGACCTCCCCAGGTCCCAGTACACGAGAGTCCAGTGGACGAGAACCCGATATGCGAGAGCCCAGTGGACGAGAGCCCGATACACGAGAGCCCAGTGGACGAGAGCCCGATACACGAGAGCCCGATACACGAGAGCCCAGTGGACGAGAGCGGTTGCGTGAACTGGGACCCATAGCGGCCGGCCTCGACGACGAAGTGCCCGCGGGATCGGGCGATCCCTTACCCAAGTCGGCACATTCAAACGACTCCGCGCTCGCCGAGACGCTCTTGCTCGCGACTTCACGAGTCGAAGCCCTTCACTCGCTACTCGCAGTCGACAGTCCGGACCAACGAGCGCGCGACGACCCGGAGTTCGCCGCACGCAACAAGCGCGCGTTGACCGCCGCCGGGCACCTATTAGAAGACCTCCAGCGAATACTCTCGAAGAAGAACGACGAAGTAGCGTGGGTGGACGCAGACGCGAGAGGACCAACGCTCCGTCTCTCCCCTATCGACGTCGGACCGTATCTGGCTGACGGGCTCTGGGGAGAGGTGACGTCGATCTTGACGAGCGCGACGATCCCGCCCAAGATTCGCTCAAAGGTCGGGCTGAGCTCCTCTCTTGTCGACGAGTTGGACGTCGGCAGCCCGTTTGACTACGCGAGCCACGCGCTCCTCTACGTAGCTACTCACCTACCCGATCGCAAGGAGAAAAGTTCTGCTCCGGCGATAGTCGACGAGTTGGAACTCCTGATCAACGCGGCGGGAGGCCGAACGCTCGCTCTCTTCACCAGCCATCGTGCCGTCACGGAGGTAGCACAAGCGTTAAGACCTCGCCTCAGCTATCGCCTGATGACCCAAGGAGAGCTCCCAAAGACCAAGCTCCTCAGCGCGTTCGTCGACGACGAGTCCTCGTGTCTGTTCGCGACGCTCGGGTTCTGGCAAGGGGTCGACGTCCCCGGGCCATCTTTGACGTTGGTCACCCTCGATCGTCTCCCGTTCCCCCGTCCCGACGACCCGCTCCTCCAAGCCCGCCGCGAGCTCGCCGACTCAAACGGCGTCAGTGCGTTCCACACCGTCGACATACCGAGGGCTGCGACACTTCTCGCTCAAGGGGTCGGCCGATTGATCCGTTCGAGCGACGACACCGGGGTCGTCGCGGTCCTCGACCCGCGCCTCGCTAAAGCACGTTACAGGGGGGCTCTCCTCGCCGGCCTCCCGCCGATGAGGCGCACGACACAACAACGCCAAGCTGTCGAGTTCCTCAAACGTTGCGCCCAGAGGCAGAGCGTCTAGAGGAGAGCGTCTAGAAGGGAACTAGTACCCGAGGCGATCCAACGCTCCTTCGTCGCCCTGCCAGCGCTTCTCGACTTTGACGAAGAGCTCTAGATACGCGCCGGGTCGAAGTTGGCGCCGCACCGCTGTGCCGACGGCCTTTAGTACCTCGCCGCCGCGCCCGATGACGATCGCCTTTTGAGAGTCACGTTCGACGACGATCTCGCATCGGATCCGTGGCCACTCCCACTCCGTCACCCGGCAAGCGATCGAATGGGGCAGCTCATCGCGGACGACGGAAAGGAGTTGCTCCCGTACGAGCTCGGCGACCCACATGGCTTCTCCGACGTCAGAGCTCATGTCGTCGGGAAAGTACCGCGGGCCACTCGGGAGGCGATCGATCACCGCTTCGATGAGTCCTTCAACTCCTTCGCCAGTTCTCGCGGACAAGGGAAAGTATTCGACGTTCTCCAGTATCGACGCACCACCGATCTCGTCTAGAACCGCACCGACCGCGTCGCTCGCAGTTGCGAGCCTCAAGAGGACGTCCTCGCTGCGCGCTCGATCGGTCTTGTTGACGACTACTAGTAACCCCAACTTCACACCGCCGCGCACCGCCGCCTCGACGGCCCTCTTGATCACCACTCGATCACCGGGGCCGATCGCTCCGGTCGCGTCGACGATCGCGACGACGACATCTACGTCGGATAGGGAAGCCACAGCGGCGTCGTTCAGGCGGCTCCCGAGCGCGCTCTTGGGTCTGTGCAACCCCGGCGTGTCGACGAGGACAATCTGGGCGTTCGTACGATTACATACTCCACGAACGTTGAACCGAGTCGTATTCGGATGAGACGAGACAATTGATACCTTTTCTCCAACGATCTGGTTGACGAGCGTCGACTTACCCACGTTCGGCCTGCCGACGATCGCCACAAACCCCGACTTCACCTCAGCTTCTTAGACCATCGGCGACGCTATCGTTCACATCGGCGCCGTGGGGAACGATCTTTACCCGGCCGATACGCCGTCGTTGCACCCTTTGGACAACGAGGTGAAATCCGTCGACTTCCACAGTTTCTCCCTCCCGCGGAACTCTCCCTGCGAGGTCGAGAACGAGCCCGCCGACCGTATCCCAGGCCCCCTCCGGGAGATCGGCGCCCAGCAGTTCCGACGCGTCGTCGACCGGCATCATCCCGCTAACGATCACGCTCCCGTCGTCGAGTCGCTCGGCGAGAGGGGTTTCGACGTCGAACTCGTCAACGATCTCCCCGACCAACTCTTCGATGACGTCTTCTAGGGTGACGAGTCCGACGGTGCTCCCGTACTCATCCACGACGATCGCCAAGTGAAACTTCGACTCCTGCATCTCGTGTAACAGCTGAGAGAGATGCTTCGTCTCGGGGACAAAGTTGGCCGGTCGCAGATGACCACTCACACGATCGTCCCGGTGGCCCTTTCTCTCGACCTTGATGAGATCTTTTATGTGCGCGACACCTGAGATCTCATCCAAGTTCTGGTCGAAGATGGGTAGGCGGCTGAACCCGTTCGTGAGCGCGACGCCGAGGACGTCCGCGACGCTCGAGCGAGATTCGACGGCGACCATGTCGGGTCTCGGGATCATCACCTCTCGAACGACCGTATCTCCGAAGTCGATGATCGAGTGGATGAACGCCCGTTCCTCGGGCTCTATTACCTCCTCCTCGTGAGCGACGTCCGCCATCGCGAGTAGCTCGGACTCGGTGACGTTCGCCACTTTGCTACCGCTTTTAAGATCGCGACGACCGAGGAGGAGGTCCGAAAGACCGATAAGAACGGTCGAAGCCGCCCGGACGGGGGGAAATCTAATCAACGCGTCCACTATCGGGGCAGTGAACAGGGCCGCCTTTTCGGGATTGTGGACCGCCCAGTTCTTCGGAACCGCCTCGAAAACGACGAAGATAACGATAACCTCGAAGACCGTCGCGACCAACACTCCGACCGCTCCAAACCACTGTTCTGCGAGCACCCCGATCAACGTCGCCGAGACGAGCTGGCAGATTAGAACGAGTAAGAGCACCGGATTCAAGAACTGTTCGGGGTGCTCGACGAGGCGGGCCAACGGACGTGCTCCCCTGCGTCGGTCTCCAACGAGAGACTGCGCCTTCACCTTCGAGGTACGCACCAAGCTCGTCTCTGCGAGCGCGAGTAGCCCAGAGGTGACTAGCAGGACGACGACTAAGGCGACCAAGAGCCAGTCGATCGGGTGAAAGCCCACCGTCGCCGTGAAATATCCGTTGATCACACAAGACGTCTCAGCCATCGGCGGTGTCGCCGTCTCGGCAACCGGGCCGCGAAGATCGGCCGGCTACGTAGTGGCGCTCCAAGATCTGCCGTTCGGCTCCCTCCATAAGAGCCGCGTCGCTATCGTCTTCGTGGTCCATTCCAAGGAGGTGGAGTATCCCGTGGACGACCAAGAGCGCCAGCTCGTCGCTTAACGAGACCCCGTGCTCTGTTGCGTTTCGCGTCGCGACCGCCGGGCAGATCACGACGTCACCGATGAGCAACGGGGGATCTTCGTCGTTACCGGCCTCGAACTGTGCCCCGGCGTCTGGACCCGGCCCACATGAGTCGGGATAACGCCCACCTGGAATCGGGGCGTCCTCGATCGGGAACGCTAAGACGTCGGTCGGGCCATCTCGGTCCATGAACTTCTCGTTCAACGACGCGATCGCCGGCTCGTCGACGAAGAGTATCGAAAGCTCCGCGTCCGCCTTCACACCTCGATCTTCCAACACGGCGCGGGCGAGAGCCGTCCAAGTCGCGAGCTCGACGTCGCAGTCGCTTTGCTCGTCCGCCGCGTATACGTCTATAGCCAACTCAGTCGACCCGTTGCTCTCAAGGTCTTAAACGTGGACGGCCGTCCAGCTCTTTACCTTCGGCTTTTTCGTACGCGTCGACGATATCTGCGACGATACGGTGACGAACCACGTCTTTACGGGACAACTGGATGAACGATACGCCCTCGACGTCACCCAAGACGTCATCGAGGCCGACGAGTCCTGAGCGACCACCAGCCACGTCTATCTGTGTCACGTCCCCCGTCACGACACACTTGGAACCAAAACCGATTCTCGTCAGAAACATCTTCATCTGCTCAGGTGTCGTATTCTGTGCTTCGTCGAGAATGATGAACGACGCGTTGAGCGTGCGCCCTCGCATGAACGCGAGCGGCGCCACTTCGATCGTTCCACGATCTATCAGCCGCTGGGCGCCGTCGGGGTCCAAGAGATCGAAGAGTGCGTCGTAGAGCGGACGTAAATACGGGTCCACCTTCGCCATCATGTCACCAGGGAGGAAGCCGAGACGCTCGCCGGCCTCGACCGCGGGCCGCGTGAGGATGATCCTGTTGACTTCGTGGGATTGGAGCGCGGAGATCGCGAGAGCGACCGCGAGGTACGACTTCCCCGTTCCCGCGGGTCCGATGCCGAACGTGACGATGTTCGACGCAATCGCGTCGGTGTATCGTTTCTGGCCCGCCGTCTTCGGGCGCACGCTACGCCCCCTCGCCCCACGAGCGACCTCGGAGTTCAGAACTTCGGAAGGCCGCATGTCCTCGCGCACCATGTCGATCGTGAACGCGAGCTTCGCCGCGTCAAGTCTCTGTCCGGATTCGAGGACCAGTACCAACTCCTCGAACAACCGAGCGATCGTCTCGGCGTCCGGCCCCTCCACGTCGACGACGTTTCCCTGCACCGAGATCCGATTCTCCGGAAACGACGCCTCGACCAGCCTCAAGAACTCGTCGCGCTGACCGAGAAGGCCGGTCATCAAGTGGTTCCCCGGTATCCGAGCGGTAGTCGTGACCACGCGACTCACCTCGCTAACACTAGAACCCGTTCCAGGAGCACTCACCCGGGCGGCCACGTCATCTTTCGCCCACCGATCACATGCAGATGCAGGTGAGGAACCGAGTTCAACGCGTCCGGCCCGACGTTGAACACCAACCTGTATCCGCGCTCTTCCGACGCGATCCCCTCCATCTCAGCGACCGCCCTCGCCGACGTGAGGAGTTCCGCGACTTCGGGCGCATGTTCGGGCTCGACGAACGCGGCGTTCTCGATGTGGCGACGCGGAACGACGAGGACGTGGACCGGCGCCGCCGGGTTGATGTCCTTGAACGCGACCGTCCCAGGTGTCCTCATGACGACGTCAGCGTCGACGTCCCCACTAACGATCTTACAAAATAAGCAGTCGGTCATCTTCGAAGTCTACGCGCTCGACTTCGATCGGTCGCCGCAGTAGCGAGATCGCCCGGGTCAGCGCTCGTTCTCCTGGAGGTTCGACCCTTCGAGTCAAGCACTTCGGGGTCGAGACCGTCGGAGTCGAGACCGTCGGAGTCGAGACCGTCGGAGTCGAGACCGTCGGATCTCTTTCGCGAAGCGTGGAGGTGGTCGAGCTCACCTGGTTGGATGCGACATCTCTCGATGAAGCTGTCGACGTCTCGCTGCTTGAGGCGTATCACCCTGCCGAACTTGTAGGCAACGAGCTCTCCTTCGTCGATAAATCTGTAGAGCGTCTGAAGCGTCATTCCGAGACGGGCCGACGCTTCGCGGGTGTTCAACCATACAGCTGCGTCGGCCTCACTCGCGCCGCCCTCACTCGCGCCGCCCTCACTCGCGCCGCCCTCACTCGCGTCGGCCTCACTCGCGCCGCCCTCACTCGCGCCGCCCTCACTCGCGTCTTGGCTGACACGTTCACGCTTCACCAACGAGTCGACGCCCCCGAGGTCGGGTCCAAAGATCTCACGTCGACCTCGGTGATCGATGAACCGCGGCGAGTGTCCCGGCGCGAAACGACGTGAGGACGACGCCGGCGGTTATCGCTGCGGTCTCTGCCCTCAGGATCTGGGGAGAAAGTCTCACCATAGGTAACCCCAATTCTAGCTCTTTTGGGCTCCATCCGCCCTCTGGTCCGACGACGACGGTGTTGTACTCGGTAGACGGCGGTGCGCCGTGAATGTCGCCGAGCGCGACTTGAGGGCTGTAAGTTCCAACCCCGTCTCCCCCGTCTCCCCCCTCTCCCCCGTCGCCCCCGTCTCCCCCCTCTCCCCCGTCGCCCCCGTCTCCCCCCTCTCCCCCGTCTCCCCCGTCGGAAGGCAAAAACCCGAGCGCTCGGGGGATATTTTCCACTCCGTCGACGCTCAATAACTCGGGGAGCCACGCTCGGCGCGACTGGGCGGACGCTTCTTGTGCGATGCGCAGAACCCTCTCCATAGCACGGGCCCTACGGTTCGTGTCCCAGCGAACGACCGATCGATCGGTGTTTAGAACGACTATCCGGTCGACTCCCAATTCGCTGAGTTTTTGCACGACGAGTTCGGTTCGGTCCCCTTTGAGCGCGGCGAACGCGACCGAGAGACACGGGTCTGGTCTCGGCTCCTCGATCACTTCCCCGAGTGGGACGAGTACGACTCTTGACCCCGCTGTGCGGTAGTCCGTCCTGCACTCGCAGCGTCGCCCCGCGCCGTCCGCGCTGATCACGACCTCGCCGGGTTTCACCCTCAAGACTCGCTCGAGGTGATGCTGATCGGCGGGTGAGAGGACGGGGGACGCTGGATCCTCGACGAACACTTGTGCTACCGCCGATTCGGCGAATCTCCCGTCACGCATCGGAGCGTTCACCGACACGGCCTGACGATCAGCTGAACGCAGATCGCAGCTTGGAGAAGACACCGTCGTTTCCTGTCGCGGTTGCGACGTCCTCGCCGCGGGCGGCGGCGAACTGACGGAGCAACTCCTCTTGGGGGCCGTCGATTCCAACGGGCGTATCTACGACGAGGTGGACGAAGAGGTCCCCGCGACCCCTCCCGCGGAGGTGCGGGACACCCGCCCCTTTGAGACGGACGACGTGACCGCCTTGTGTGCCGGCGGCGACCTCTACACGACGCGGCTCTTCCAACGTGTCGACGACGATCTCGGTCCCGAGAGCGGCTTGGACCATCGTGAGGTGATACGTCGCGTGCAGGTCGTCGCCCGATCTCTCGAAGCGTGGGTCCGGCTCCACGACGAGGTGGACGAAGAGGGAACCGTTTGGACCGCCCCTCGGTCCGGCGGGCCCGCGGCCTGCGAGGCGTAGGGTCGATCCGTCCTCGACGCCGGCTGGAACGTCGACGACCATCGATCGGTCGTCCAACCGAAGTCCTTCACCTCTACACGTCGCGCACGGCGACGCGATCGTCTCGCCGAGTCCGCGACACGTTCCACAGGCGACCGATGTCACGACCTGACCCAAGAGCGACTGGCGGATCCGCCTGATCTCGCCCGTGCCCTTGCAGTCTAGACACGATACCGGCGTAGTCCCCGGGGCGGCCCCACTTCCAGAACAGGTCTCACAGGTCACAAGGACACGTACCGAGAGCTCCTTTTTTGCCCCGAACGCCGCCTCGATGAGTGTGAGGTTCAAACGGACTTCGGCGTCGGGTCCCGGCTGGGGTCCCCTGCGTGCCCCGCGCCCGGAAGCTCCGGCCATGTTCGAGAAGAACGCGTCGAAGAGATCACCGATCCCACCTTCGAAGTTGAACCCCGACGTCGAACTCGTGTATCCCTGGCCAAATACCCCCTCCGGCCCGAACCGATCGTAGCGAGCGCGCTTTTCCGGGTCCCTCAGGACCTCATAGGCCATCGAGACCTGCTTGAACAACGCCTCGGACTCGGGGTCGCCTCCGTTCGCGTCGGGATGGTGCTGACGGGCCTTCTTCCGGTACGCCCGCTTTATCTCGTCGTCGGTGGCCGACGGTGACACTCCGAGAAGGCCGTAGAGGTCCGAACTCATCTCAGCCACGATCCGAACTCCGATCTGTGGCGGTCGTCTGCGGGGTCACGCCGCTCCCCAGACGTTGTGCAATTCGCGCCCCGAGGCGATCTCCGACCATGTGGGCAGCGGCGAGCGCCTGGGGGTAGTTCATACGCGTCGGCCCGAGGAGGCCGACGGCGCCCGCGTCGTGTCCGTCAACGGAAACCGGGGCGACGACGACGGCGCACGACGCGAGCGGCGCAAATCCGTGCTCCTCTCCGATCGCGACCGAGAGGCCACGGTCCATCACGTCACGGAGGAGGCTCACGACGACCATCTGCTGCTCGAGGATCGTCATCACCGAGCGCACGGTCTCGACCGCGTCGAACGCGACCGCGAGCCGTGAAGGTCCACCGACGAAGATCTGGTCGCACACTCCCTTCTGGCCGATCTCCGATATCACGTGGGCTGCTATCTCTGCGACGTCGTCGACGTCGCTGTTCCCGGATCGCCCCAACGGACCGACTGCGAGAACCGGCGCCCCCACGAACTCGCTTTGAAGGCGACGCGACGCCGCCTCGAGGAGTTCGTCGGACGCGTCGTTGGTGAGCTCGATCGAGCACTTGTCCACCGTCCCGTCGGAAAGAACTATGACGACGAGAACCGATCGTGGTCCCAGGCCGACGAGTTGAACACTTCTTATGACGGCCGAGTCATGCGGTGGTCCCATCACAACGGCGGCACACGACGTCAGATCCGACAGCAGTCGAGATGCGCGCTCGAGCATCTCACCCATCTCCCCGTGGACCTGGTCGAAGAACCGATAGACCTTCTGGCGTTGCGCAGGACCGAGTACGCCCGGCGACGCCATATTGTCGACGAAGAATCTGTACCCCTTGTCGGTCGGGATTCGACCCGCGCTCGTGTGGGGCTGGACCAAGTAGCCTTCGGACTCAAGAGCCGCCATCTCCGAGCGAACCGTCGCCGAAGAGACGTTCACCCCGGGAACGCCTGCGATATGTTGCGATCCGACTGGCTGCGCGGTACCGATGTACTCCGTGACGACCGCCTCCAGGATTGCGGCCTTGCGCTCGTCGAGGCGGGCGCCGGTCGGGCGCGAGCTACGCCCCTTTTCTGCCTGACGGGTCCCGTAATCAGTTGTGGTCATCTTTGACTCCTGTAACTACTCCCACCGTCTCACCTAGCACTCTACTCTACCGAGTGCCAAGGCACGCGTATGCACAGTTGGCAAAACCCCCCTTGTGAAGCGGTGTTTGAGCCGACCGCGGCCGCAACCCCCTTCTGTGAGGGAGGGGTCAAGGCCGACGGCGAAATGAGTGAGCACCGTTGCACGAATTGATACACCCGTGGTGTAGTATCGAACATATGATCGTAGTACCAGCCGGGACACCAACGAGCAGCGAGGTTCTACGCACAGCGACTGTCCCTATCACTCTCTCGGGAGCGAACTACCGGCGAGCACACGATGCACATCACACTGCCGCTCTTCTCTGGGATCAGGCGGTCGATTGGGTGCACGCAGAGTGGAAAG
>JAJYQJ010000062.1 GCA_021794655.1 Actinomycetes bacterium | reverse complement strand
AGGCTACACACTTCGCCATTAAAGCGCTCGGCCGGAGTCCGCACCAGTGAATATGCCAGATGACGTGCGTCAACTACAGCTCGTCGGGCTGGGGTGGAACCCCGCTAGTTGTAAAGGGAGCGAATGTAACTAGGCCGGAGCTTGCGAGGACGATAGCGACTACTCCTATAAACGTCTTTACCTCACGCAGCAGTCGCACTTGCCCTCCTCCTCAGTCCCGACCAGTTCCGCGTGCGGTACCGGCCACGACGCCGCCCACGTCGACCCTACCCACGTCGATGCTACCCACGTCGACTCGAGCTTAGGACATCCAGCCGATCAGCCGCCAGCGGGAGGGGGCGTGGTCGACGGCGGAGGTGTCGAGGAAGACGAGGACGAACGGTTGAATACGGCGAGGACCTGAGGGCAGTTCGTCTTCGCCCATGGAGTGAACGCGGTCATGAACTGGGTCATGACCGGGTACAACTTCGAGGCGTCGGGTGGTGTGTAGCTCGGACTGTACCCGTGGGCGGCGGCTTCGCTCGTGAGGTGTAGGTACTCAGCGGCGAGCGCGGAGGTCGACGGACGCAGGGATGCTGGCGCGTCGCGAGCGGCTTTCCCGAGGCCGTCGTTGAGCTTAGCGATGACGGCTTTGAACTCCGCGGGGGTCTTGGGCTGTTGGGCGGCGCTATCGATGAACGCGGCCTTGAGGTCGTTGCAGTACGCTCCGGTCACGACGACGCTTGTCGAGGTGTTCTTGGAACTGTTCTTCGACGTCGTTGAGGTGGAGTGGGAAGTCGAGTGCGAACGAGTAGCGCTCGTCGAATGCGAGGTGGTCGACGAGCATCCTGCGGCGAGGAAGAGTACTCCGACGACGACGAGTCCTGCGAGCGTTCGTGTTCTCATCTGAGCCACGCTAGCCGATAAACGTCGCCTCGGGCGCTATTGAGGGTGGCTGCTGAGTTTCTGGAGTATCGAGGAGGCCTTCTCGAGTGCACGTCGGGCCCGGACGATCTCACGGTCGAGCGATGTCGCGCGCGCTACAACTTCGCCGTCGCTGCTCTCCGAAGCGCTGGTCAAACGCTCTATTGCGATGTCTGTGAGCTCTTCGGCGATCCCTTCGATGCGCTCGGCGAGGTCCGCGAACCCCTCTAGACCGGGACTCATGAACTTCGAGGCCCGGCGGCCAAGGTCCCCTGCGTTCTGTTCAATCTGGACTCTTTGGCACGGGGACGTCGAGGACGTCGAGCTTCTCGTCGGCGTAGAGGGAACGCAGGACCTTCTTGTCGAACTTCCCGACGGAGGTCTTTGGGATCTCGCTCACGAACGCCCAGTGCTCGGGTATCCACCAACGTGCGACGCGCGTGGATAGAAACTCCACGAGCTCTTCTGGGGAGGGGGATCTGCCGGGGACGGCGACGACGGCGACGAGCGGTCTCTCCGACCACTTCGGATCCGGTATCGCGATGACGGACGCCTCGAAGACGTCGGGGTGCGACATCACCTCGTTTTCGAGCTCGACCGACGATATCCACTCTCCCCCCGACTTGATGACGTCTTTTGTGCGATCACTGATCGTCATGTAGCCCTCGTCGTCAAGGCAGCCGACGTCCCCTGTGCGCAGCCAACCGTCGTGGAATCGCTCTTCGGTGTCTTCTTTGTAGTACGACGCGGTGACCCAGGGTCCTCGGATCTCGAACTCCCCTACGGACTCCCCGTCGTTTGGAAGGACGTGGTCTTCGTCGTCGACGACGCGGAGTTCGACGCCGGGGACGATCCTGCCCGCCTTCACCCGGTAGTCGATCGCCTTGGACGGATCACAACCTGCGGGTGGGAGGGCGAGGGCGGCGAGCGGGCTCGTCTCGGTCATCCCCCAGCCCTGGACGATGCTCACACCGAAACGATCCTCGAACGCTTCGATAACGCTCCTCGGAAGTGCGGCTCCGCCGGCCGTCACGAGCCGTAGCGAGGAGAGATCCAACTTACCTTCGACCTGAAGTAGACCGTTCCAGATCGTCGGGACGCCGCACGCCAACGTCGGTCGCTGATCCATGATGATCTTCGCGAGCTGCTCGCCCATCAGATACATCTGCGGCATCACAACGTAGGTTCCGACGAGCCACGCGGCGTACGGGATACCCCACGCGTTCGCATGGAACATCGGAACGACGACGAGAATGCGGTCGGCCTCGGTCAAACCGATAGAAGAAGCGGACGTCTCCGCCATCGTGTGGAGGTACGTCGAGCGGTGGCTGTAGACGACGCCCTTGGGATTTCCCGTCGTACCGCTCGTGTAGCACATCGCGGCGGCGGACCGCTCGTCGAGTTCTGGCCACGCGAACCCCGGCTCCTCCGCCGCGAGGAGTGCTTCGTAGGGTAGAACGTCCCCCAACGCTGAGGTGTCCCCGTCGCCGATCACGACGATCTTTTCGACCGTCTTTAAGTTCGCGCGCACGGCACCCAAGAGCGGTGCGAGTGTTCCGTCGACCAAGATCACCTTGTCTTCGGCATGGTTTATGACGTAGGTGAGCTGGTCTGCCGGCAGGCGGATGTTCAACGTATGAAGCACCGCACCCATCGAGGGGACGGCGAGATAGGCCTCCATGTGCGACTGGTTGTTCCAGCAGAACGTCCCGACGCGGTCCGAATCGCCGACGCCGAGTTTCGTCAACGCGTTAGCTAGCTTCTCGGCGCGGACGGCAACTTCGGCGAACGTTGCGCTACGGTAGCCACCTGCGTCAGCTGTTGTAACCGTGCTCTTCGCGTGAACCTGTTGTCCGTATCGCAAGATCCTGCTGACGAGTAGCGGTGACTCCTGCATCGTGCTCAACATGTATTCCTCGATTCGTCTCGTCGCACCTATTCGCACCCCTTCGCACCTAGCGGGCACCTTCGAATCTAGCGCCGTCATCGACCCTTCGCGCGACCGTTACTAGTAGGAGCGGATCACGAGCGTGAACGAGGTGGACAATGGCGGCAAAGATCGTAGTTGGAGTAACCGTCGTCGCACTCGGCCTCGTCGCGGTCGTAGCAGGCGTTGGAGCGACCGTCGCGGTCGTCACCGCCGCGAGTGCTCAGTCCGGCCCAGGAGTAGGAGAGTATCCAATCTCCGGTCGCCTCGCAGTGCCTCTCCGCTGGGAAGCGTTGGACCAGCGGGCCGTCCAGGCTCAGTGTCCCGGGCTCTCGTGGGCGGTACTCGCCGCGATCGGGCGTATCGAGAGCGATAGCGGCAGGTCGAACGCTCCCGGTGTCCACAGCGGAGCGAACGCCGCTGGAGCAGAAGGTCCGATGCAGTTCGAGCCCCAGACGTTCGCCGCCTACGAGACGGTCGGTCCAGGGGGCGCGGTTCCCCCTTCGCCATACGACCCGATCGACGCCGTCTACACAGCTGCGACGCTCCTATGTTCAGACGGTGCAGGGCAGCCGGCGGGACTCGCCGGCGCTCTATGGGACTACAACCATTCGCCGGTCTACGTGAACATGGTCCTTGTCCTCGCGACGTCGTTGACGGTCGAGCCCACGCTCGCCGCCGTGCCGGCCACCGCTATCGGCTTCGCCGCGTCCAAGATCGGAGTTCCCTACCTATGGGGCGGTACCGGCACAGGCGGCTACGACTGCTCCGGACTCGTCCAAGCTGCCTACGCGGCCGCCGGAGTCTCACTTCCAAGAGTCGCACAGGATCAATTCGACGCCGGCCCCGCCGTCGCGAGTGGATCGACCGTCGCCCCCGGCGACCTCTTGTTCTTCGGTGCGAGCACCTCGATCGTCGACCACGTCGGGATCTACATCGGATCCGGTGAGATGATCGACGCCCCCTACACCGGTGTCGACGTCCGCATCGACAGCGCGAACTGGCCAAACTTCGTCGGCGCGACGAGGCCCGCATGACGACCGTCTCAGCAAACGACCGTCCCAGGATCTGTCTCTCCCAGCGCTACTTGGCGGAACTGGGCCAAAAGCTTCCTAGAGCACCACTCCGATAGAAAGGATACAATCACGAAATGACGACCGTCCCCGAATTGGAGCGCAATGTGCGCCAGCTCGACGGCGACGTCCGATCGATCTACGAGTTGCTCGGCAACATCAACGCCACGTTGGAACGCCACGATAAGCGCTTCGACACGATCGACGGACGCCTCGACACGATCGACGGACGTCTGGCTTCGAACGACAGGCGCTTCGATGCGATCGACGGACGTCTGGCTTCGAACGACAGGCGCTTCGATGCGATCGACGGACGCCTTGACACGATCGACGGACGTCTGGCTTCGAACGACAGGCGCTTCGATGCGATCGACGGACGCCTTGACACGATCGACGGACGCCTTGACACGATCGACGGACGCCTTGACACGATCGACGGACGCCTTGACACGATCGACGGACGCCTCGACACGATCGACGGACGTCTGGCTTCGAACGACAGGCGCTTCGATGCGATCGACGGACGCCTTGACACGATCGACGGACGTTTCGACACCATCGAGAGCCTCTTGCGAGCGGCGCTCTCGTGATCCAGAGCTACTGTGTCGCTTTCATCTCTCGGCAGTAGGTGATCAGCTCCGCGGTCGAAGAGTCGTGGCTTGTGAGATCCGGTGGCGACGCCTCGCTCAGCGCGGGCGCCAACACGTTCGCCATCACCTTTCCGAGCTCAACACCCCACTGATCGAAAGAGTCGATACCCCAAACGGCACCTTCAGTGAATACCGTGTGCTCGTAGAGCGCTATCAGCTCACCTAGGACGCGTGGATCCAACCTCGGAGCGACGATCGTATTACTCGGCCTGTTGCCCGGCATAACCTTGTGCGCGACGACGTCTGAAGGCGTTCCCTCCGCTTCCACCTCTTCCCTCGTCTTTCCGAACGCGAGCACCGCACTTTGGGCAAAGCAGTTCGCGTTGAGGAGATCCTGTTGGCTTCCGTTTGGATGATTCGATCGCGCAAACGCGATGAAGTCAACGGGGATAAGTTTGGTTCCCTGGTGGATGAGCTGGTAGAACGCGTGTTGTCCATTGGTTCCGGGTTCTCCCCAAAAGATCTCTCCTGTCTCCCCCTCCACCGGAGACCCGTCGCGGCGAACCGACTTTCCGTTCGACTCCATCGTCAACTGTTGGAGGTACGCTGGAAACCGTGCCATGCGTTGGCTGTAGGGCAACACCGCATGCGTCTGCGCTCCAAGGAAGTTGTTGTACCACACGTTCAACATGCCCATAACTACGGGCATATTGACCTCGAACGCCGCCGTTCGAAAGTGATCGTCCATCACATGGAACCCCTCCAGGAACTCAACGAACAACTCCGGTCCGATAGCTACCATCAACGAAAATCCAACGGCCGAGTCGACCGAGTACCTCCCGCCAACCCAGTCCCAAAACCCGAACATGTTCGCGGTATCGATTCCAAACGCCTTCACCGCCTCAGCGTTCGTCGATACCGCGACGAAGTGCTTCTCGACCACACGTCGTTGTGCCGTCTCGTCGGCATCGTCACCCGCTCTCGCGCGGTGATCACCGATCAACGACTCGAGGAGCCACTCCTTCGCCGCACGAGCGTTCGTTAGCGTCTCGAGCGTAGTGAACGTCTTGGAGCACACAACAAAGAGCGTCGTCGCCGGATCAAGGTCCTCCACTTTCATCCAAAGGTCCGTCGGATCGACGTTGGAGACGAACGTGCACTCGATATCGTTGCTCTTGTAGTCACCCAAAGCCCTATACGTCATTTCCGGGCCGAGATCCGATCCACCGATTCCAATATTCACAACCGTCGTAATCGGTCTTCCGGTGAATCCCAGCCATCGCCTTTCCCGGATATCGTTCGCAACTCTGGACATCGCAGAGAGGACGGCTTGTACTTGTGCTACAACGTCGACGCCGTCGACCACGAGTCTCGTCCCCGGTCGCATCCGTAACGCTGCGTGGAGGGCGGCACGGTTCTCCGTATTGTTGACGTGGGCTCCCTCGAACATCGCGTCTCTGCGTTCTGCTAACCCAACCTTGTTCGCTAACGCGACGAGCGCGGCTAGTGATGAGCGATCTATCAAGTTCTTCGAATAGTCGAGTCGCAGATCGCACGCGTCGAGTCGCATAGTCTCACCCCTGCGTGGGTCAGCAGCGAAAAGCTCGCGTAGATGCGTGGCCGAGATACGCTTACGGTGCGTAACGAGATCTTGAAACTCCTCCGTCTTTACGACGCTCCCTAGTTCGATCGGCTTCTCCATATCGCTCGGCATCTCAACGAATCGCGAGCTGTCCAGGTCGGATCGGTGCGGGTAGATCGGACTCCCCCATGAGATAGCGATCGACGCTCGCGGCCGCCGACCGTCCTTCCGCGATCGCCCACACTACGAGACTCTGGCCCCGCGCGATATCTCCGCAGGCAAACACGCCATCTCTCGCCGTCATCCAGGACTCGTCGACGGCGACGCTCCCGTTCGGTGCAACGTCAAGACTTAGCTCAGATACGACCCCGTTACGCTCCGCACCGGTAAAGCCCATCGCTATCAGGACCAGATCACAAGGGAGCTCGAACCCACCACCTTCAACCGGTTGGAAACTTGGTCTGCCCGCTTCAACGGTCACCTCGACTTGCTGGCCGCGCAGTGAGGTGACGTTGTCTTCTCCTGCGAACTCGGTCGTCGTGACAGAAAAAAGCCTCTTCCCGCCTTCTTCGTGGGCCGAGGAAGTCCTCAGAATCACCGGCCATACCGGCCACGGGTTGTCTTCGGGCCGACTCTCGGGTGGTTGGGGCATGATCTCGAGTTGGTGCACCGAGAGCGCTCCTTGGCGGTGGGCAGTTCCAAGGCAGTCCGCTCCGGTGTCCCCACCGCCAATAATGACGACGTGCTTGCCCTTCGCTGATACCGGTGCCTCTTGAAGAGTCCCTTCTCTCACCAT
Organism: Actinomycetes bacterium; assembly: GCA_021794655.1. Taxonomy (GTDB): domain Bacteria; phylum Actinomycetota; class Acidimicrobiia; order Acidimicrobiales; family RAAP-2; genus JAJYQJ01. Next base: position 7,712 of record JAJYQJ010000062.1, on the reverse strand, counting down.
GTTCGACGGTTTCAGGTACTCGAGCGCGAAGTAGATTCCTTTCAGCGATCGTCCGGGTATATCTAGGTCACGAGGCAACGTCGAGCCCCCCGCAACCACCACCGCGTCGAAGCGGTCGACGAGTTCTCCTGCTGGTACCACCTTCACCTCTCGTGCACACGAGAGTGAAAGGCCCCGTTCCCCACTCGGCGCTGAGACCGACGTCGAGCATGAGAACACGACGCCTTCAGCTCGGAGTTGAGCGAGCCGGCGGTCCAGGACCGCCTTTTCCATCTTGAACTCAGGGATACCGTATCTGAGAAGTCCCCCCGGGCGTTCAGCCCTTTCATACACTGTCACGCTGTGACCCGCCCGGGCCAGCTGCTGTGCGCACGCGAGACCTGCGGGACCCGAGCCGACTATCGCGACACGCTTCGTCGTCTGCTCGCGTGGCTTCAGCGGGTTGATCCAGCGCTCTTTCCATGCTCGTTCTGCTATCTCGTACTCGATCCGCTCGATCGTGACCGGGTCTGAGTTGATCCCGAGAACACATCCGGCTTCACAAGGCGCCGGGCATAGCCTCCCGGTGAACTCAGGGAAGTTATTCGTCGCGTGCAGCCGCTCCATCGCCGCGTACCAGTCATCACGATAGACAAGATCGTTCCACTCCGGTATCAAATTGCCGAGCGGGCAGCATTCGTGACAGAACGGGATTCCACAGTCCATACATCGTGCCCCTTGGTGGCGCGACTCCTCCGGGGGGAACGGCTCGTAGACCTCCCTCCAGTCACGTAGGCGTACCCTCACGGGCCTCCGCCTCGGAAGTGCCCGGGAGTACTCCAAGAAACCCGTCGGCTTACCCATGAGCCGCCTCCATTACCGCCTCGTCGACCGATCGACCCTGTGCTTCGGCAAGTCGCGTCGCTTCCATCACTCTTCTAAAGTCTCTCGGCATGACCTTCACGAAGTCTTCGACTTGGACATCCCAGTCCGACAAGATCTCATTGGCGACTTCTGACCCCGTCTCGTTCAGATGACGCGTAATTATCGATCTAAGCCAGTCACGATCCTCGTCGGTTGGAATCTCTAAGTCCACAAGCTCGGAATTGTAGCGAGTCGAAAACGTCCTATCGAGGTCGTAGACGAAACCGACGCCGCCCGACATCCCAGCCCCAAAGTTCCTGCCGGTCGGACCAAGAATCACGACCCGACCTCCCGTCATGTACTCGCACCCGTGGTCGCCGATACCTTCGACCACCGCGTCCGCTCCAGAGTTACGCACGCAGAATCGCTCACCCACTTGGCCTCTGATCAGTACCTCGCCGGCGGTCGCTCCATAGAGGATCACATTTCCTGCGATAATCTGCTCTTCTGCCCGGAAAGGGGACGAAAGAGGTGGAGCAACGATAATCCTGCCACCTGAAAGCCCCTTCGCCAAGTAGTCGTTAGCGTCTCCAAAGAGTCTCATCGTTACCCCTCTCGGAAGGAACGCACCAAAACTCTGCCCCGCGGAACCGTTGAACTTGAGTTCGATAGTCCCCTCTGGAAGGCCCGCCCCACCGCGAGCCTTGCTGACCTCGTATCCAAGAAGAGTTCCAACCGTACGATCGACGTTCGATATCTTCAACTCCATTGTGACCGGGGTTCCCTCTTTAATCGCCGGTCTGCACGCGTCGAGAAACTTATGGTCGAGAGCCTTGTTGAGCCCGTGGTCCTGGTCACGACTCCGGTAGCGAGTGGTCCCGTAGGCGTTCTCCGGCACTCTAAGAACCGGCGATAGGTCCAACCCTCGTGCTTTCCAATGTGAAACCGCCGGCGCCGAGTCGACCAAGTCCACCCTCCCGATCGCCTCTTGCAAACTGCGTAGACCGAGGGAGGCTAGGTGCTCGCGAACCTCCTCTGCGATGTACTCGAAGAACGTCTCGACAAACTCAGGCTTCCCGCTGAACCGGGAACGAAGAACAGGGTTCTGCGTCGCGATCCCAACCGGGCACGTGTCGAGATGACAGACTCTCATCATCACGCATCCAGACACGACGAGTGGAGCGGTCGCAAACCCAAACTCCTCGGCACCGAGTAACGCCGCGACCACGACGTCACGTCCGGTCTTGAGTTGCCCGTCGACTTGGACCACAATCCTGTCTCTCAACCCGTTCGCCATCAGCGTCTGCTGGGTCTCGGAGAGGCCGAGCTCCCAGGGAATGCCCGCATGCTTTAGCGACGTGAGCGGCGCCGCTCCGGTCCCGCCGTCGTGGCCCGAGATGAGCACGACATCGGAGTGGGCCTTCGCGACCCCCGCTGCGACCGTCCCAACCCCGACCTCTGCGACGAGCTTTACATGTATTCGTGCCGTCGGGTTCGCTGACTTCAGGTCGTGGATGAGCTGCGCGATATCTTCGATCGAGTAGATGTCGTGATGAGGCGGTGGCGATATCAGGCCAACTCCTGGAGTCGAAAACCTCGTCCGAGCGATCCATGGATACACCTTGTGTCCCGGCAGCTGACCGCCTTCGCCGGGTTTTGCTCCTTGGGATATCTTGATTTGAATATCGTCCGCGTTGACGAGGTACTCACTCGTCACGCCAAACCTTCCCGACGCAACTTGTTTGATCGCACTTCTGCGTAGATCACCGTTGGAGTCTGGAACGAAGCGGAGCGGATCTTCTCCGCCTTCTCCGGTATTGGACCTCGCACCCAAACGGTTCATCGCAATCGCGAGCGTTTCATGCGCCTCCGCTGAAATCGAGCCATAAGACATCGCTCCCGTCGAGAACCGTTTGACGATCTTGGACACCGGCTCGACCTCGTCAAGAGGTATCGCTTCCATCGTGTCGGTGCGCAACCGCATCAACCCCCGCAGGGTCGCCAGCTTTTCCGCTTGGTCATCGACTAACGCGGTGTACTCCTTGAACACCTCGTAACGCTTCGCACGGGTCGAATGTTGGAGCTTGTAAACAGTCTTCGGATTAAACAGGTGGTACTCACCCTCTCTTCGCCACTGATACTCGCCACCCACTTCAAGTTCGCGATGGGCGAGTTCGGTCGGGCGCTCGAGGTAGGCCAGGCGGTGTCGGCGGGCCACCTCTGTTGCGATGACATCTAGGCCGACCCCCTCGATCCGGCTCGGTGTCCCGGTGAAGTACTCATCTACAACCTCGCGCGCCAACCCGATCGCTTCGAACACCTGTGCTCCGGTGTAAGAGGCCACCGTCGAGATTCCCATCTTCGACATGACCTTCAAGACGCCGTTACAGGCTGCCTTGATATAGTTGTCGTGGGCTTGGAGCGGAGACACGCCTTCTAGCCTGCCGTTTGCGATCATATCGTCGAGGCTCTCGATCGCGAGGTACGGATTAACCGCGGCCGCGCCGTAACTGATCAAGAGAGCGAGGTGGTGCACTTCGCGCGCATCGCCGCTTTCGACTACAAGGCCCACTCGGGTGCGTTGCTTTTTCCGCACGAGATGGTGATGGATTGCCGCGACCAAAAGGAGCGACGGGATCGGTGCGAGCTCAATTGTCGAGTTCCTGTCCGACAAGACGATGATGTTTGCACCGTCGTCGATCGCGGCCGAGACGTTTTCTCTGATCCGCTCGATCGCCCTCGCCAGACTCTCGCCGCCCGCTCGCGAGTCCGACTCCTCGTTCCATGCGGATGAAACCGGGAAGAGACCGTCGACCGCGTACGCTTTGAAGCCCGGTGTTTCACCAAACTCGTTCACGTACATCAGCTTCGCGAGATCTCGCCTGTCGATTACGGGTTGATGCAAGATGATCTGCTTGCACGACCCAGACGTCGCCTCTAAGAGGTTCCCTTCCGGTCCGACGGTCGCAGATAGCGACGTAACGAGCTTTTCTCGTATCGCATCGAGGGGAGGGTTCGTGACCTGGGCAAACAGTTGCGTAAAGTAGTCGTAGACGAGCCGCGGTCGGTCCGAGAGCACCGCGATCGACGTGTCTGACCCCATCGAGCCGATCGCCTCGGTCCCGTTCTTCGCCATCGGGGAGACGATCAGGCGCAGCTCTTCCTCTGTGTAGCCGAAGAGTCGTTGGTGGGTCACGACGCTCGCGTGTTGTGGGGTGAGCATCGAACGCGGCGGCAGGTCTGAGATCGCTACTTGATCTGCCTCCAGCCAACTCGCGTAAGGGTGTTGTGACGAAAGAGACAACTTGATCTCGGCATCGTCGACGATGCGCTGTGATCCAGTGTCGACTAGAAACATCTTTCCGGGCTGAAGGCGACCTTTGCGCACAACCTTCGCCGGGTCGATTTCAAGGACCCCTACCTCGCTCGCCATTACGACCAGATCGTCCTCTGTCACCCAGTAGCGCGCCGGGCGGAGTCCATTTCTATCGAGGACAGCACCGACAACGACGCCGTCGGTGAACGCAACCGCGGCCGGTCCGTCCCAAGGCTCCATCAACGACGCGTGATACCGGTAGAACGCGCGCCTCGCCGGATCCATATCACTGTGGTTCTCCCACGCCTCGGGGATCATCATCAACACTGCGTGGGCAATCGAGCGCCCGCCCAGGTGAAGCAGCTCGAGGACCTCATCAAACGTCGCCGAGTCGCTCGCGCCCTCCGTGCATATCGGGAAGATTCGAGAGATGTCACCGGGGATCAGAGCCGTCTCAAGAAGCGCCTCTCGTGCCCTCATCCAGTTGCGGTTCCCTGCCAACGTGTTTATCTCACCGTTGTGCGCAAGGTAACGATACGGATGGGCCAACGGCCAACTTGGAAACGTGTTGGTTGAGAACCTCGAATGCACCAACGCGAGCGCCGATTCGACGCGTTCGTCTTGGAGCTCTGGATAGAACTCCCCGAGCTGGGGAGCGGTAAGCATCCCTTTGTAGACGATCGTGCGCGTGGAAAGCGACGGGAAGTAAACATCTGGAATCTCATGCTCAGATCGCTTACGCACGACAAAGGAGAGACGCTCCAAAGCAAGCCCGTCGGCGTTCAACTGACTGTCGCTACCTGGCCCCGCGTCGTCGAGCCATGAAACGAACACTTGCTCGATCAGGGGTTCTACCCTCCGTGACGTCTCCCCAAGGGACGAGTCGACCACAGGAACTTGTCTCCACCCAAGGACCGCCAAACCCTCCTCGTTCGCGAGCGAGGCAAACCTCTCCTTTACCTTCGCGGCATCGTCGACATCGGTAGGCAAGAACGCAGTACCGGTTGCATACCGTCCAACCGGCGGTAAGTTGAACCCTGCGTCTTGAGCGACTTCTGCGTAGTAGCGATGTGGGAGCTGGACCAAGATGCCGGCTCCGTCACCGGTCGACGCTTCTGCCCCCGACGCTCCCCGGTGGTCCAAGTGAACCAACGCTTCGAGCGCGTTCTGGACTATCGCGTGGCTCTTTCTCCCCTGGATGTCCGCGACGAACGCGACGCCACAAGCGTCGTGCTCAAACCTTGGGTCGTAGAGGCCACCAGCGGGCTGCGCCGCGCCAGAGTCCAATATGGCCATGGATGTAACCTTTCCGGGCTCGTGCCACCTGTCACGGTCTTGTCCTGCAACCGCTTCACCGTCTGCGTCTCACTGACACAGTGTCACATCTCTACGGTCTCGAATCCTTGACCGTCTCACTGTGTCCTTGATAACGCCAGGTGGACTCCTTTTTATGGGAGATGCTGCCGCCCGGGACAACGCTGGCCCTGGTGCAGGTCAACAAGGATACACCAGGACTCCTAGGATCATGAACATGAACTTTGACACGGTGGTTGTCGGTGCAGGCGTGATTGGGCTCGCGAGTGCCTGGGAGTTGACAAAGCGAGGTGGGACCGTCGGGCTCTTCGACCCTGACCCCGGTCACGGAGCATCCTGGGTAGCTGGTGGAATGCTCGCTTCAGTGACAGAGGCGCACTACGGGGAAGAAACGTTGGTACGGCTCCTCTTGGCCGGGGCAGACCGATGGCCAGCATTCGCAGAGGAGTTGGAGGGGACGACTGGACTCGATATCGGGTACTTGAAACGTGGCACCCTCGTCGTCGCAGTTGACGCCTCGGACCGCCGTGCCCTCGATGAGCTACTTCAATACCGTCTCGGCCTCGGACTTGTCGCCACCCCAATGTCGCCAACTGCTTGCCGAGAGGAACTCCCGGCCCTCGCACCCGGCATCCGCGGTGGAGCAGACGTTCCCGGTGACCATCAAGTTGACAATAGGAAGTTGATCGCCGCCTTGATGAGCGCTTGCGCGAACGCCGGCGTCGACATCGTCTTGCAGCGGGTTTCCTCTCTTCGGCGTACCGACTCCGGTGCAGTCAGCGGCGTTATCACCGACGCACACGAGGAGGTCGGAGCATCTTCGGTCGTCCTGTGTGCGGGTTCTCATATGAACGAGCTCTACACCGAGGCGCCGCTGTTGCGACCTGTGAAAGGTCACGCGTTGAGACTTTCGTCATCACGAGACAAAGGGCCCCTCCTGGAGCGTACGGTCAGGGGGCTCGTTCACGGCAGGCCGTGCTATCTCGTCCCGAGAGCCGACGGTTCCGTCGTTGTCGGCGCAACCAGCGAGGAGCGGGGATTCGACAGTACCGTGCAAGCCGGCGCAGTTCGGACGCTCCTCGAAGATGCTCGTGCCCTCGTGCCCGGTATCGACGAATTGGAACTCGCCGAGTGCAGCGTTGGATTCCGTCCCGGCTCGCCCGACAACGCACCCCTCGTAGGATGGACCGGTATCGATCGCCTTGCGATCGCCGGTGGCCATTTCAGGCACGGAGTGCTCCTCGCTCCCATCACCGGCGAATCGGTCGGTAATCTAATTGAGGGTCAACCTGTGTGTAACGAGATGGCTCCCTTTGTTCCAAACCGAACGTTTAAGTGACCGAAATACCTGCGCACGAACCTATATGCGTCCGTCTCAACGGTAACGACGTCGAACTAGAGTCGGGCACAACCATCTCTTCCTTCATCGCTTCCTACCTCTCTACGAATCCACACGGCGCCGGCGTCGCCGTCGCTATAGATAGGCGGGTGGTCCCTAGATCCGCGTGGTCGACTACCTACATCGAAGAGGGGAACCGTCTCGAGGTAATCACAGCCGCCCCCGGTGGATAGTGCTGCCAACTCAGGCACTGCCCGCGTGAGGCCACTGAGGCTGTGGCCACGTCGACAGCAACGAGTATCGATCCCCTCGGATCAGGGTTTTTCGGACCTCGATCGGTTCGTCTTCACACAGCGCAACTCGCTCGATGCCAAACGCGCTCGCTCTCGGGGGGATCTGGAGCCGTCGTTGCTGAGCCGGAGTTGGAAGAACCGAACGTATCCGTTCTGATCCTCCCGTAATGCGTACGCCGCAGTACGTCGCCAAGGCGTCGTAGAGATTGACCTGATTCAACTCGACGCGCAAGAGGGCAGAGGTCTTGTCCGAACGGAGCCAGGAACGATCCCACGCGACCGGCGTCGAGTCGCCGGAGCGAAGCCGTTCCACATAGACAACCGTTGAACCAGACTCGACCTTCAGCTGGGCAAGGACCGTGCGGGGTGCTTTGACAAGCTTGAGCGAAAGAGTCTCGATCTCCTCCTTTACCCCGCGCGCTTTGAGGTCGGAGGTGAGGTTATACAGCGTCTGTCCGGGTGGCTCCAGCGGAGATACAACTTGGGTGCCGACCCCCCGTCGTCGCAGGAGAAGCCCTTCGGACTCTAGGTGACCTACAGCCTGGCGGACCGTCTGGCGGCTCACACCGAAGCTGCGAGACAGTTCGTCTTCTGGTGGAAACCAGAT
>JAJYQJ010000023.1 GCA_021794655.1 Actinomycetes bacterium | reverse complement strand
GTGGGGAGGACACTTCTGGTCACCGTCGTACTTCGCTGGGTCCTGTGGCGGTGCTCCTTTGTCAGTCATTTCCGAGTACATCGCTCAACAGAAGATCCCAGAGTGAGTGAGCGCAACGCATCACCCCAGCCGCCATCCCAGCCCGACGTTCGCTATCTCGGCCCTGAAGGGCCGAGTTTGCGCTCACAAACAAAAGGAATCAATGCCGTGCGGTTCCATGCAACAACCATTAACGGACCTCGGCGCCAAACCCTCTTGTCCCGGTCGAATCGACGCTAAGCGTTCGAGAAACGGCATCCAAACAGTCCAGTCTTTCTACGTCGAAAAGAGGCGATACGTTCATCTCGGAGCTTTTCCACTTCGCTGTCGTCGATAGGCCCGAGAACGCCTCGGTCCCCGAGCGCCCACTCAAGCAGGAGATCGGCGAGGGCAGGGTTACGCGCCAAGACCGGGCCGTGTAAGTAGGTGCCAATTGCCCGCCCAGACACCGCTCCTTCGCTGCAGCTCTCTCGCGAGTTGCCGGTGCCCCGGACTACCGTTCCAAGGGCGCGAGTGTTCGAACCCAGTTGGGTGACTCCCCTATGGTTCTCGAACCCGGTGAGCAACGGGATTGGGAGTTCATCTGACGGTTCCACGAGCACCTCGCCAACCGCCCGCTTGCCAACTCCTCTCGTCGTCACGGCATCGAACACCCCAAGGCCGCCGACACTCTCGCCACCGACTCCAGGAAACTCGTTCCCCGCTATTTGGAATCCAGCGCAGACCGCCAACAAGACGCCGCGATCGTCGAGGGACGCCTTTAGGGACCCCTCCTCTCGAAGGATTCGGGCCGAACGCTCCTGGGGGCCGTCTTCTCCTCCCCCGAGGCAGTAGATGTCGCCCTCTGGCAACTTCACGTGTGAAGGCGCCTGCACGAGCTCTGCCTCGACCCCGCGCCATCGCGCCCGCGCTACTAGAACTAATGCGTTTCCCCCGTCGCCGTAGGTGCCGAGCAGGTCCGGGTGGACAACTACAACTCTTAACAATTCGAACCCCCACTGTCTGCAACGACGTCGTGAAATACGGTGTAGTTGCCGATGAACTCAACGCAAGCATCTCGCCGTAGTTCGAGCTCTCGACCAGCGCGGAGCGCCTCAACTGGATCAGGGCAAACCTGGTGGTCTACACCCGCGTATCTAAGGCGAACTGCGAGATCCCAACAGCGCTCCCCCGTTGCAACCACGGTTCGCCCCTTCAAAGACTCAAACTCGACGTCCCACAGCCACGACGGATCCTGGCCGTCTGCGACCTTCGCGTTAATCCCGATAACGATTGGCCCGCCCGCTCCACTTACGAGTTCGAGTAGCTCTGTCCAACCGGCCGGATTCTTCGCGAGAAGACACCGCGTGGATACCCCCCCTATAACTCTGGTCGAATAACGACCGGCCACTTCGCCTATCTCAGCCATCGCCGACGCAGCGCTACTCGGTGATACCCCAAAGACCCTTGCGCCCAACAACGCCATCATCGCGTTCGAGTAGTTAAACCTGCCGGGTAGAAGCAACTCCATCTTGAGTTCTTGGCCACCTTTGAAAACGACGCTCGCTCCGCGCGAGGTTGTATCTTCAACTATCCACGCCTCCGGCTCAGGGCTGACAAACCCACACGCACACGCCCAGGGCGGATCGAAGGAGTCACCGGTCACCTCCGGGGTTTCGTTGTAGACGACTCTCCCACCACACTTTGGACAACCTGTTGAGTCAGCGCGCCAGCGCTGACCTCCTGCTACCCAAACCACGTTCGCCGACCCCTCTGCCGCATAGACCACAAGTGGATCGTCTGCGTTGGCCACTACAACGCTCGTTTCACCCGAACCGTCGCGCCTTGCAGCGCTCCTCAGCGCCTGACGCCAGCGTTCAGCCATCATTCGAACTTCATTCGTGCGATCCAGCTGGTCACGCGAGAGGTTGAGGAGCACTACCACCTTCGCCCTAGAAGCGTCTAGCACTTCTTTGAGATAACCTTCGTCAACTTCGAGAACGGCCGGAGCGCCGCTATCAGCGTCAATCAGCGCCCCCAGGTGGCCGGCGGGCATATTCGATCCCGTCGAGTTCGTCACCACCGGGACACTCGAACCACGCTGAAGGGCCGCTACTAGCAGCTTCGTCGTCGTCGTCTTCCCATTCGTCCCACTCACCAGGGCAACTTCACGATCCGCAGTCAGCTCTCTTAGTAAGTTCCCGTCGATCATCAACGCAACCGACCCACCAACTACCGTCCCTTCACCGCGCCCTAGACGGCGAGAGACCGCGTTGAGAACCCAGGCGGTTCGAACTGCGACGCGCGCGCGCAGAGGAAACGACTCGAACCTACCCGACGCTCGTGTCACTACGAAGCTTCCAACGTCGATACCGTGAGATTCACCGGCTTCGTTCGCTTCGCGGCGGTTTGTCGCCGGGCGGGTAAGTGCGAGACAACTCTACAGCGCTCGGTTCGCGGCTGAGTCGTGCGTCTTTCGGAAGTAGCCGGCTGATCGCGTCCATCAGCGTCTTCGTGTCGTCGACTGGGTCCTCTAGACCCAACTTCACCGACTTGCCGATGTTCACCTCCACGAGCGGTGGGTGCAAGACTCCCGACACAAGCGGTACCCTAGATGATCGGGGCCACACTTGCTCTGTCCCCCAAAGCCCAACTGGGACGACTGGAACCCCGGTCGCAGCAGCTAGACGTGCCGCTCCCGTCTTGCCCTTCAAGATCGGATCGAAGAAACGCGTGCCGCGTGGGATAGTTCCCTCGGGCAAGACCACGACGATCTCGCCTGCCCCAAGCGCAGCTTCTGCCGCCTCAAGCGCGTCCGTCGATCCGCTACCTCGCTTAACAGGTATACCCCCGATACCTCTTGCGATAGCCCCCAAGGGAAACACCTCGAACAACTCCGCCTTCGCAAGAAAGCGAACAGGACGACCAACCTTCGCCGCCACGATCGCCAGTGCGACGACGTCAAAGTAACTGCGATGGTTCGCTACGATCAACGCGCCCCCTCGTCTTGGGATGCTGTCGATCCCTCCCACCTTGAACCTTGCGTAGGGAAACGCCTCCTCTCTCACGAACGGTCGGAGAACGTGGTACGGCTCCCAGCCGACGATTGATGGCACGCCTGGAGGTCGATCCCAGTACTCAATCGGCCATCTCTTCGCTTTCGCGACAACTGCAAGGCGTGGATCTGGGTTCAAGGCGTGGGGGTGGCCGACGCTCGTGAGCAACGGTATATCGAATACGCTGTCAGAGTACGCGTGGCACTCCGACAGGTCTATCCGACTCTCTTGAACCCAGCGTTTGACTGCGCTCAGCTTCCCCATCCCCCAGACGAATCCGCCATCCAGTCGTCCTGTGTATCTTCCATCTCTCACTTCATAACGTGTCGCCAATACCGCATCGAATCCCATCGCTTCTGCGAACGGCTCGATCATGTCAAAAGGGGTCGTCGTCGCCAAGACGGTTAGATAGCCAACAGATCGAAACTTCGCGAGTACCCCCGGCGCGAAGGGCGCCAGATTCTCACTCAGCGCTCCAACCGCGCGGGCCCCAGCGGCACGCACCTTTACTGGATCCCAACCACGCGCCCCAAAAGCCGCGAGGCGAGTTAACCCAATTGCGGCCAGGGTTTCTCCGAAGCGATCGTAGAGCGCGTACATCAACCGATCTCCGGGGATCCCTCGAAAACCGATCACTCCCTCGTCGCGGGCTGCCCGGGTCAGGTAAGGTCCACTCGCCTTAACGAGTAACGTGCGATCGAGGTCTACAAAGACAGCGCCCATACGCCTGGAGGCTACCCGAGGCCGCACGCTCGAGCAGTTCCGCTCGTGCAGCTAACCAGTCAGCAACCACCGCCGGGCGAAAATGTCCCAATAACGAGGTGAAGGGACCGCCGGGGGGGGTGGCGATCCCTTCACACGACACGCTAGGAATAGAGGGGGGGGTTCCATGTCCTGCGGTCTGAGTACCATTCTGCTTCCTCTCGCTCAATCTGTCAAGCAGCTTTATTAAATACTTATCATCGTTTATACTGATAGTACTTAAAACTCCTGCAAGCAGCGGATAGGGAAAGAGCCGATGGAACTAAAACATTTGCAAGCACTGCTCGGAATTGCCGACACCGGCAGCTTTTCGGCCGCAGCCGACCTAATTGGCACCGTCCAGTCCAACATCTCGGCCCACGTCGCCCGCCTCGAGCGCGAGCTCGAAGTAGGCCTCGTCGATCGCTCTTCGGGTCGCCTCACCGAAGAAGGAGAGGTCGTCGCAGCTCGTGCGAGACGAATCATGGGAGAGATCGACGCTATGGTCGCCGACGTCGTCTCCCTGCGTGAAGAGGTGGTCGGCTCAGTGCAACTCGGCTTGATCGGAACTACGGGGCGCTGGCTCGTGCCTCAACTGTTCGGGCGCCTCGGACGAGACCACCCCCATGTCCACCTCTTCGTAGCCGACGGGACGAGCTCGACCTTGGAACCTCAGGTCGCGTCGGGGGCACTCGACCTCGCTGTCGTCTCGCTACCGCTCACCGGAGACGACTTAGTGGCACAACCCCTCTTCGAAGAGGACCTCGTACTCGTCCTCCCCTCGGATCACCCCCTCGTCGAAAAAGCCTGCCGTCAGCCCCGAATCCCGAGCGAGTTCCAAGAAGACCCAAGCTTCATCTATCCATGCGATCCACTGCCGCTATCGGTGCTCTCCGAACTGGAAATGCTGCTCCCCCAGGCCGGTACCGTACTGCGTGCCGAGATCGATACGGCCGCATCCCTCGCGGGGGTCACGTTACGCCCTTCCCTTGAACTCGACGGCCTGCGAATGATCGCCTCGTTAGTGTTCGATGGTTACGGTCCAGCAATCCTCCCGGCCTCTGCGGTACCCGCTCACTTGAGAGAACGTTTCAGCCTGTTGCCCCTCAAAGGGCTCCCGCGGCGCCAAGTCGGTATCGCTACTAGACGACACGGACGACCCTCTGCGCCGGCGAGGGCCCTCATCGAAGTAGTATCAGCCGTCATCAACGATCCAGAGTCCGTCCCGGGTGGGCTTCACGCCTCGCACGAGACATCCAGCCGGCCCCTCAGGAGGTAGCACAAGGCAGTTTTTTCCACCACGACGGAGTGCTCGGTGGTAGGGGACCTGGCCAAGTCCCCCCTGGAGAATCAGCGGCGTGGGCGCGTCCGCTCGACACGAGGAACGGCAGCAGGCGCGTCGCGACCCAACGCCCTCCCACCGCTGTGAAGTGGACCCCATCGCTGCAGCGCAGGTCTACACCAGATACGACTTTCGCGTAGTGGCGTCCCGGCGTCACGAGCGAGCGGAGGTGAAACACTCGCACTCTCGAAGATGCGGCGCTCCCTCGACGCCTCTTATCAGCCAAGTCGGCAACCTTTTCTATGATCGAGTTGTCCACCGACACCCTAGCGGGCAAGTCCTCCGGCCACGGTGCTCCCGACGGCTGCTCCCCGCTGTTGGAGTAAGGGATCGTCAACATAACCACCGAAGCCCCCCTTGATTGAAAGATGTTGACCGCTTCCTCGAAGCGTTTCGTCACATACGCATCAAAGCGGGGGTTTCCAAGGTTCGACCAGCGGCCGTCGTACTCTTGATTGAACAGCTCGCCGCGGGCTAGGTAGACGACCACGTCAGGGTTGTACGCGTCGACCCACGAGCGCCACCGTGACAGCAGCGCGCCAGGGTCGCCGGCCTTGCACGGAGCCCCCGGTGAGATCGTGTAGAAAAGGACCTTGATCATTTGATCCATCGAAACCGAACATCCCGGGCTTCCCTCGTTGACGAGCTGGACACCGTACCTCGATGCAACTTGGCCAAGTCCAACACCGAGTGATCCCGCCATCGAATCACCCACGAGGAGCACCTTTACCGGTCGCGGAGAACCGAGATGACTTCTCGAAGACGGTCTCGCGCCAAGGCCCCCAGAGGATCCAAGTGACGCGCCGGTTGAACTCGCGAGCAGAGCAGACGAGGCGCTCTGCGTCGTTGAACTCTGAGCACCTGTGGCACCGACTGGCGCAAGTGTCGCGACAAGCAAGACTCCCAGGGTCACAGCCGCTGCAGCCGGTGCCGCGACGAGCGCTCGCCACCCCGGTATCGAACCTCTCAGTATCGGAAGCTCAACGATCTTGTAGGAGACCGCCGCTATCGCGACCGTCGTGAAAAGGCGAACGAGAAAAAGTGGGGTGCCTCCGAATCCGACGCGACTTGCCGTTAGCACGAGGAGGGACGGCCAGTACCACAGGTATACACCATATGAGATCCGGCCGAGCGCCCTAAGCGGCCAAAGCGAGAGAAACCTCGCGACGATACCCTTTGGAACCTGTACTGCACCGCCAATTATCGCTGCAGTTGACAGGGCGGCGAGCAAGAATCCGCCGTGGAACGCTAACGACGACGTTTCGGGAACGAACCTCCAGATGAGTACGGTCCCAACCACGCCTGCCACCGCGATCGATCCAATCACGCGACGTGCCACAACCGTCTTCACTGGCCCAAAGAGCGCTAGTAGTGCTGCGAGTGCTGCTCCAACCAGTAGGCTCTGGGCCCTCGTGTCTGTTCCATAGTACGCCCTCGCAGTGCTCGCTCCAGCGGGCGTTAGCACTGCCATCGCTATCGCAGAGGCGGCCGCCCCGACCGAGGATACGACGAACAGGGTTTCGATTCGCCGGCGGCCCGCTCGACGCCGGTCACGAGAAGCGATAACCAAACTGCTCTCCGGGTCGCCCGCGACTTGAAACCTGCGCTCCGTTTTGTCAACCGCCCTCCTTCTCGATCCCCTCAGCACGACCAAGACGATGAGAGGCCATAGCAGATAGAACTGCTCTTCTATAGCGAGCGACCAAGTGTGCAAGAACGGCGACGGATGGAACCCGGCGCTGAAATAGTTCGCATGCGAAGCTACGAAGTACCAATTCGCACCGTAGAACAACGTCGACATCGCGCTTTGAAACAAGTTGGGAGTTCCAAGCACCGTCGGGAAGAGGATGACACTGACTCCAACAGCGGCAACCATGACGTATAGTGCCGGCAGTAGACGGCGAGCCCTGCGAGCCCAGAATCTGCGTAACCCGATCGTTCCACTCGTTTGCCACTCTTTAACGAGGAGCGAGGTGATCAAGAATCCTGAGAGTGCGAAGAACGCGTCTACGCCGTAGTAACCTCCAGGCAGCCAGCCAAGCCCGCCGTGAAACGCTATGACGGCCAGGACGGCGATCGCTCGGACGCCGTCGAGACCCGGGATGTGTCTGAGGCGTGGGCTGCGGCCGGCGGTTTCTACCATCCCCAATAGGCTAAAGCCTTACCGCGCCCAATTGAAGACACTCGTGGTGAACTAGGGTCGCGCCCATGGCGTGAAGGCAAATCGGCGGCAAAGCAGCCCGTGCCCGACACCTCGAACCGGTACATATCGAGACGGCGACTGTGACCAACAACCAAGGAAAGGATGTTCAAATGCTCAGCCACAAGGTTCCCTTAGAAGACCTCGGTGATAGCCGCCGGGTTCGACCAACTTATGCGTCGCGTGGTCTCGCGACCCAAATCCCACGCTACGAGATGCCAGCTGAGTCAATTGGACCAAGGGAGGCCTACCAAGTGATCCACGACGAGCTCGCGCTCGACGGGAACCCAGCTTTGAACCTCGCGACTTTCGTCACGACTTGGATGGACCAAGAAGCAGACCAGCTGATGGGTGAGACGGCCAACAAGAACGCGATCGACTGGGATGAGTACCCACAAACCGTCGAGCTTCAAGACCGCTGCGTGAATATGCTCGCACGCCTCTACAACTCTCACGACACTCACGAAAGCGTCGGCTGTGCAACCGTTGGATCATCCGAAGCCATCCATCTCGCCGGCCTCGCGATGAAGTGGCGCTGGCGTAAACAACGTGAGGCGGCCGGCCAACCTGGAGATCGACCTAACATTGTCATGGGAGCAAACGTACAGGTCTGCTGGGAAAAGTTTGCCCGCTACTTCGACGTAGAACCGCGCTACGTGCCACTCACAAACGAACGTTTCATCATCGGAGTCGACGAGGCAATGGCTATGGTCGATGAGAATACAATCGGCGTCGTCGGGATCCTCGGCAGCACCTACACGGGCGAGTACGAACCGATCGAACAACTCAACGAAGCACTCGATGCGCTCTGTCAGAAGTCAGACTGGGATATTCCGATCCACGTCGACGCGGCAAGTGGCGGCTTCGTCGCGCCGTTCTTACAACCCTCGCTCAAATGGGACTTTCGCCTGTCTCGGGTTCGCTCGATCAACGTATCTGGCCATAAGTACGGACTGGTCTACCCCGGAGTTGGTTGGGTCCTCTGGCGGGACAAGAGCGACCTGCCATCCGAGCTCATTTTCCAGGTCGACTACCTTGGCGGATCCCACTCCAACTTCGGACTCAACTTCTCTCGAGGTGCCGCTCAGATCGTCGCGCAGTACTACAACTTCATAAGACTTGGATTCAGCGGCTACAAAGAGGTGATGTCGACGCTGAGCGAGATCTCCAAGTGGCTCGCCGACCGCATCGACGAGATCGGGCCGTTCGACGTCCTGGCGAGAGGTGACGACCTTCCAGTCGTGTGTTTTCGCCTGGCCGAAAACCAACCCTACAGTGTCTTTGACTTCTCAGAACACCTCCGAGAGCGCGGCTGGATCATCCCGGCTTACAAGATGGCGCCGGACGCGCAAGACGTCGCGGTACTGCGTGTCGTCGTGCGCGAGGGACTCAGCTACGACCTAGCAGAACAGCTCGTCGATGATCTCAGGGCAGGAGTAAACCACCTCCAATCCCAAGACGCTCCATCCAACGCTTCACCTGTCCCAACGAGCCGACGATCTAGTAGGCATTCAGCGTCCAGAGGAGGT
This sequence comes from Actinomycetes bacterium, assembly GCA_021794655.1. Taxonomy (GTDB): domain Bacteria; phylum Actinomycetota; class Acidimicrobiia; order Acidimicrobiales; family RAAP-2; genus JAJYQJ01. The sequence continues at coordinate 5,835 of JAJYQJ010000023.1, read as the reverse complement.
AGTGGCCAACACAGTCCTGGTGAAAAAAAGGTTCGCCCCGTGTGTTGAGGGCGACGTTCCGGGCCACACTGCTACCAAGCTCCGCCCCTCGCCTTCCCCCGGCCAGAGCTATACACGCTCGTACGCGATCTATCACGCAGCCTGACCACGATAACCACGATGGTTGCGACGATCAACGCGATGATCAAGATCAAGAGCGTCGTCGTCGATCCAAGCACCCTGGCCAGCGCTCCGGGCGAGGTCACTCGCCTGGGGATACGGGGGCGAGTAGGGGTATTTGAATCGAGATGGTGTGCCACAGGAGGCGGCGGGTTGCTCTCGGCTAGTACCTCTCTTGTCTGCGCGGCTGCCGGGCAGTTCGGGGTAAGGGTTACATTGACGAGCGGAGGCAAGTGAGGAGCCTCTGGAATGTTGAACAACGTAGTCGGAACCGCGTTTGCCATCGCAGTCTGCCCAGCCGCGTTCGGGTGGAGGTTGTCTCCCGAGTTGTAGCCCGGGAACATAGCGTCAGGTTGGCAAGCCCCGTTGTACACATCTCGCACAACCGCGGCAAAGTCGATGACTCCGTTGAAGCCACTCGTTGGTGACCTTATCCATTCGTTGACCTGCCGCCGGTAAACATCCATCGTCGGCGTCCACTTAGCGCTCCCGGCGCGCGGCAAGAGTGTCACCCCGAATATCTTCATGCCGGCGTCGTGGACGTACTCGATCGCTTGCTTCATGCCTGAAATGAGCTGTTGTGCAGTCGCGCCGAACCACAGGTCGTTAGTCCCCAAGAAAAGCACGACGTCTTTGGTGCCCGGAATGCTGAGCGCGTCGTTTCCGAGGCGCACCAAGCCCGGCTTTCCACCACTCGTCATCGCATAGGTTGTATTGGGCGGGAACACGTTCAAGGTATTTCCCGCTATACCTTCGTTGACGACCGCGACCCTCTCGGTCGGCGGAAGTTCGTTGATTCGTTCCTGCAACGGCCGCGGCCAGCCAAACCCGCTCGCGTTGTAACCATCGGTAATCGAGTCACCGAACGCAACAACCGTGCCGACCGCTCGGCTGCCGGAAACCTCAATATCAGCGAGCCACCTAGTGTGAGTGTTGGATACCGTAAACGGCGATCCGGCTGGATTAGCCGCTTGGTTACCCCCGTTGTTGGGGGTGAAGTATGTATCGACGTCCCCCTGGCAGCAGTAGTGGAGAGTTGCCCGCGCCGAAACCGGGACCCAGACGCTCACGCCAAGTTTCTCGCCAGCGTGGACAACAAAAGGAACCGGGTCACTCGTCACGTAAGTGCCCGGCGCGATGACAATCGGTCCCGCTCCAGCGAATGTCACCTGACGCACCGTGCCCGGTACAAGGCTGGCGCCACTCCCAGCTTCACCAACGGTCACCTCTCCAATATTCAAAGGGGTCGTCCCCCACGTGTTAGAGAGCCGGATTCTGACTTCGCTACCTCCGACACCAAGCTGTGCAATATCGCGGACCGTCGCATTAAAGGCGACGCCTGAGGGCTCCAGCCAGTCCATCGCTGACGACCACGACGTCAACCACTGCGAAGGACTACCTGCAGCCGGGACGAACGTGCTGGTCGTCACCGACGTCAATCGTACACGAGCAACACGAGCTGGTATCGCTTCGGCCCTACCCGGCGAAAAGCCAAGCGACGCTAGAACGACGACTACGAGTAGCATCGCCAAGACCCACGCCCGCATGGCAACGCCGCGACGCGCCATCGGCCTCGGATTACGTCGTTCAAGTACATCGTCGTTTGAATTGTGAGAGATGCCGCAGTCTAAATCGTGCCCCGCCGCATGACTCGTCATTGGAGGCCGGCTCGACCGATCGAGCCGGCCGACCAGGAGTATCTATGCAGCAGTGAGGTCCGTCGTGTGCGACGCTCGATCCCTCCTCAGAGTAGTCTTCACCTGTGAACTCTTCGGAGCGCTCAACTTGGGAGTCCGAGACACCCGTGCTCAGGTGCTCGGACCTACACAAGACCTACGGAAGCCGTCCTGTAGTCAAAGGAATCAGCTTCGAGATCGCTCCTGGTGAAGCCTACGGCCTGCTCGGACCCAACGGGGCCGGCAAGACGACCGTTATCTCGATCGTCTGTGGCCTGATATACCCAGAGGCAGGTTCAGTGGAACTCTGCGGAAAGAATTTGACACGCCGCGACAGACAGCTCAGGAAGCTCATCGGATATGTTCCTCAAGAGATCGCGCTCTACCCCGAACTGAGCGCTCGGGCCAACTTGGAGTTTTTTGGGCGCCTTTACGGGCTGCGACACCGCCAACTCGGCGAACGGGTCCAAGAAGCGCTCACCACCGTCGGTCTCTTCGATCGCGCCAACGATAAGGTCGCGAACTACTCGGGCGGGATGAAGCGACGACTCAATATTGCCGCCGCACTCCTCCACAGGCCGCGCCTGCTCGTCCTCGACGAGCCGACCGTCGGAATAGACCCCCAAAGCAGGGTTTCGATCCTCGATACGGTGTCAGACCTGCGGGACCAGGGAACCTCCGTTCTTTACACAACCCACTACATCGAAGAGGCGTCGCGCCTCTGTGACCGGATAGGTATCGTCGACGCCGGAACGCTGATCGCACAAGGCACCGAGCGGGACCTCCTCGAACATCTCGACGGATCCAGATCGGTGACCCTTCAAGGAAAAGGAGACCTCGATCGCCTTGCCGCCGTGGTCAAGTCATGGCCCGACGTCGAGTGCGTCCACGTATCAAACGACGCAATCGATGTGTCCTGCAGCTCAACTGCAGACATTGTAGCTTCCCTCGTGTCAACGGCAGTCAACACAAAGGTCCAGGTTCACGGCGTCGAGGTGAGAGAACCGAACTTGGAACACATCTTCATGTCCCTCACCGGCAAGGAACTTCGAGACTGAAACGTCATCTGCGACCCAATCCTTCGGTGATCATCTACGCGAACGAACTCCATCGTCGCTTCCTCGATCTAACACTGCTGATCTTGGCTGTCGTCGCTCCACTCCTCCTCGCCTTGATCCTAGGTTTCGCATTTGGCCAAGGCCCAGTCGCCAAAGAGGTCCGCATAGGAGTTGCCTTCGTCCAACCACATCCGAACGCCGAGTTGAAACACGTAGTCGCCACAGGTGTCATCGCTGCCGGAAACCCCCCCTCGGTGCAGGTCATCGACGTCTCCAATCCAAGGTCGTTGCTTAAGCTCATCCACAGCGGGGCACTCCTTGGCGGAGTCGTTGTGCCGACCCCAACCAGGCTCGTCACCGTGCGCCAGGGCAACTCCCCCAATCCCTCGAGGCCGAAGGTCACCGCACACTTGGAAAACGTCGACGCGGTTCCAAAAGACACCGTCGCAACCTTGACCCAACTCTTGCGACCGGTCGTCTCGCCAGGGGTTGGAGTCCAAACAAACGGGCTCAACGTCGTAGTTTCGCCCAACTCCCCCGATGCCAACGCAGTCGCCCGATCTATCGCTTCTGGGATCTCCCTCAAGATCTACGAAGGAGCGTTGAGACTGTACTCCCTGCGTCAACCAACGTCGAACCCCGCCGTTTTCGCTTCGCGCGTACTCACAACCGCCGCTTCGATTCCATCGCTCCCGATAGCTCCAACTCTTCAAGTTCGATCGATCGGATCAGGACCCAAGAGTGTCCTCGACTACTTCTCACCGTCGGTCGCGGTCATATTCATCTTCGTAGGCGCAAGTCTTGGAACTCGTTCGATCCTTCTCGAACGCGAACGAGGCACACTCGCAAGACTCGTCGCATCGCCAATATCTCCGACCCAGATCGTCGTCGGCAAGCTGCTAGCTATTCTTTCAATCTCTTTTCTCTCGATTCTCTCGGTATGGGGAACCACCGTCCTCTTGTTCTCTGCCAACTGGGGCAGTACCTCAGGTGTCCTCTTGATGTGCATCGGATCGGTCCTGTCAATGGGTGGCATCGCCTTCTTGATCACCTCCTTCGCACGAGACGAAAGAGAAGCCCTTGCCGTCGCGTTGATCGTCGGACTCCTGCTCGCGCTCCTTGGAGGAAACATGCTCCCTCCCGGTGTCCTGCCCGGATTCCTTCAGGTCGCCAGTCTCGCCACTCCAAACGGATGGGCTCTCGTTGGCTTCGGAAGGCTCGCCCTCGAGCATCGCTCCGCTCGCTCAGTCGTCGGTCCGTTCTCCGTTCTCTGCCTCATTTCCTTAGTGACGATCACAATCGCCGCGAAGCGGATCAACTCGATGATGAAGCCATGACCAACCCGCTCGTCCCCGACTCACTCCCGCAACTCCATCACACTTGGGACCCGTCATGATTCGACATCTCCAGGCGATAGTTGTGATAGCCGTCTCCGTAGCGCGTCGCGCAGTCGGTGACAGGAGGCTTCTACTCGTCGGTTCGATCGTCCCCGTCGTGTTGATCTTCGGCTCCGGACTCTTGACCGGTGGATCACGGGTGCCACTCGGTGTCGTCCTTCAACGTTCCGACGTTGCCACGAGCACTCGTGAAAGTGTCGCCTCCAGCGCCCCAATACTCTCGCTTCTCAACCATCTCGGTTCCGTCAAGATTCGTCTCGAGGGATCTCAAAGTTCACTGACGGACGACATCTTGAGAGGGCGGGTCGTGGCCGGCCTCGTCATACCTTTGAACACGACAACTAGCCGTCGACCATCACTCAGATCCCTGCAGCCTGGCCAAAAGCCAGATCCCAGCTCTTCGAGTTCCGATCGACATTTGGTTTTCATCGCTCAAAGCGCGCAACCAGCGGTGTTCCAAGCGTACTCCTCCGTAGTCGTCGCGATAAACCTCTTGAGTGCAGACGCGAGAGCAACATCGGCAACCAGAACTCCTCTAACGAGTACCATCGCCGTGACCAACTCGTCTCTAAAAAAGCTTCGACAGCCAAATCCTATTAGCCCCTTCTCTTACGTCGGGCCTGCCGACCTCGTCTTGTTCACAGGGATCACCGCACTGGTCTTGTCGGCCGGACTTGTCGAAATGCGACGGCGGAACATCTTAAGGCGTACTCTCGCGGCCCCGCTCACTTCGCGAGACGTCGCTACAGGTCAGATTCTCGGTATCGGCATCATCGCGGTAGCGCAGAGTACCGGCCTCATAGTCCTCGGTGACTTCTTGTTCAAGATCAAATGGGGTGACCCTATCGCCACGTTGATGATTGTCGCGTCCCTCTCACTCGCCTTTGCAAGCGCTTCTACTCTTCTTGGATCTATCGCTCGCACGAATGAACAGGCGGTCGCAGTCGGAGCTATCGTCGCTCTCGCCGGTGGGATGCTCGGGGGGTGTCTATGGCCACTCTCGGTAGTCAACCCGTCAATAGCGGCGATCGGTGATCTCACCCCTCAGGCTTGGGCGATGGACGGCTTCATACGCCTCATCTATGCCAACTCCGGAATCCTCGGCGTCCTCCCGGACATCGCGATTCTGCTCGCAATCGCGCTCGTCCTATCTGTGCTCGCGCAGTGGCGGCTACGGAGGATCGTCGTTTGAATTAGTTTCTCGGAACGTCTTTCCACGCACCCGTCTTGTCGGTCCGCACTTCGCCAGGCAGCCCCAGCACACGCTCTGCGAGGATATTGCGCATGACCTCGGATGTGCCACCCTCGATAGAATTGGCCCTCGAGCGTAGGAACGCCTTTCTTGCGTCGTTCGATCCCAGCGTGACTTCCGTCGGCCTGAGCTTTGGGTAAGTTGATCCATAGAGCGTTCCCTCTGCACCCAGGAGATCCACGCAGAACTCATATATTCTCTGGTTTCCCTCAGCAAACGCCAATTTGGCTACCGATCCTTCCGGCCCAGGTGTTCCTGCCCGCCTAGTATCCGACGCGCGCCGATTGGTCAGC
>JAJYQJ010000004.1 GCA_021794655.1 Actinomycetes bacterium | reverse complement strand
TACAACGAGGGTGTGTCACCAACGCTGACCTTGGTTCTGTGGCGGCTTTGCCGCCAGTGTCCCTCGACCCCAGGGCTGAAGCCAGGGGCTTGCGGGACGCGGTCTGGTCAAAGCGAAGATCCTACCTTCAGGACCGTCTTTCTTTCAAGGGTCTCTAGCATCTTGGCGAACAGCCGCGATAGAGCTGGTCGCTCCCACGTGCGCCAGAACCGTTCAGTACTCAGCGAGTGCGTCAATCCTCACGTCAACTGAGTCCAGAGTCGAATCGAGTTCTAACGAAGACTGCGACACCCCTTTCTCGCCGTCGCCGGTGTCCACCGTCTCGTTCCCCGCATAACTCGGGTCTATCCACACGTGTCTCGTCCAAGCAGTAGCTGGCCGTGAGAACAAAGACTGCCGCTGCAGCTCTCCGGGCGATCGAAGTTCGATCAACGCGTCGCGAAGGCCGGTCGGATAGCGAATCGCTCGAACTGCCATCTGGTCGGCCTTGAACTCCCTTCCCCTCCCGATTAGGCCCAAGAGCATCCGGTCTCTACCTCTGGAACTCCCAAAGTGTCGCAAGACTGAGATCGACACACTCGACACCGCGCTCTCGCGCACTTTCATGTGGGCCAACTCATGAGCCACGACGCCCTCGATCTCCATAAGTCCTAAGCTCTCGGCCAGCGCGGTCGTCACAACCAACACCGCGTCTTTGGAACTAACCCCCAACGCGCACGCGTTTGCAACCTCGTCTTGAACGACCATGACTCTTGGAGGTCTTAGGCCGTATGTAGCGCATAGACCCTCCACCACGTTGTAGAGCCTCGGGAACGCCTCGACTTCGGTCGGGCGCGCCCTGAGGAGTCTAAGCACCGACTCTGTCGCATGACTGTGGATAAAGCCGCCTGCCGCGACGGTGGCTGCGACCCACAAGACGAGTGCCGCAGCTATCGCCGGTAGAACTCCCACGACGAGTGCGACTATCGCGCCCGCTCCAGCGCCAATCGGCAACGCGACGATCGCAGCAGCACCTAGAGCGATTCCGCGGGCACGACGTCGATTCGCGTCGACGAGTTCCCCGAGCGATCGACCGGCCGGCGACGCGAACGCGTCGTCGCCGTGATCCAAGCGTGAACCTAGATCCAGTGACGACTCGCGCACTTCGGTTCGTGCGGCAGCGAAGTCCGAACTCCGAGCGGGATTTCCCGCCGGACGCCTTCTTATATCGGGCTTTTTTGTATCGGGCTTTTTCTTGCGAGGAGGAAGCGAGGTCGACGCGGTAGCCGATTTCGAGCGCCCCTTCGCAGCAGAAGAGGCCCGCGCACGCGTATTCGACGTAGATGCAGCCCTCGAGCGAGACCTTGAGCGAGACGTCGGGCGCGACTTGGCTCCAGCTGTGCCACCGGCCCTGCGGGGGGAGTCGGGGGTCTCATTCGAGGTTCTCGGAGGACTCATCGGGGGAAAGGCTACCGCTCTTTTCTTTGGGCAACTCTTTGGGCAACTCTTTGGGCAACTCGCTCGATCGCGGTAAAGTACTCACTCACGTACTCAACGGCCAACCTATCCATCGACCACCCGCTCGCGTAGCGCTTTGCTTCCAACAGGCTTTCAGTCGATGACCTGCCAGTACGCATGTCGATCTCGCCGATCGCGGTCTCAAGAGCACGCCGTAGGGCGTCTGGATCCCCTGGTGTGACGAGGCTCGCGTGTCCCGACGCGGCGAGCCTGTAGCCATCGATGTCGGAAGCGACTACCGAGCACATCGCCGCCATCGCCTCGAGTAGGACCATCCCGAACGACTCCCCGCCGAGAGCCGGAGCACATAGAACGTCTGCACCGACGAGCCGTGAAGAGACCTCCTCTGGAGAAAGAAGCCCGAGCCACTTGATCTGACTCGACTCTGGGTAACGGCTCTTCAACGTCTGTGTAAGTGGACCGTTGCCCGCTACCCATAAGACGGCCGGACCGCTATATCGGCTGAACGCTTCGAGGAGCACTTCAAGTCCCTTGCGACGTTCGTGGCGACCGAGAAACAAGATGCTCGGCCGAGTCGACGCATTCGGCACGGCGTTCTCAAATCTCTCCATCTCAATGCCGTTGAATAAGACGTTGTACTCTCCACCGACCAAGACCCGTGCCGTCGCCTCCGCGGTGTTCGATACCGCGCATCTGACGTCGAGACGGTCGGCTAGGACCCTACCAACGGGGCGGAAGAGCCTATACCCGCCGCCGATACCCGCCCGGTGGAAAGTCCCAACAAGTGGAACGACCCGCTTCATCAAGAGTCCGTAGGAAAGAAGCGGCGCCAGGGGCTCGTGGAGGTGTGCGACGTCAAAGTGCTCACGCCCTACGAACTGAGTCACTCGCCTCGTCGCGAGTGGAGAGATCGATACCGGTGCAACGGATCCGTTCGAGGGGACGTTAACCCCACGCCCCGCGACGTACGTCGCCTCATCTTTAACCTCTCGGTAACCAACAGAGCTGGAGTTGTCCGGAGCGATAACGACGACTTCATGACCGAGGCGACGCAGCGACCCCGCGAGTCCCACAGCCTGGCCCTGGACGCCCCCCGGGCGCGAAAGGCTATAAGGACACACCATTGCGATCCTAAGGTGATCTGTGCGATCGTTCAACGAGTTACGTCGCCTTCTATCTCCGAGGTGTCCGCTCTGGGTGTTCGATCACTCGGCCAGTTTGGCTGGAACAGATGCCACTGCTCTGGTGCGACTCGTATGCAACTCTCCAGAGCTAGCGCAATCTCTTGGGTCAGGCGTTTCACGTCTTCTCGAAACCGCCCTTTCCTCGTCGTGTCAAGCGGCTCGCTCACGAACGCAGAGTGGTCGCGCCCCGGGCCGCTGTAGACACACCCGACCATGAGTGCGGCGCCAGTTCTTAACGCGAGCGTCGCCGGCCCGGCAGGCATAGTTGTCTTCTCACCGAAAAGCTCCACTTCGACACCGTCGCCTGTCAGGTCTCTATCGCACAACAACCCCACAATCCCCCCCGCTTTAAGTACACCCGTGACGCTCGCTCCAGCTCGGCCGTCGAGCGGTACGACGGAGAGGCCGATCGCGCTGCGCTGGGTTACGAAGTAGTCGAAGAGTTCGGGGGGCTCTATGCGCTCCGCGACCGCAGTCATCGCTAGTCCCTCGGTCGCCATGAAAGCTGCTCCCCACTCCCAACTTCCGACGTGGGGAAGCGCCAGAACGACACCGCTACCTGCAGACGCCGCCTCTCTCAGGCGCTCGAAACCCGGCTCAACCACCATCTCGCCACGGATTTTGAACGACTCTGTCGTAGGAAGTCGGGCGCCTTCGATCCAGTACCGGGCGTACGAGACGAACGACCGTCGTACCCACCTACGAACGAGCTCACCGTGAGGATTCGATTGGCCGCCTGGAGCATCGGGATCTTCACCGAGAACCCGACGCATGTGCCGTTCAACCATCGGACGAGACCCAGAGAAGCGGTACATCGTGAGTCCGGCGAGAACTCCAACGCCGTACGCGACTCGTTCGGGGAGCCGAGCGACGCAAGACCCGATAAGACGGTACGTCTCAAACTTCAGCCGCGAACGGATCGCTCTCGCAAGGGTACCTACACGTTCACTAGGAGAGCTCTCACGAGAACTGGGACCGCTAGAACCGGGTGCGCTAGAACTAATACCGCTAGAACTGGGTGCGCGAGGAGTTTGTTCCTCGATGCCGATCAGGACCTACGACCCCCCGGATCTGTCGTGCGCCTCGTGCGGACGTGTCGTCCCTGAGCCCTCCTGCGCGTTCGCGGCGCCCTCTCGGGGCGGTTGAGCAACGCCTCACGCCTTCTCGCACGCCAGCGTGCGAGCGGCTCGTCGTCGCGAGACCCTGCGGTCTTGAACCAAGCGCCCTCTTTCCATCCCGACCACCTAGAGTCGCCCCGTGCGTCCTTCCAACGGGAGCGACCGACAAGAATAGCGATCCGCGACAGCTCGCGATCCTCGCGGTCTGTCCCCGAGAGTTCTTCGTCGCTGAGCGAGACCTCCGAGGGCGCCTCGGCCGGTCGCTTCACACGGGTCGGTCCTTCTGCGATCTGCCACACCCGGGCAAAGCGTCCGATCGCGGTGAGGGTCACCAGTCCGAGAAGTACCCATAGCACCGGGACAAGCAGCCACGAAGCGAGGAACCCGACGCCGAGTAAGATCATCCTCTCCGCCCTCTCCATCAGGCCCCCTTTGGCTGAAAGGCCGAGTGACTCCGCTTTGGCGCGCTGGTATGAAACGATCGACGCCATCGCGAGGACCCCAAACGGCAACAGTGCGAGATGACCCCTGTGTGTAGAGATGAGATACCAAGAGACTCCGCCCATCAGAACTGCGTCTGACACCCGATCGGTTACGGAGTCGAAAAACGCTCCACGCACCGACGCGGTGCCACCGGCCTTGGCGACGGGCCCGTCCAATAGATCGTGCAGACCCGTCAACAACAACAGTGGGACCGCCAAGAGGAGGTGCCCGGAGGCGACCGCGACTGCGGTAGCGACGGCCGAGACGAGGCCGGCCGCGGTCAAGACGTCTGCAGAGATGCCACAACGGTGCAGGGATCGACCGACTGGAGTTGTGCTCCGGTCAACAGCGTCTCTCCACCTACCGTCGAACATCCAGCCTCCTCCGGGCTACCTGCGACGACCGAGGTCTCCTCACACGTTCCTCCTCGCAATGAGTGTTGTTTAACTAAGGTTAGCACCCCGACGAGCCGCCGGGCGATCCCACCGGCACGGCCCTGAACAGGATCTCTCGTCGACGCCAAAGCGAGTCCGTCAGCCCGTCGATAGTCCCGGCTTGCTCGCTAACGCGATGGACCGGCGCTCTTTGTCGTACTACATTTGGCGAGAGCGAGGTATAAAGTGTCGAACGGACCCTCATCACAACTACGAAACGTTGCCCTCGTCGGGCACCACGGTGCAGGCAAGACGACTCTTGCTGAAGCGCTCCTCTCGTCGTGTGGGGCACTTGATCGCCCCGGTTCGGTGGAGCGGGGCACGACCGTCTTTGACTTCGAACCAGAGGAGACGGCTCGTCAGATGTCTCTGTCTCTCGCGGTAGCGTCGTTCAACCTCGACGGTGTCCGTGTGAACATCTTGGATACTCCGGGCTACCCCGACTTCTCATACGAGATGCTCTCCGGGCTTAGCGTCGCTGACCTCGCGGTGATTGTCGTGAGTGCCACCGAAGGGGTCCAGGCCCAGACCGAAGACGCTTGGCGATACGCAGAGGAACTCGGTCTTGCTCGCATCCTCGTCGTCAACAAGCTCGACAGGGACCGTGCCGATTTCGAGTCGTCACTGGATCAGATCCGAGCGACGTTCGGTGCTGGCGTCGCACCTGTCGAACTCCCGATAGGCGCCAATCACGACTTTCGCGGTGTCATAGACCTGCTCGACGACACCGCGACGATCTACGACGTCGCAGCGACTCCGGGCTCAAAGTCCGCGGCCCTTCCCGCCGGTAACGAGGGGGGGATCCCAGAAGACCTCGTTGACACAGAGCATGAGATCCATGACCAGTTGATCGAAGGGATCGTGGTCGGCGACGAAGCGTTGATGGAACGCTACTTGGCCGACGACCCGATCTCGAAGGCGGAGCTCCAAGACGCCCTCGCAGCGGGAGTTGGATCGTCGTCGGTTTTCCCCGTTGTGTGTACGTCGGCTTTAACCGGGGTCGGTGTCGACCGACTCGCCAAACTCTTAGTAGAGCTCGCTCCGTCTCCGAGCGATCGTCGTAGCGTCACGCTCAAGTTAGAGGAGAAGACAGTCGACGTAGAATCCAACTTGGATGCAGAACCTATCGTCGTCGCGTTCAAGACGATCTCTGAAGCTCACAGTGGCCAGATAACCGCGTGCAAGGTTCTCTCTGGAACGCTGCGCCCGGAGACAACCGTCGTCAACACGCGGAGCCACGCTGAAGAACGAATTCATGGGATCTACTCGCTTCAGGGCCGATCGACGACACCGATTGACCAGGCGGCGCCGGGAGATATCGTTGCGCTAACACGTCTCTCCGGTACCGCAACCGGGGACATCTTGGCCTCAAAGGGCACTTTGGCGTACTCGAACTCCCTCCAGCCCGAGCCTCCCCCACTTCTCGTCGCGGTCGTACCTTCCTCGAGGGCCGACGACGACAAGTTGATGTCGGCCCTTCGGCGGCTCTGCGACGAGGATCCCCAGTTGCGCGTCGATAGGGTTGACGAGACACACCAGACCGTCCTCGGTGTTACCGGTGAAGTCCACTTCTCGGTCACCTCGGAACGCCTCTCTCGCAAGTTTGGGGTCAACGTCGAACGCGAAGAGGTACTAATCCCCTATCGTGAGACGATCACTCATCCCGCAGACGCCGAAGGCAAGCACAAGAAGCAGTCGGGAGGTCACGGCCAGTTTGGAGTATGCCACCTTCGAGTCGAACCGATGCGACGGGGCGCGGGATTCGAGTTCCACGACGCGATCGTCGGTGGGGCGATTCCGCGCCAGTACCTCCCGGGCGTCGAAAAAGGCGTGCGTGAAGTAACCGAAACCTCTGGTCCGCTGGGCTTTCCTGTCGTCGATATATCGGTCACCTGTGACGACGGGAAGTACCATCCAGTCGACTCGAACGAACTCAGTTTCAAGTCCGCGGCCGCGATCGCACTGCGCGACGCCCTAAGCAAAGCGGGGCCGGTACTGCTCGAGCCGGTCGCCAAAGTTGAGGTCGTCGCTCCGACGGAAGCTCAAGGAGACGTCCTCGGTGATCTCAACTCTCGCCGCGCCCGCATACTTGGCTCCGAGCCGACGAGTGACGGGTACTCAACTATACGTGCCCTCGTCCCGGCGGCGGAGATCGCACGCTACGCGGTTGACCTCAGATCGCTCACCGGGGGAAGGGGAAAGGTTCGCTTTCAACACGATCACTACGAAGAGGTACCAGACGGCCTCGTCTCTTCGCTTCTCGTATCGTCGAAGTGATCTACTCGACCCAGACGGTCCGAGCCCAATGAGCGATTGACAGCCCTCATCTAGCCGAGCAGTTAGGAACCCTGGGCGAAGTGATGTGCGGTCAGGTCGTGCCCAGTTGCCAGGCCGCCCACGCCGGGATCGCTGTGGATGAGGGCCTCGGTGAGCCGGGGCACCTCATGAAGCAGGCGATGGTGGGCTTCCTCCGCGATGGCGTGAGCCTCGGCGAGCGACCGTTGACCGTCGGAGACGACGATCGCTTGTGCGCGAAGCTCATGGCCGACCCAGCGGACCCGGACCTCGTCGACGTGCTCGACGCCGTCGACGCCCGCAAGAACACCTTCGATTTGGTGAACGATTGCCGGATCGACGCTGTCCATCAGACGTCGGTAGATGTCCCTCGAAGCGCTACGAAGCGCTACGAGGATGGCGACTGTAATGACCAAGCCCATTATGGGATCTGCGGCGCGGATGCCGACGGCGACGCCGACGGCGCCGACGACCACCGCGATAGACGTGATCCCGTCCGTTCGGGCGTGGAGCCCGTCGGCGACGAGGGCTGCTGAACCGATTCTCTTCCCGACCTGGATCCGGTAGCGGGCGACTAGTTCGTTGCCCACAAATCCGACCAGTCCGGCGGCGATCACGAGGCCGACCTCGTGGACGCTCTGGGGATGGATCAGGCGATCGATCGCTTCAAAGGCGGTGAACCCTGCCGACGCAGCGATGATGCCGACGACGACCACTCCTGCCAGGTCCTCGGCTCTTCCGTAGCCGTACGTATAGCGTTTGGTCGCGGGCCTCCGTCCCAGCCAGAAGGCGAGCCCGAGGGGGACGGCGGTCAACGCATCGGCGAAGTTGTGGATCGTGTCGCCGAGCAGCGCTACGGACCCCGAGACCGCGACGATGACCAATTCGATGCAGGCGGTGAGGAGAAGTATCCCTACCGAGACCTTCAGCGCACGCATTCCGTCGCTGCTCGCGACGAGTTCCTGGTCGAGGGAGCCTGTCACATCGTGGCTGTGGTGAACGAACATTGAGCGAAACCTGGCGATCAGGGCGTCGTTGTGCTCATGGTGGTGCTGGTGGTCCCGGTGGTGGGCCTCGCCGTGATCGTCGTCGTCGTGAACGTGGGTATGAGGATCGCTCATGCGGTCTTGTCCACCCGATGACGGGGCTTCGTGTGCCGGTGGTCGTTTGGGAGATCGGCGACGACGTGGTCCGAACAGAAAAGAGCTTCTTCCACGAGGCGCCCGATGTGCTCGTTGTCGATCGAGTAGTGAAAGAACGTCCCGTCCCGCCGCCGCGTCACGATGCGAGCCAGGTGAAGCTTGGCGAGGTGCTGGGAGACCGCCGCGGGCTGCGCACCGACGTGGTCGGAGAGGTTGTTAACGGTGTGCTCGCCGTGCAACAACGCCCACACGATCCGCAGCCGGGTCGGATCTGCCAACAGCTTGAAGGTGTCGGCCGCGAAGGCGACCCGATCGTCGATTGGATTGCGTGTCTGCGTATCCATGCAGATAGCATATCCAAACAGCTACGTCCCTCGGAGCGAGGCCAAGGCGCCGCTCCGACTGTTAGAACTGGCCCTCCCCTCCTCGATTCGCCGTTCGCGGTCGAATCCTCAGGTGTGTCCTGGAAGCCAGTGGTTTACTATGACCGAGCCGAACAAGACACCGGCGACCGCGCCGACGGCGAGGGCGGGACCGAATGGGACGCGGGTCTTTCGTCCGGTCCCACGTAACGCCATGACGACGATCCCGTAGATCGCGCCTATCACGAACGCGATGAGGAATCCGACGTAGATATGGAGGGGGCCGAGCCAACCGAGCCCGACACCGATCACGCCGGCCAACCGGACGTCGCCAAATCCCATCCCTGACGGGTAGAACCACCAGATGCCGAAGAAGACGACGAAGGCGACGATCCCGCCTACTAAAGCGTATAAGAGTGAACGGACGTCGCCGTTGAGCAACGACGCGGCGGTTAGGCCGATCACCATCAGGGCTCCGGCGGGATAGAGAATCTTGCGTGGAACGAGACCGACTCGTATGTCGACGACGGAGACGGTGACGAGGCCGAGGAAGAGTACGCAGTAGGGCGCCAACACCGGCACGGCGCCGAATCGGGCTCCCGCGCCGGCGAGGAGGACCGCCGCGACCGCCGCGACCCCGACGCGCTCGATCACGCGAGGCGCAGAACGGGCGCGACCGGGGACACCACGAGAAGCGGGAACGGGATCGAAGGGAGGGGGAGTGTCGAGCACATCGGACCCGTCGCCGAAAGCGACGTTGCTCTCGGAGGATTCAACCGGCGTCACTGGAGTTGCCGATCCGTCGTCGTTAGCGCTGGCGGTGTTCGGCTCGGACGCTGGAGGGACGCTTGCGGCGACGCCGTCGAGGACGAACCCGGCGAGCGCACCGGCGAGCGCACAACCTCCGATAAGTATGTCGTTCATCTGCTCGACCACATCCTTCTTATCCTCTTCGCCATCGCCGGTTCGTTATCTCCAGTTCGTCGTTGCGGGTCGAACCGGCGTTTCCCCGCCATGCTGGACGTCCAAGAGTAAGAGAGTACTCACTGGGCGTCCTGGCCGTTGGGAGCGAGGAGTGCGACGGAAGAGCGACCGAGGAGCGCAGCGGCGAGTCGAGCTGTTACGCGAGCTGACGCAGGTATTCGCTGTCCCCGAGGAGCTCGAGGCGCCGCGACAAGACTGGGTTCTCTTGGGACTGGCTGGCGTGGCAGGCGATCGCGCGACGTTGGCGCGATCGGTCGACGCTGACGACGATCGATAGCTCGGAGTCGAGACGTCCGACGAAGCTCGTCGCGAACTCGGCGTTCAACTGATCGGCGACCGAAATCGGGAGGGCCCATGCGAGAACGCGGAGCTGGCGCCAGGTAGCCATGAGTATGCCGGCTTCGGTCGCGCGGCAGTGATCGGGGTGACCGGTTATCCCTCCCTCGTCGAAGACCAAGACGAGATCGACGTCGCCGGCGGAGTCGTGTGCGCGACAGGCGAGCTCCGAAAGCGGGACGTCCGAGAGGTGGCCGTCGGGGAAGTTGAACATCGCAACTTCGTCGACTCCGAGTGCCGATCCGGCTTTGGTGAGTTCTTCGCGACGAACTTCGGCGAGAGGACGGGCCGAGGTTCCAAGAGTCGACGCCTCGCCGCTGGTGAAGCACACGACGCGCACACGAGTGCCGTGCTCGTCGTAGGCGGAGAGGATCGCGCCGAGCCCGAAGGACTCGTCGTCTGGGTGGGCGCAGACCGCGAGCAACGTTTCAGCGGGCGGTAGTGCGCCGATCGGAGGCGTCGCGCCGGCGGCGGTCACCATCCGAGGGTGGTTGGCATTCGCCGCCCACGACTGGCGTGGAAGAGGTAGGTTCGCTCGAAAACTCGCTTCGCGAGCAGCCATCGGTACCCGACGGAGAGTTTGGGAATATCGTTGCGCGGTGGACGAACCGGGTTCACGGAGAGAAAGGCGGCGGTCCCACCCATGTCGAGGATGCATCGCGCACCTAGGGCGGATGTACTCCCCTCTCTTCCGTCGACTCTTGCGGCGATATCTTCGGCCGCTACGCGCGCCATCTGCTCTGTCATGTGGCCGGTCTTTGGGAAGTTGACCGGTACAGGCGTGCTCTCGACGGGCGCCATAGCGACTGCAACCCCGACGGCGTAGAGGCGGTCGACTTCTGGGTGCCGGTAGTGCTGGTCGACTGGAACGAATCCTTTTGGATTGGCGATCTGTTCGCTCTTTGCGACTGCGTCGACGCCGGCGAGCGGAGGGATGACGATCGAGAGGGCTGAAGGGATCGAATCGGAGCCGTCGACCTCTACGCTGTCGTCGGCGACCTTTGTGACGGCGACCGAAGTTCTATAGCGGATATCGCGTTCTTCGAACTCACCTTCTAGGAACTGTCTGATCTTGCCGGCTCCGCCCATCCCCATGTGTCCGAGGTACGGCTCGGGCGTGACGAATGAGATCGGTACGAGATGCCGGAGTTTGCGTCGGCGCAGGATATGGTCGATTTCAAATGTGAGCTCGTATGCCGGGCCTATGCAACTCGCGCCCGGTGCGGCGCCTACGACGACCGGCGCGGGCTCCTTCAACAGGGCGTTAAGAGCAACGGAGAGCTCCTCGGCTTCTCGCGGAGACATCGGTGAGTGCCCTGGCCCGTCAAAGGGACCGAGGCCGTCGACGGCTTCGTTGGCGCTCCTGTGGCCGGTCGCGATCACGACGAAGTCGTAGGGGTACTTGGACTGTTCGGTTATCACGACGTTCGCGTCGACGTCTATGGAGGTCATCGCGTCGTTGACGAAGTTAACCCGACTGTTAGCGAGTGCACTCTCCAGGTCAAAAGAGATCTGATCGATACGGCGAGACCCGGTTGCGACCCAAGTGAGAGAGGGGATGAACGTGAATCGGCTTCTGTTGGAGATCAAGGTGATCTCAGCGCGGTCTTCGTCGAGGTGACGCCGCAGTTCCACCGCGGTCGTCAGACCTGCGAAGGACCCACCGACGATCACGACACGCACGCGGGCACTCATCGCGTTGTGTCCGATCGATCGGATCGAACTGCCTGAGTTCGCGTAGTACTCAAAACGTGACCACCTTGTCGGCCCACAACGTCCACTCCGTGACCTCGTCGAGGGTGGAACGTCGCGCTCCGTCGACGAGGCTCTCCTCCAATAGGCCACGGGCGTCCATACACGTCCCACAGCAACCGACCTCTCCACCGTGGCGGACGACCGAAGAGATCATCCGATCGAGGTGGTAGTAGCCGTCGGGGACCTTCTGGTTCCCAATCGCGCAACCGACGGCGTCGCCGAAGAGGAACACCTTCACCTCGACGCCGTCGCGGCGGCTGAGCGAGCCGGCCAATCTGAGGCCGTTGTAGGAGCGCTCGGTTCCGTAAGCGGGATCGTTCAATAGAATTAGAATTTTCATCAGACCTTCCTCCCGGTTGCGACGTCGTTTGTGGGTTTTTCGAAACGCTGGTCGGGTCCCGAAGAGACCGGAAGGCCGGCCTGTCGCCACTCGGGTAGCCCGTCTATAAGACACATGGCTCGACGTCCGAGGGCGCGCAGTTTAGAAACCGCCTCGGGGGCCAACAGGCAAAGCGGGCCCCGGCAGTACGCGACGACTTCGACGTCGGGGTCGAGTTCTTCCAATTGGGCTTCGAGGTGTTCTAGCGGGATCGATAGAGAGCCTTCAATATGGCAGGACTCGTACTCGTTGGCGGGACGCACGTCGACGACGACGACGTCTCCGGCACGCACCCGCTCCAACAGCTCCTCGCGGGTGACGCGCGTTGCGTCCGGGTGATCCGCCCCGACGGTTGAAAGGATTCGATCGACCTCCGCCAAGCGGGCCTTAGCGAGATCGGAGAGGGTCGTTACGAGACGGCAGACCTCGTCGCCGGCAGCGCTGTAGTAGACCCGCGTTCCGACTCGGCGGGTCTCGACGAGGCGCGCCTGGCGCATCACCTGGAGGTGGGCCGAAGCGGTCGTCAATTTTAGCCCGGTCGCCGCGGCGAGCGCTTCGACGCTCTGCTCGCTCTGGCAGAGCAGATCGAGCAGCTCGACTCTCTTCGGATGCATGACGACCTTGCCGATGCGGGCGAGTTGACCGTAGAGAGCCTCGCGGCCTTCCGATCTACTGTATTCCATAGATCTATAGATAACACATATAGCGCGGGGAGGCAAGGTGTCCGAAATCAGTCGGCGCGAGGTCTTCACGTTTGGGGTCCACCTCCTCCTCTCTGACCTGATCCCGGCGCCGACGACAAGTCAAGAGGCTTCCTACCAACCGTTATCCACAGGCGGAGGTGTGGTCAACGGCTCTTTCGTGTGCGTGGGTCTGCTTCGAGAATGCCAACACCGAGGGCCTCGAGACGGGTTGTGTCGTCAAACCCCATAGACGGACACAACGCCGCTAGCGAAGGAGTTCACCATGTCTGCAAGAGGTTCGAATATAAAGCAAGCCGTCTCCAACTGTGAAGACGTCCGGGGTGGGCCGTAGGCAATCGTATTCGGACCACTCCGAAGTGCGAGAACGGCTGGGTTAGCTTCAGGGATCTTGGGTGTCGCGATTCGTAGCTCTTAATGCCACACTCTTCGTCATAGCCCAGACCATCGCTCAGCGGGAACTCCGAAACGACAACGCGAAGGCCGACCTCGATCGCATCGTCGATCAGGATCTGTAGATGTCCGTCGGTCTTCCGACGCGTCCGTGCTCATCAACCGCGATGACCACGCCGTGGGCCGCAGCTACGGTCAGGTCGTCGCGGCGGTCGTAGAGATCGGTGGTTCCCATCGTCGCCGCGTTGCGATCTGCTCATCGCCGCTACGGTGCATGCGAACGGGCCACACACGCGAGACTCTGACGACTTTGACGGTCTCGGGAAACTGGTCGCTATCGTCGGAGTCTACGACCAAGGTGGCCGACCCTACCGAATCCGGTCATCACGAGCGGTTAGAATAGCGACCTACGGTTGGCAATCCCGGTGGGCCTTGGGTCACACAATAAGAACCCCTTCTCGGTGGTGTCCGGCGAGGTCATCGCTCTCGGGACGAATCCAATCCAGGGAGTCCCGGACGGCTCCATGAGTGAATGAACCGACAGGTCTGGTCGGGTAGCCGTGATGCCACTGATTCACAGTTCGCGACGGAAGTCTGGTCTTGCTGGCATCAGCAAGTTCGTTGAACTGTGCCTCCAGCCAGGTAACAGCGGTGTATAATCTGGTGTATGAATAGAACGAACATCTACCTCGACGAAGAGCAGGCTCGTTGGATCGAGGAGGCCGCCCGAGCACAAGGGATTTCGCGTGCCGCTCTGATCCGTCGGTTGATCGATCGGAGCCTCGATCAGAGCGATGGCGATCTCGAATCGGATCTCGCCGCCATCGAAGCTTCCTTCGACGTGCTCTCGAGTGACGAGGACTTTCTCGAGCGTGGTACCGACAAGCGTTCCCGACACCTCAACAATGTGCGTCGCGGACGGTGATCCTCGTTGACTCGGACGTGCTCATTGCGCATCTTCGGGGCGAGCCCGGAGCGAGAGACTGGATGTTGCAAGCTCGACGCGCAACGGGCCCACTTGCTACCAGCGCCGTAAGTGTCGTCGAGGTGGCCGGAGGCATGCGTTCGCAGGAGCGCCGAGAGGTGGGACGGCTCTTCGCCTCTCTGCGAACTTTTCCAGCCAACGATCGAATCGCTTGGCGTGCAGCGGAACTCATGCGCACCCACCGGCGATCCCATGTGGGAATCGGACTTGGCGACTATTTGGTTGCAGCGACGGCCCAGATCGAAGGCTGCGATTTGGCGACGATGAACGTCCGGCATTTCCCGATGTTTCCGGGGCTACAGCCGCCCTTCACGCTTTGAGTGGGAGGATGGCGGGACCCATCGGCCCGCAATCGACCCTCGCCAAGGTCGACCGGAAAGCACTCCTCGTAGAGGGGGTCGCGATGGGGCTGTTGCATGCGGACGCCGAGGTGGCACTTCAAGGGCTCGCCGCCGACCTGAAGATAGCCATTGAGAACCTCGATGCCACACTCACTTCTAGCTGGCCCAGCGGACCGGTAATTGAACCCGTCCTGGGCCGGGTGAATCGGCTGGAGTCCGGCGAACCCATGGGGTGGTAGCGCAAGCCGTTCTCCAAGGCGCACACGTGAACCTCCCCGCCCTTGCAGACGGGGCTTCTGGCTCCGCCGCTTGGTTAGGGTTACCTGGCATCGCATCCCTCACGTCACCGCGACCAACGGGTCTGGCTTAGAAAAGCTGGTGGATGAGTTTGTTTGCTTCGGTTTGCTAGGCAGGGAAGACCCCGCCAAGGCCCGGTTCTGGGCGCTACTCAGGGCTCTG
>JAJYQJ010000048.1 GCA_021794655.1 Actinomycetes bacterium | reverse complement strand
CGATTAGGACACTACATTTACGTCCCAAAGACCTCATACTCCTCCAACCAGGACCTTTGAAAATCGGTACCCATGATTTGCCATTGAAATCCGGGTTATCTCAGACAATCACCCGAAAGTTGGGTCATGGTCGGCCTCGGAGACGGACTCGCGGATGTCCGGCTGGGACAGCCAGAACAGGGTCTCTTGGATCGACTCCCACTCGTCGGCACCGATCAACACCGCACCCGGCGTGCCGTTCTTGGTGATGACGACCTCATCGGTGGTCGACATGGCGTCCACCACTTCGCCGAGCTTGTCAAACTGCAACCAGGGCTGTAGGTACCAGATGCGTTGGTTCCTGCCGACAGCTCTGTCGGACCAACCGGGTATTCCAGCGTGCTTTGATCCGCTCCATCGAACGCCGCGATGATCTGCGGTGTTGGCGGGCGCCGCAAATCGGCCCGGCGGGCGCTCCACAACAACGTGTCGATATTGACACGTTCGACGTTTAAGTGTAATGTGTCGATATGAGCACTTCTACCCACCGTGAGTGGAGAGCGTCCAATTCATCAGAACTAGGCAGTGCCCTTGCCGAGGTCCGGCGGACGCAGGGAGCGACGCAGGCCGACATTGCCGAGCAGATCGGGGTCGATCGCACCTACGTCGCCCGCATGGAATCCGGTCTGTCGACGCGGCAGATGCAACGGATTTTCGCCATTCTGCGCGATGCTGGCTTCGAGCTGGCGATCGTGGAGCGCGACTGTGGCTAGTCGTCCGGGGTTGGATGTGTGGCTGTACGGCACGATGGTTGGGAGGCTCACGGAGCCGAAGTACGGAAAGATTCGTTTCGATTTCTCGGACGATTCCCAGCGTCGCTTTCGGTCCGGTTCGGTCGTCTTCTCCGTGTCTATGCCCATCAGCACGAATCGACGGCCGCGGGGCGATATCACGAAGGCGTTCTTCGACGGGTTACTGCCTGAAGGTGACGCTCGCGATAGTATCTCCGACCGGTTCTCAGTGACACGTGGGGACAACTTTGGTCTCGTTTCTGCGATTGGGCGCGACTGTGCCGGTGCAGTCGTGATCCAGCCGAGTGACCTGCCGGAGCCGCCATCGGGCGCAGGAGTCGAGATACTCGCTGACCGAGACTTAGAACGGCTGATCTCTCAGATCAAAGAGCGGCCACTGGGCGCCGACGACAGAGTACGGGTCTCCCTTCCTGGTGCTCAGGAGAAGCTCGTCCTATCAAAAACAGCGGATGGTGTGTGGGCACGCCCAGTTGGCGGAGCACCTTCGACGCACATCCTCAAACCTCAGGACATGAGGTTGGATTCCTACGCTGCTGGAGAAGTTTTTTGTCTTGGCCTCGCTAGACGCCTCGGGCTGACGACCGTCGAGTCCGAAGTGATCGACGTGGCGGGACGCCCTGTGTGTGTCGTCTCTCGCTACGATCGCGAACTCACCCCCGAAGGTACTATGCGAATCCACCAAGAAGACATTTGCCAAGCGTTGGCTGTCGACTGTTCCAATCGTTCTGGACGGAAGTACCAAGCGGAGGGAGGCCCTAGCTTGCATGACGTCGCCGACGTTCTCTCGGCCTTTGCCCCACTGTCAGAACGTACGAAGTTGCTGGCGCTTGCAGTCACCAACGTCGTCGTCGGCAATGCCGATGCCCACGCCAAGAACATTTCTCTTCTGCATCCACCCGATGGTACCGTGGTCCTCGCCCCGGCCTACGACATCACCCCAACCACCTTCTACAGGGGGGTACCGACCCCGGATGGACCAACAGACCTCAGCGACCGACTAGCAATGTGGATCAACAACAAGCAGAGCATCCACGATGTGACCGCGGAGGATCTCGTTGCCGAGGGCTCGTCATGGGGGATTCCAGAACCGACGGCTGAGCGACTGGTAACGACAACAATCGCCGATATCATCCGCTATAGCGGAGCGGTTGATGCCGAGTGTCCGATTCCCGCAGAGATGCTCGACTTCATCGCCCAACGAGCCAAAGCATTAGGTGATGGCGCTGCTGCCGGTGCACCGCCGACCCGCCGATTACATCGCTCCATGCCGGTCAGAAGGTTTGGGGTTCGGATCCCTCCGAGCTTGTGACGAAATCCCCAACCCGTCATTCGATCTTCGACTCGCGCTCGAAGACGACCCGTAGCTGAAAGGATTCCTTGCCACCATTAGATCACGCTAAATAGTATGATCTAATCGAGTAATATTCTACCAAGTATCACTGCGGAACTATCACTGCGGAACTATCACTGCGGAACTATCGCCACGGATCGAGCGTCGCGACCTTTATGCGAGATGCGAGATGCGAGATGCGACCAACGGCCCCAACACAGCCGCAACCGTCGTCGAACCGCGAAGACCAGACGGTGGAGTAACGAGTTGCTCCTACGGGAGTTCCGGAGTAAAGACCTACGGGCGATCCGGTTCCGGAGTCAAGACGGCGGTGGGTCGGTGTTGGGTACGCCTCGAGTACGCACGTGCTCGCTCCACGCAGCTCCGGACCAGTAACGCTCTTCGTAGCGACCGGTCGGGTCCGGTAGCCAACCAGCTGGGATCCCCGAGCGAGCGACTCCCCAACCGCCGCTGTCTTGTGCGGCGGCGGAGCTCTGGTCCGGTTGTGGCGAGTTGAACGGTACCTGGTCGTAGCGTTGTCGGGTCGAGTTCGTCCGGCGGCGTCGTCCGCTTGTCATGCGGACGACGAACGTCACCGCGATGAAGGCGAAGATGACCCACGAATAGGACCCGTAGGACCCGCCTCCGTAGTAGAAACCGATCACGTAGTCCAGTGTAGGCCAACGGCGACGATCGCGACCGCAACGAGCGCGACGATCGGGTTAGGGGGCGACGTAGGTGACGGTCTTAGCGCCGTGATCGGCGGCCAACTGGGCTCTCGTGTAGCGCATCTTGACCCACTCGCCCTTGGAGTACATCGTCGTCATGTTCGAGTACCACGGCGAGGTTGGGTTGGTCGCCTGCGAGTAGGTGAGGATGCCTTCAGAAATCGGACCGTTCGGAGTCAACTCGGTCGTCATCACGAGAGAGGATCCGTCGATCACTTCTCCGTAAGGGGCGGCGTTAAGGGGTCCACCCTTTCCGTTCGCGGCGTAGATCGCGTTGAAGCATCCCGTGCCACACCCTGGGATAGGGATCTTGACGCCGTTACGGCCGGCGAACTGGACTTGACCGTATGAGGCGTTGAGCGCGACGTGGTGGGCCTCAAGATTGAGGACCGCGTTGGCGAGAGCCTGGAGTACGGCCGGGTTGGCGGTGTTGAGGACGGACGGCGTGGAGAGGGGATGGGCCGCGTTGAACGAGTCAGCCCAGAGGCCCGATCCGGTCGGCGCGTACGCGGCCCACAGCGAGAACAGCCATCCTCCCGAGGCGTTTAGATATCCGGTCTTGTTGTAACCGGCTAGTGCGTTGCACGCGGCGGTCAAATTCACGACGGTGCCGTTGCTCGCCTTTGCCGACGGCGTCGCGCGGCACGCTGAAACGAGCGATCCCAAGAACAAGTTCGCTTCTTCGGACTGGTCGCCTTCCCACATCTTTTGAAGGGTGGAGAGCGTGAACTTTGGTGGTCCGAGGCCGTCGGTTCCGGCGATCCGTTTGGCTATCAACTGGTTCCCGAGGCGTGTTCTGTAGTCCTGCTGGGTGTTGATGTTGCCGACGATGGGTGAGAACGCGGGAAACGGCGCACTCGGGTTCGCCAACCAGTAGGAGTCGTTGGAGTTCTCGACGTAGTCGGTTCGAATCGTGTGGGGAAGGTGTGTGGCGTTGAAGATTCCAGGCACCGGAGTCCCGGGGTCGTTTCGCCATGCACACGCAGAACGCGATCCGTCCAACGTGATCGCACCCGACACCGCGTAGACGAGCTTTGCGGGTCCTGAGGGCATGCATGAGTTGATCAGAGACAGAGGAACGTTTGGGGTGTTGCCGACGTCGGCGTAGAGGGCGTGTCCGGTGTTGTCGGCGGCGATCGTGTTGAACGTCGGGGTAGCGAGGTACTTGGACTCGACGGCGAGGAGCTGAGCGACCGACGTGGACTGACCCATTCGCAGGTACTGATTCGCCGCTCGGAACGTATCGCCGATGGTTGAGTCGTCGACTGTATACGCGGTCGACGTCGTCCAGTTGTACCCGGCCTGGGGCAGGGAGATGACGGTTCCCCACCGAGTTGTATAGAAGGTGTGACGCAGTATCGCGTGCCCGGTGTTGACCGACACCGTTGTACGGCCCATCTTCACCGGCTTTGAGTTCACGTAGTAGCTCGTCGGGTCGCCCGGGACGAGCTTCAACTGGTAAAAGGTGAAGCGAAAGTCGGTCGATACAGTGTGTGTCCAGGCGAGGTCTTGGTTGAACCCGATTCCAACGAGCGGGAACCCTTCAAGCGTCCCGCCCATGACGTTGTACTGACCGGGCACGGTGAGCTGGACCATCCAGAACCGTTCGGTCCCACGCCACGGGAAGTGCGGGTTAGCTAGCAGCATCCCGTTGCCGCTCCTCGTGTCTTGGGATCCGAGTCCTATGCCGTTTGATCCGAGGAAGCTCTTTGAGGGTCTGCCGAGCGCGGCGTCGAGTGCGGGAGCGTTGATAGCGTTCGACGCCGTCGCCGAACGAGCGGCCGAACTAGTCGCCGAACCCGCGGCCGTCGCGGGTGTGGACTGCGGGGTCGAGTTAGCGGTCGACGGGGAGCCCGTTGAAGGAGCACCCTTTGATGGGGCACCTGGCGAAGGGACGCGAGGAGCTAACGCGGCGGCCTCGTAGGATATGAACTGCTGGCTGGAGGCCTCGGTAACGATCTGGACCCCGCGCAAGAACATGTCGTTGACCGTGATCGGTCTAACCCAGGGCTTACCGGCGCACCTTGGGTCGTGGAGTTGTCCGGATCGCAGGTAAGCGTTGTACCCGGCAACGTAACCCTCGTAGAGGCTCTTGATCTGGGGCAACGGCCCGACCGGCGGAGGGAGATTTTCCTGGCGTTGGATGAGGCCGCTCGCGATCACGGACTTCCAGAACATGTCGGAGTCGAGGTTGGTTGCGGCGACGCCCGCGGAGTAGTCGAGGCTTAACTTCGCCGGGCCGAAGTACTTCGAGCGGTCGCCGTTTACGGTGACGAAGTCCTGGGCGAGAGTGCAGAAGTTGTCCTGGGCGAACGCCCACGCCTCGCCGTAACCGAGAGCTTTGAAGTTCGAAGCACGAACGTGTGGGATTCCGTTTGAGTCCGTCGTGACGCTGACGGCGTTGGCGTTGTTAGAAACCGATGAATTCGACGAGCCACACGCTGTGAAGAGAGTGCCGAGGATCATAAGAGCGGTCATCGAGTGGACCGTTCGAAGAACGCTGCGACGGTTCGTGCCGACGGTCTTTCCTACGCGGTGCCGACTCGCCATGGCGTCCTCTTTTCCACTACGTCGTAGATACCCGATACCGAGGTCGCTACCTACTGTACAGAGCCTCGCGACTCCCGACCAACCCGGCTTCTTGACCCAGCTCTTCCAGCAGGTGACGGGGTCGTTGTGGATGGGCTACTCGGCTTCGCACGAGGGCTTCGCGAGAACGGTTGACGTGAGGCGAACTGCCGTACCATTATGCTGTCGCCGGTGGTATACTGAGATTGTGAGTGGGACATATAATGTGACGATGGGCGACCGGGGCAGGCTCGTGATCCCCGCGGAGGTTCGCGGGCGCGTCGGGCTTGCAGAAGGAACGCCTGTCGTCCTGTTTGAGACGTTGGCGGGCCTCGTGTTGTTGACGCGTGCGCAGCTGCGTGAGCGGGTTCGTGGAGACCTGGCCGGACTCGACCTCGTAGGAGAGCTGCTCGCCGAACGTCGCGCGGAGTCGGCGCGCGAAGACGCGGCGTAGTCGGGACCGCGACGTGGCAGGCAACCCGGGGGAGCGAACGCCTTGAACGCCGTGAGTTCCTTGAGTGCCGGGAATGCGTTGACCGTCTTGGACGCCTCGGCGATCCTGGCTTACCTCCAAGGTGAAGACGGTTCGGCGGTAGTTGAGAAGGCGCTCGAAGCGGGAGGCGCGTGCGGTGCGGCGAACTGGTCCGAGGTCGCCCAGAAGGTCCGTAACCATAGTCGGGACTGGGCTCTTTGCCGCTCACTCCTCCTCAGCTACGGCGTCGTCGTCGAGCCTGTGACCGTTGAAGACGCGGAACGGGCTGCGGGGAGTTGGTGCTCGGGTCGAGGCCTATCGCTCGCGGACCGCCTCTGCGTCGCACTCGGGGACCGTTTGGACGTCCCGGTCCTTACGGCGGATCGGGCGTGGGGTGTTGCGGGCCGTATACGCCAGATCCGCTGATCGACGACGCGGGGTCGTCGTTTCGCACCCGCGAAGGGCCGCTTGGTCCACTCGGCGCCACCGCTTTAGACGACCTCGCGTGAGTGTCTCGCGTGAGTGTCTCGCGTGAGTGTCCCGCGTGAGTGTCTCGCGTGAGTGGGAGAGAGCGTAGCCGGCCGGGAGTTACGCGGCCGGTGTTGGGTCGGTGGTTCTGGTCGCTTTGGTACTGACGGCGCCGACGACGGCGGCGACGACGGTGTCGAGGCCGACGGCGGCGAGGAGGACGAGGGCGACCTCGCTCGAGGCTCTGAACCGTGGGTCGCCGTAGAAGAGGCCGACGGTGATGACGACGAGGAGGACGACGCCGAGGAGCGGGGAGAGCGGAACTCTGCGGCGCCGTAGGACGACGGTTCCGACGACGCCGAAGGCGATGACGAGGTATAAGCACCACGTCTCGGCCTGGGCGACGCCGAGGTTCCAATGGTCGTTGTTGTGGTTCAGCTGCGCTTGTTGTGCGGGCCGGTAGAACCCCCAGACGCGCCCTTCGCGGGCGAAGATTACGAATGGCCAACCGGAGATGTGGCTAAAGGCGTAGCTCTCGGCTTGGCTGGTTAGTGCGGCGTTGCCGGGGAAGGGCTGGCCGTAGGCGGGCGCGATGCAGGCGCCGGACCAGTAACCGACGAGAGGCCCGCTGTAGGTGTACATGCAGTTGCTCCACGCGAGGGTCGCACCCATCTGGGTGGAGAGGAGTTCGGGTTTGCGATGGACGGCGGATATGAAGGCGGTCCACGGTGTGACGACGAATAGGGCGGCGACTGTTGCGATCGCGATCATCCGCAGGCGAGTCGGCGTAGCGATCGTTCGTCGAAACCAGATGATTGGCCAGGCGACGAGTGGTACCAAGAGTATGAGCTCGCTTCGTGTGAGTGCTGCGACTGCGCAGAGGACTCCGATTCCAACTGCGCGGATCGTCGTCGGACGACGGACGAATGCGTAGGTAACCGCGGTAAGAACGGCGACGACGAGCATCGCGAGGGGTTCGGACATGACCTGGGAGCCGGGAAGCCAGAACCCGGGATAGATAGCACCGATCGCCGCCGCGAGGAGCCCGACGCGCTCTCCTTGGATCTGGGCGCCGACGAGTCCGACGACGACGACTGTTACGGTCTCGATGACGGCCACGAAGATGAGCTGCTCGCCGTAGGTGGAGAGTTTCGCGAAATAGGTGAGGGAGAGAACGATCGGGAACATTGGGGGATGGGCGGAGGGATTGATGAGGTAGGTGTTTTGAAACCCCATTCCCTGGGCGAGGCTGTGGGCGACCCCACGGTAGAAAAAGACGTCGTTGAACGCGTTGGTCAAGTGCCATCCCCAGAGGGCGGCGTAGAGGACGCGGACGATGAGCGCGATGAGCGCGATAGCGACGAGGGAGACCCAGAATCGACGCCGTCGTTCAAAGAGCGGGAGGGGAGTCCAGAGACCGGGGTCGTCAATGGAGGTCGCCACGTTTGAGACTCTAACTCACTGAGACGTTCACCGGGTGACCGAGGCCCGTCGACGACTAGACCGACCGATGTGGACCGGGGTGCCCGGCCCGGCGGACGCAGTTCGACCTTGCCCGGGTCATTAGGACGCCACAACGCTCGTCGTTGGGGAGTTCGACGATTTTACGGGCAGAGAAGTCGGCACTCCCACGGGCGCGCTCGAGGGCTGCGACGAGCGCTCTTTTAGGATCGGGGCCGTCAGGTCCCCACCCAGACGCGATGGCCGCAACGAGTTCGTCTTTGGCGAGGAGTTCTGCTGTGTCGTGGTCGATCAGCCCTGCGGCGACGGCCGCTCGACGCATTCCCTCTGGCGCTGGTGTTGGTCGGTAGTCCCAACCTTCTAGCCCGGCTTCCTCGGTGACGACGTCGAGGAGGCCGAGGGCTTCCCAGAGTTGGGTGACCTCGTCCTCGGAGAGACAGCCCGTATTTACCGCGCCGACCGCGATATCGTAGACCTCTGAGTCCGATCGCGGCCCGATGAGGAGGATCTCGAGGAGGCCGACGTTCTCGGACGTCGTGGCCTTGTAGACAACCCGATAGTCGCCGCCCAAGACGTCGAGCGTGTTCCAGCCCGAGAGAGGCGCGTGGAGAGGATGTTTCCCGGCGGGGTCGCGACAGAGGTTGACGATCTCGGCTAAGACGTCGATCCGTTCGTCTTCGGTGAAGCGCTCTAACTGTTCGATGATGATGTCGGCGAAGACAACCTCGGCTTGATCGTTGGGAAAGCGGCTACCCCGCCTCACCCTCGCTTTACAGCGGCTCGTTCACGGACCTGTGCCGGATCGATATTGACTTTGGCACAGAGCTCTTCAAGTGAGAGTCGGTTGGTCCGACCGAGAGCCATGTCCGCGACGGTCTCGACGACCGAACGAGAGGCCTCGCGGACCCGGCGCAGATCCTCGTCGAGACGCTCAGCCGAATCGACGACTGCAATCGGCCGACCGTGGCTCGTAAGGACAACTCTGTTAGTTTCGGCGTCGGCTGCGAGCTTGGAGACTCCCCTCCTCGAGGCTGTGGCGACGGGCATGCGAAGTGTGGTCATATCTGCAAGACTACACACTTCTAGCTAGTTCTGCAATCACGATTGCTCAAGAAGGTTGGAACGCGAAAGCGGTCGCAACGTCGGCGAAGAGGTCGGCGAAGTCGGGAGCGATACTGACGAAGTCGGCGAGCGCAAGCCCCCGGCCCCGGCTCCGCCGCCCCTTGACGGGCCTTTCGCGTGGCCAGCGAGATGTGCACAGATCGCGGTGGCCCGGACCGCGGGCCGACACCCGTCGTGAGCTGCCGAATCTCCAACCCGGATGCCTCGGATCACCCACATCTATCCCAGGAGGCCCAGAAAGGTCAGTACGAGTACACGGCGCCGAAGTTCTACGAGTACCTGGTCCGTCGGCCCGCCCGGCAACGCCGGTGAATGTGAGAAAGAGCGGCGAAACGACGGCGAGGATGGGTTGTCACCTGCCTACCCGACATGTCAGCTCGGCTGGTCCAATCAAGCCCGAGACCTCCGGACGGTGGCGACGTCACGCCGGCCGGGCGAGACGCGCTTTGATCCATGAGAGGACGAGTGCGAGGGCGCATGCGAGGAGCACCGGTGGGTCGCCGAAGCGTTCGTAGATCGTACGCCCGGTCCTCATCGCGACGGTCGCGAGGATGACGTCGCGCTTGCCGAGGACGCTTCGTTGGAGGAGCTGTCCGTTGTTGTTGACGACGGTCGAGTACCCGGTCGGGGCGGCTTGGACGAGGTCCCGTCCTTCTTGGGTCGCTTGTATCTCGTCGGCCGCGACCTCTTGGGTTGGAATCTGAGAGGCGGCGTACGAGGAGGTGTTGGTCGGGACCAAGAGGAGCTGTGCGCCGGCTCGGACGGCGGGGAGGGAGCGGTTCGCGAAGAAGACCTCGTAGGAGATCATGATCCCGACTTTTCCGACCGGTGTGTTGACCATCCCGGAACCGTGTCCTGGGACGGCGTCCAACGGCACTCTGGAGAGGTTCGCGAAGTGGGAGAAGAACCCGCGGTAGGGGACGTACTCGCCGAAGGGGACCCGGTGGACTTTTTCGTAGTGCGCGACGATGTGGCCGTTCGGCGCCCAGACGACGGCCATGTTGTCGAACGCGGTACTAGACACCGTCGAGGTGACGCCGGCGATGATCGTGGTGTGCAGCCCGCTTGCGAGCTGCGCCATCGTCGCACCAACGGACGAGCCCTGGAGCGGTCCGGCGAGCGATATGACGTCTTCCGGCCAGAGAACTAGTCGAGGGGTGTGGTGGGCGTCTTTTCGTTCCATCTCGTAGGTCGCGGCGAGCTGTGCGGCGAAGACGGTAGCGGGGTTGACCTGTTCCTTATCGAAGCCTCGTTTCCCGCCTCCTTGGATCGACGCGACGCTGAGGCGGCCGACCGGAGGTCCGCCGTTTGGGGCGAGGTAGCCGGCGACGACGACGGCGACGACTCCGACGAGGGAGACGAGGACTGGATTTGTCGGTCTTTTGTGAGGTGATCGTAGGAGGCCGACGACGAGAGTTGCGAGGACGGCGCCGCTCCCCCAGACGAGCGCGGTGAGAAGGAGCGGTCCGCCGATCCTCGCCGTTCGAAGTAGCGGACCGTCCGCCTGGCCGAGGAATACGCCGCCGATCGGGAGGCCGCCAAACGGCCAAGTCATGCGGATCGCTTCTAAGATCGTGAACGCTCCGACGAACGCCGGGCCTCTCAATAGGTTACGAGGGACGAGCGCGGCGGCGACCGCCATCGAGAGCGCCTCGATAGCCATGAGGGCTGCCGCGCCGTAGGTGTTGAAGGAGTGCGCCCAGTAGAGACCGGGTACGAAGCACCCGAGCCCCGCGAGCCATCCGGAGAAGAACCGCGTGCGCATCCTTAGACCTTCAAGGCGCCAGAAGAGGAGTCCGGACCCGATGAAGGCGAGAGGCCAGAACCCGAACGGAGGTAAGGAGAGGGCGAGGAGGAGGCCGGCCAAGATAGAGGGTAGAGCGATCGCGGCGCGAGGGCGGCTATGTTTCGACGGGATCAATTCGCCGACACTCTATCTGTCTGTGTTCTTGGTACCTTGGAGAACCGGCGTCTGAAGGATCGAGCGCGCCGCGTTGCGACCGCTCGCGATACACGCCGGTATCCCGATCCCGTTGTAGGCGGCGCCCGCGACGGCTAGAGAGGGAAGCCGTGAGAGCGCGGAGTTGATTCCAGCGACGCGCAAGAGGTGGTGAACCCGGTACTGGGGAAGTGCGCTCTGCCAACGTGTCACCGTCGCCTCCCTCGGGGCGCCCTCTATAGCGAGGACCGTCGCGAGTTCGGAGACGACGGTCGAGACGATCTCGGAGTCCGACATCTTTAGCGGTCGGTCGTCCCCCCATCTCCCGACAGATGCGCGGATGAGGACCTCTCCTTCACGTGCGAGGTTCGGCCACTTCGCCGAGAGGTAGGTGAACGCGGTCGTGAGTGCTTCGTAGTGTTCCGCCTTGTCTTTCAGGTGGAAGAGGCTGTGTCTTGGAATCAATCCTCCGGTTCCTCTCAGTTCACCGAGCCGGTCGCCGAACGCGTCGTTAAGATAGGAGATCGTCACGATCGAGACCGACGCGTAGTCGATCCCGTTGAGGAGCGTCGCCGCGTCCTGGCTGTGGGGTCCGATCAACCGGGCCGCCTCGGGCGCGGGGGAGGTGACGATGACTCCGTCGGCCTCGACGGGCCCGGTCGTGCTGTGGAGCACCCACGTAGGGCCGTCGGCGCCCGCCGCTTCGTTCGTCCTCGGATCTTGTCTGTCGATCAGATCCACCGAGGAGGCGGTGCGTATCGTAACTCCGCGTTCTTCGAGCAGCACGACGAGTCGCGCGACCAACGACTGGAGTCCACCGTCTAAACTCCAGAATGCCGGGAGCGCGGCCCCCCCGCCCTCCCGGCATTCGCTGTCTCCCGGGTCGCTGTCTCCCGGGTCGCTATCTCCCGGGTCGCTGTCTCCCGGGTCGCTATCTCCTGACTCGGGCGACTCGTCCACAGAGACGTCGATCGGCGGTTCTGTTGGGTCTGGAGATCCCGTCGGGGTTGCGTCTTTTGCGACGGCGCGCCGTAGCGCCTTCATCAAGCTCCCCCTGCTCTGCCCGACGGCTAACAGCATCGGGAAGACGGCGGCGGCACTCATATCCGAGACGGTTCCCGCGTGGATCCCTCCGATGAGTGGATCGACGAGCGAGTCGACGACCGCGGTGCCGAGCTTTCGCGCGACGAGGGGACCGACCGCCCGGTCGCCGAGAGGGTTTCGCGTGTCGGGTCTCGGCGAGACGATGTCGAGGAGGACCCTCGCTAAGTCGTGCTTGGAGAGTATCCCTGATCGAAGGAGCGGCCAGAACCTTGTCGGTACGCCGAGGGCGAGTCCGTCGGGGAGCGGACGGAGCCGGCCTCTCGCCCATAGCGACGCGCCGTTCGCGGCGATCGGTACGAGTGCGTCACCGAGACCGACTTCACGGCAGAGTAGCTCTGCTTCCCTGCGGCGACCGAGGAAGCCGTCGGGACCGACGTCTACTGACTGACCACATATCGACCCGGTCGCGATCTTGCCTCCGAGACGGGCGTCGGCCTCGAGGAGGACTACCTGAGGGCTCGTCGCGTCCGGCCCGTTCGATCCGCCGGTCAGCTCCCACGCGGCAGCTAACCCCGAGATGCCTCCCCCGATAACCGCGACGGTCTTACGACGTGGGCCACGTTGATTCTTAACGGGCACGAGGCCAGCCTCCTATGAGCCTATTGTCTATCCTTGATAGGGGTTAGCTCAGTGTATCGAACGAGGCTACTCCAAAAGAAGTCAGGCCCTTTTAGCCGATAGCGGTCCCGGCTGCCGTGAAGGTCCGGTAGTCGGTGACCGTGATACCTGCTGCTTGGATGTTCGTAAGAGCCGTCGAGGTCCCGCTGTCGACGATGTCGAGACTCGCGACGACGTCGTTCGCTGGAAGCGGGGCGGCGCCTGGAGCACCTGTAACCGGATTGAACGTCGGGCTCGCTCCTCCACCACCGTTCAGACAGGTGTAAGCACGGGTGTCGGTCGCCTTAGTGGTCGGATTCGTCGCGGTCAAGAGGAAGTACGGTTCGTTTACCGAGCACGTTCCACTCGCGACGGTGAAGCCGAGAGTCTGGAGCTGGGAGACGTTGAGCCCCGCAACCCCGAGGACCCGCGCACCCGCCGGGACTGAGCCACCAGCGTTGTTGTTGAGCTGGAGCTGCCAGCCTGAGGGAGTATCGACCCAGTTCGAGTTCTCACTCGAGTTCGAGACGTACGCGTCGACCTTCACCGCGAGAGGAGGCCGTACCATCATCCCGATGATCGGTTTGTTGAGCGTCATCGCACCGGTCGACCCGAAGAACTTAGCGTTACCAAAGCTGAAGATCCCGCCGTCACTGGCTACGAGCCAGTAGCCTGCGCCGGTCGGTGTCGGCGACATCCCGACGATCGGTTTGTTGAGCGTCATCGCACCGGTTGAGCCGTAGAACTTGGCGTCGCCGAAGGAGAAGATCCCGCCGTCACTGGCTACGAGCCAGTAGCCGCCGCCGTCGGGGGTAGCCGCCATCCCGACGATCGGCTTGTTGAGCGTCATGCCGCCGGTTGAGCCGTGGAACTTAGCGTCGCCGAAGGAGAAGATCCCACCGTCTGACGCGACGAGCCAGTAGCCGAGGCCAGAGGGCGTCGGGGTGATTCCGACGATCGGCTTGTTGAGCGGCTTTCCGCCCATCGAGCCGAAGAACCTCGCGCTTCCAAAGGAGAAGACCCCTCCGTCTGACGCGACGAGCCAGTACCCCTCGAGAAATGGGTATGGTGCAGCCGCAACGATCGGCTTGTTGAGCGTTATGCCACCGGTTGAGCCGTAGAACTGGGCCTGGCCGAACGAAAATATCCCGCCGTCTGAAGCTGCGAGCCAGTAGCCCGGACCTATCGGATATGCGGCCGCTGGTGCGGAGTCGATCGCGGAGATAGCGATCGTACCGACGAACGTCGAGAGCACTATAGACGCGGTAATTGCAAGTCGGACGAGCCTGCCTCTCAGTACGGTGTCTAACTTGGTCTTGTCGCTACCCATCACGGCCACCCTCCTGTCGGTCTTTCTCCGATCCTTTGAATATCGCTATTCGACCAGTGCTTGGACTCTCGCTAACGTTGTCGCTCCAACCCGGTCTGAGCAATTGTCTAGCATAGAAGGGCTCGCAATGAAAGCGAAACAGTCTTTTGGGTGGGGGATTCTCAGTATCCGGTCAGGTGTCGAAGTGCGAAACGGTATTTGAGCGAGGAGAGGAAGGCCCGCAACCCCTTTGCACGTTCTTCGACCGTCGCCACGACGTTCCCGACCACGAATTCGTAGTCGACGCCGCGTGGTCAGCGTCCCGTTTGTGGACGGTGGCTGATATCCGAGCGGTGATCGACGTCGAGAACGACCCGCGCTGCGATGATCTCACCCGCCGGCGATGCGGCCGGCTGCCTCGCTATCGTCGAGGATCTCCAGCGTCATCTCCATGCCTTCGAGGTCGTCAACTGATACCAAGACGGCCTCAGCCTCGCCGTTGCGAGTCAAGGTGATCCGTTCGTGCTGCAGGCGTACTCTTCTCGTTAGCTCGGACAGGTGGGCCTTGGCTTCCGAAAGTGGGACAGGAGTTGCTGCGATCATCGTAGGTAGAACGTTAGTCCCAATTGGTCAAAGTATGGACCTCCGACCGCTACTCTCCCGCCCTACCGGGCGCTCGCTGAACGCGTTGTGAGGCAGTGAACTCGCTTGAAACTTGCATGTAAATTGCTCGTTGTCTGCGAAGAACGCCCGCGGGAACTCCCAGTAAAGGTTAAGAGCGTAGGAGCCATCGACATGTGTAAACCAACGTTATAACATAACAGGGTATGGCTGACCCCACAGATAAGGACGTCTTGATCGAGGAGTAGAGCCCCCTGGTCATGGGGCTCTACTCCTCGCTCGACCGGGCCTTGGAGCTAGGTGAACCTCCCCGCCCTTACGGACGGGGCTTCTGGCTCCGCCGCTTGGTTGGGGTTACCTGGCATCACATCCCTCACGTCACCGCGACCAACGGGTCTGGCTTAGAAAAGCTGGTGGATGAG